>NZ_CP072334.1:2243590-2560308 GCF_018127805.1 Prevotella sp. oral taxon 475
CCGCATCGTACAGCATGCCATCAACAAAACGGTGGCAAGGGTGCATCAGGCCATGGAAGCCTTTATCCATAACATGAATACGATTCACTCACGGGGAGGGAATCAAGTGGTTTTCTCGTCGGTCAACTATGGTACGGACACGTCGGCAGAGGGGCGTTGCGTGATGCGCGAACTACTGAACAGCACCTACGACGGTGTGGGCAACGGCGAAACGGCTATCTTCCCGATTCAGATTTGGAAGAAAAAGCGGGGCGTGAACTATCTGAAGACCGATCGCAACTATGACCTCTACCAACTGGCTTGCAAGGTGACGGCACGGCGTTTCTTCCCCAACTTCCTCAATCTCGATGCCTCTTTCAATCAGAGCGATGCCTGGCGGGCAGACGATCCTAAGCGTTATCTTCATGAAGTGGCCACGATGGGTTGCCGCACGCGGGTGTTCGAGAATCGGTTCGGACCGAAAACGTCGGTGGGTCGAGGCAATCTCTCGTTCTCTACCATCAACATCGTTCGCTTGGCTATCGAATGCCGAGACACAGACAACCGCGAAGAGCGCATCAATCGTTTCTTCGCCAAACTCGACAACATGCTCGACATCACGGCTCATCAGCTCGTCGATCGCTACAACTTTCAGAAGACGGCCTTCGCCAAGCAGTTTCCACTGCTGATGAGAAGCCTTTGGATAGGCGCAGACAAACTCGGGGCGGACGAAAGCATCGAGTCGGTCATCAATCAAGGCACACTTGGCATCGGATTTATCGGACTGGCCGAGTGTCTCAAAGCTCTCCTGGGCGCGCATCACGGCGAGAGCGACGAGGCTCAGCAACTCGGTCTGAAGATTGTCGACTACATGCGGCAGCGGTGCAACGAGTATTCGGAAACCTATCAGCACAACTTCAGTCTGCTGGCCACACCGGCTGAAGGACTGGCCGGTAAGTTTACGAAGCGAGACCGCAAAGACTTCGGCGTACTCGAGGGCATTACTGATCGCGATTATTATACCAACTCCAATCACGTTCCTGTGTACTACAAGTGCAGCGCGCGGCATAAAGCCGAGGTGGAAGCCCCCTATCATGCAATGACCAGCGGCGGACACATCTTCTATGTCGAGATAGATGGCGACGCAACACACAATCCCCAGGCTATCATGAGCGTGGTCGATATGATGGACCGCTACAATATGGGCTACGGAAGCGTCAACCACAACCGCAATCGATGCATGGACTGCGGCTATGAGAACGCCGATGCAAAGCTGGAACAGTGTCCCCAGTGCGGCAGTCGACACATCGATCGCCTACAACGTATCACTGGCTATCTCGTGGGAACGACTGATCGTTGGAACAGCGGTAAACTGGCGGAACTCAACGACCGAGTGATTCATCGCCTATGACCGCGATTCGTCTGCTTTCCATCGTCGAAGATACGATGGTGGATGGCCCGGGATTCCGCACGACCATCTATTGCGCGGGTTGTGAGCATGCCTGTCCGGGCTGCCACAACCCGCAGTCGTGGGATATGCAGGGAGGTCGCGACGTGCCGATAGCCGAAATTATGGCCGTCATTCAGTCCGATCCCTTTGCCAATGTCACCTTTAGCGGCGGCGATCCGATGTTTCAACCCGAAGCCTTTACGGTCTTAGCGCGAGAGATTAAGCTCAAGACGAAGAAAGATATATGGTGTTATACGGGCTTCACGTTCGAGAATTTGCTGACAGATGCTCGCCGCCGACCGCTTCTCGAAGAGATCGACGTACTTGTAGACGGGCCTTTCGTCCGCTCGCTTCGCGACCCATCACTCCCCTTCCGCGGCAGTTCTAATCAGCGTTTGATTGATGTTCCCGCCTCACTCCACGGCCCACTCACGCTCTGGCAGGGCTAATCTCCTCTTTTTCTTCATCGAACACGTTCCCCTATTTGACAGAATGGGTGCGAATATACCTATATATAAGGATGCAAAAAAGGAGAGACGGGGAGGGGCGAATCGGCATTTAGTTGTAACTTTGCATACAGATTCTGCGGGGCTTCGACGGCAGAGACCTCCCGGTTCGGAAGACGATGACCGACCAATTATCGGGATGCAGCACACTCCCGACAAGCGGTGTATGGACAGCTTTCGATGGTCGACAGTAGAATAACAGACGGAGGCTGAAGCACAAACCGAAGAAGACGGATGCGGCTTGAAGAAGAAAGAAGCAGAAGAGTTTAGAAACCGATTAGCAGGAGGAACATACAGTGGCAACCCATTCTCAACACATCCCGGGCATTTTGTCGGCGGCAAAAGGCCTTTTGGGCAAACGCGACGCGAAAGACGTCAAAGAATTGCAGGAAGATTTCCTCAAAACGCTGTACGAACGGGGCGGAAGTCTGTCTTTAGAGGAGGCCCATCGGGAGGCCGAAGGGCTGAATGTCAGTGCAGAAAGCCTGGCTGCGATGGTGGGCGCACTGATTTTAAACGGCGAACTCACCGCCGACCGCCGACTACAGCTCACCGATGCCGGACGAAAGCATGCTCTTAAACTCATCCGAGCCCACCGCATCTACGAGCAATATCTGGCCGAACATTCGGGCTATGCTCCGCCCGAGTGGCACGAACGGGCCCATCGCATGGAGCATCGCATGAGCGAGGCCGAACGGGAACGCATTGCCTCGCTCCTGGGCAACCCGCTCTTCGACCCTCATGGCGACCCAATCCCCACCCCTTCGCTCGAGATTCCGGCACAGGAACGGAGCGGAAAACCGCTCGCGGCACAGTCGTGGTGGCGCATCCTGCATGTAGAAGACGACGACCGGGCACGCTTTGTCGAAATTACCGACAAGGGACTCACCAAAGATTCGATCCTCTTTATCACTCATATCGACAACCTCGGCTTCACGTTCCGCTACGAAGGCGAGCGGTTCTCATTGCCTATTGACGCGCTCTCGGCCCTCAATCTCGAAGCAATGACGACCGAAGAGGCTGCGCTTTGTCCTGAGACAAGGGCTCGAAGACTGGTGCATCTCGAGACGGGAAAGACGGTGAGAATCGTCGGACTGTCGCCCTCCTGCCGCGGAGCTCTACGCCGCCGACTGATGGACTTGGGCTTTGTTCGTGGCAGCAGGGTAAGCATCGACATGGCAAGTCCGTTGGGTAATCCCGTAGCCTACGTGGTTCGGGGCACCGTTATCGCCCTCCGGCACGATCAAGCACGGTATATTCTCTTCCAATCCGACGAAGAGGGGCAAACGGAAACACCCCTCTCCGCACCCGAATCGACACACGAACGATAAGAAACGCACAATGAATCCATCCTCCCATATCAACCCCTGCGCTGCTTGTCCGCAGGCAGCGATGCACAGTTTGCAACGTCGCGGAACGCAGGCCGGTGGCGAACGCTATGTCGTGGCCCTGGCCGGAAACCCCAATACGGGTAAGAGCACTGTCTTCAATGCCCTTACCGGACTGAAACAACACACTGGCAACTGGCCCGGAAAGACGGTGGGAAAGGCTGAGGGCTTCTTCAACTACGAGGCAGAAACCTACCGCATCGTCGATCTTCCCGGCACTTATTCGCTCTCATCCACCTCGGAAGATGAGGAGATAGCCCGCGACTTCATCCTCTTCGGTCAGCCTGACGTCACCGTGATGGTGGCCGACGCTACACGTTTGGAGCGCAACATGAATCTGATTCTCCAAGTGCTGCAAATCACCGACAAGGCCGTGCTCTGCGTCAATCTGCTCGACGAGGCCCAACGTAACCACATCGACATCCATCTCAATGCTCTTTCGCGTCGATTGGGAATCCCTGTCGTGGGCTGTTCAGCTCGTTCGGGGCGAGGCATCGACGAACTGCTGTCGACGATTCGCGCCGTGGTCACGGGCCAGTATGTGTGCCATCCGCACCGTGCCAGTCGACTTCCGGCAGCAACAGCGGAAAAGGTGGCGGTGCTCACGCAACGCGTTCGGCAGACCTATCCCGACCTCTCCAATGCCGAATGGATTGCTTTCCGCCTCATGGAGAATGATCCCAGCGTATGCGAACGCTTCGGCAATGAAACACTCAACGCCCTGGCCGAGGAGATTCACCTCCAAATCAGCAACAACTTTCACGACCAATGGATGGAAGACATCTACGCCCAGGCCGAGGAAATCTGCCACGAGGTGGTGACACAAGCCGGAGAACGAGGCCGACTGCCGCTCGATGTCAAGCTCGACCGCATCCTTACGCATCGCCTCTGGGGCTTTCCGATTATGATTTCCTTGCTGGGCGTGGTGTTTTGGCTCACAATCATCGGCTCGAATTATCCCTCCGACTGGCTCAATCGTCTCCTTGTGGGATTCGTTCATCCTGTCCTGCGCGAGACTTTCGTCGATTTGCACGCGCCATGGTGGGTTACGGGACTCTTCGTCGACGGCATCTACCTCTCCACGGCTTGGGTCGTATCGGTGATGCTACCGCCGATGGCCATCTTCTTTCCGCTTTTCACGCTGCTGGAAGACTTCGGTTATCTGCCGCGTGTGGCTTTTAATCTCGACGAACTCTTCCGCCGTTCGGGTGCACACGGCAAACAAGCCCTGACAATGAGCATGGGATTCGGTTGCAATGCTGCAGGAGTGGTCTCCACACGCATCATTGACAGTCAGCGCGAACGGCTCATTGCCATCCTCACTAACAACTTCTCGCTCTGCAACGGTCGCTGGCCCACGCAGATTCTTTTGGCTACGCTCTTCATCGGGGCCGCCGTTGCACCTCAATACAGTAGCATCGTGGCCTTAGTGGCGGTGATGTGTATCGTGCTTTTGGGTGTTGGAGCGATGTTCGGCAGTTCGTGGCTGCTCTCACGCACGCTTCTTCGCGGCGAGGTGTCTACCTTCCACCTCGAACTTCCGCCCTATCGGCCACCGCAGTTTTGGCAAACGCTCTACACCTCGCTCATCGACCGCACACTCATTGTTCTTTGGCGTGCTGTAGTTTTCGCGGCTCCGGCCGGCGCTATTATCTGGCTTTGCTGCAACATCGAAGTGAGCGGTGTAAGCATTGCCCAGCATCTCATCGGTTGGTTTGAGACGCCTGGTTGGCTCATGGGCCTCAACGGCGTTATCCTTTTGGCTTATCTCCTGGCCATTCCGGCCAACGAAATCGTGATGCCCACCATTCTTATGCTTACCCTTTTGACGCTGGGACAGAGCGATGTGGCTGCGGCAGGCGTACTCATGGAGGGCACCGAAGCACAAACCCGCGAGATTCTGACGATGGGCGGTTGGAATCTACTCACGGCTCTCTGCCTGATGGTATTCTGCTTGCTACATCATCCCTGCTCCACCACCCTCTATACCATTTATAAAGAGACTCACAGCGCGAAGTGGACTACCGTTGCCGCCCTCTTGCCTCTAACCTTGGGCATCGCCGCCACTATGCTCCTCGCCTTTGTATGGCGAATGGTGTGAGAAACAACGATGGCAATTGAGGCCAAATGAAATCCGGCAATACAATCGCGCCAGTACGATTCGATGAAATGAACTCCAGCAGTGCAGTTGTACCGGTATAACAAAAAAGAGAACTGATCGCATGGTGTGCGATCAGTTCTCTTTTTTGTTGATCCTTCGTTTAACCGCCTTATAAGTTTGTGCGGCCCCTTCGTCCTACTCGCCCAACAGTTCCAAAGCCTTTCGAACAGTGTGATTTTCTTCATTCATCACCTGGAAATACTCGCTCATATCCCACAGGTCGCGGGCCACAAGAGCCTTGATTTGATTCTTCACCAGGGGCAACGTGCGTTCCCACTCGGCCTTATCTTTCGGTCGCAGCTTCTGTTGTTCGGCCTCAGCCAGCAACTCGTCCACCAAGCTTTGCGGCACTTCGTATCGCCGATAAAAGTCGGAAAAAGCGGGATAGAGCCGTTTGAGCGTCTTGCGCTGACGGTCTACGTAGCGCAAGGTGGTATTGATGAGGATGCTCTTGGCGGCCAATTGTCGGTGGAAACGAGTGAACTGCGTCGTGTCTAACGGCACGAAATAATCCGGCATGATACCTCCGCCGCCATAAACGGTTCTTCCTCGGCGCAGGGTTTTAAACTTCAGCGAATCAGGCAGATGAATACTATCCGCGCTATAGAGTTCGCCGTGCTGGTATCGGGCATCGATCTCGCGCTCATAGCTGGCTGCATCGCCCTTGGTGTAGGGCTTTTGAATGCATCGACCGGTAGGAGTGTAATAGTGAGCGATGGTGAGACGTATCATACTTCCATCGTTCAACTCGATGGGACGCTGAACCAATCCCTTGCCAAAACTACGCCGCCCCACCACCTCGGCTCGGTCTTGATCTTGCAATGCACCGGTAACAATCTCGGCTGCCGAGGCCGAAAACTCGTTGATCAGCACCACGACGCGCCCCTCGAGCAGGTGTCCGTTGCCATGAGCAAAGAACGCTTCGCGCCGAACACTGCGTCCTTGCGTGTAGACAATGAGATCATCGCGCTGCAAAAACTCGTTCGCCACTTGCACGGCAGCCTGAAGATATCCGCCGCCATTGTCCTGTAGGTCGAGAATCAGGCGGTTGGCACCCTTCGATTGCAGGGTGGAGAGGGCCTGCATGAACTCCTCATAGGTGGTGGCTCCAAAACTGCCGATACGGATATAGCCCACTCCGGGCCGAATCAAATAGGCTGCATCGAGGGTTTTGACGGGGATTTTGTCGCGCGTAACGACGAAGGTGAGCACACCGCCGATACCTCTTCGCAAGATGCCGAGCTTCACTTTCGTTCCCTTTGGTCCGCGCAGACGGCGCACCATCTCGTCGCGCGACATCTTCACGCCGGCAAAAGCCGAGTCGTTCACCATCACAATGCGGTCGCCAGGCAGCACACCCACCTTCTCCGAGGGGCCGTTACTGATGGTCTGAATCACGAGAAGCGTGTCTTGCACGATGTTGAACTGCACGCCGATGCCCTCGAACGAGCCTTGTAACGATTCGGTCATGGCCTTCGTTTCCCGAGCCGAGGTGTAGGTAGAATGCGGATCGAGCTTCTCTAACATGCCTCGAATGGCGTCCTCGGCCAGTTTATTCTCATCCACCGGCTCGACATAGAGACGGCTGATGGCCATCTCCGCTATCTCCAATTTGCGCAACGGACTGTCTTTTCCGGTGTCGACTCGTAGTTGTGCCATGGCCGTTTGCCAGGTCCAAGCGGCAAGAAACGCCAGCATCAAGTGTTTTCTTTTCATTATGTTGTTTAGGTTGAGGGCTGCATCAGGCAGCCTATGAATAGTAATTTCTTTGAATATGGCCCGACGCAAGGGCCCGAAAGCCTTTCTCAAGAACACCTCTCGGCAGGCGGTGCGCACAGAAAGCATCCAACTAAAACAGATCGTCGGTCTCTACGACATCCTCTTCTACGACGAGGTTTTCGATGATGAAATTCTGCCGTTCCATGGTGTTCTTGCCCATATAATACTCCAACAGCTTCTGCACTTGGTCGTTTTTGTGGAGCGTTACCTGTTCGAGCCGCATGTCAGGCCCGATGAAATGAGCGAATTCTTCGGGCGAAATCTCGCCCAGACCTTTGAATCGGGTGATCTCCGGGTCGGGTCCGAGCTCGCGAATAGCCGTCTGTCGCTCCTCGTCGCTGTAACAATAGCGAGTGATGAAGTCGGTTTTGCGTTCGCCTTTGCGTAAAGAGGCATCGGCTTGGGCCAGCACTTGCCGGTCTTTGATTTTCGTTCGGCGGTTGCGCACTCGGAAAAGCGGAGTCTGAAGCACGTACACGTGTCCCTTTTTAATCAGTTCGGGGAAGAATTGCAGAAAGAAAGTGATGATGAGCAGACGGATGTGCATACCGTCAACATCGGCATCGGTAGCTACAATCACCTTATTGTAGCGCAGCGTATCGAGACCTTCCTCGATGTCGAGAGCAGCCTGTAGAAGGTTGAACTCCTCGTTCTCGTAGACCACTTTCTTAGTGAGTCCGAACGAGTTGAGGGGTTTTCCGCGCAGTGAAAACACCGCTTGGGTGTTCACATCTCGACTTTTGGTGATGCTTCCGCTGGCCGAGTCGCCCTCGGTAATAAAGATCGAACTTTGTTCTTTTCGGTCGTTCTTGGCATCGCTGTAATGAATACGGCAGTCGCGCAACTTGCGATTGTGCAGGTTAGCCTTCTTAGCTCGTTCGCGAGCTATCTTCGTTACGCCGGCCATCGCTTTGCGTTCGCGCTCATTCTCATCGATTTTGCGTTTCAATTCTTCAGCAACGTCGGCGTGGATATGGAGATAGTTGTCCACCTCCTTTTTGATAAAGTCGCCCACATATTTGTTAACGCTCTCTCCATCGGGACTCATCGTGAGCGAACCGAGCTTGATTTTGGTCTGACTTTCAAACATCGGCTCTTGAATATTGATGGCGATGGCAGCGACCAGTCCATTTCTGATGTCGCCATATTCATAGTTTTTGCCGAAGAACTCTTTGATGGTTTTGGCGATATGCTCTTTGAACGCACTCTGATGGGTGCCGCCTTGCGTGGTGTGTTGCCCATTTACGAAAGAGTAATACTCCTCTCCGTATTGGTTGGTATGTGTGAAAGCGATCTCAATGTCCTCTCCCTGCATGTGGATGATGGGATAGAGCCCATCATTGGTCATGCGATCGTTGAGCAGATCCTCCAGACCGTTGCGACTGATGATGCGTCTTCCGTTGTAAAGGATGGCCAGTCCGGCATTGAGGTAGGTATAATTGCGCAGCATCGTCTCGACAAACTCAGCCTTGAAACGATAGTTCAAGAAGAGCGTTGCATCGGGTTCGAAGGCGATAAAGGTACCGTTCTCGTCGCCAGAGTCTTCTGTCACGTCGCTGACGAGCTCTCCTCGCTCGAAGATGACACAGCGAACCTTGCCCTCACGGTAAGATCGGGCCTCGAATTTGAGGCTCAATGCGTTGACAGCTTTCAAGCCAACGCCATTCAGGCCGACGCTTTTCTTAAACGCCTTCGAGTCGTATTTGCCGCCGGTGTTGAGCATACTCACGGCCTCAACCAGTTTTCCTTGCGGAATTCCGCGACCGTAGTCGCGCACGCAGACACGCAGTTCGTCTTCGATGTCTACCTCGATGCGTTTTCCGGCGTTCATTTTGAACTCGTCGATCGAGTTGTCCAGCACTTCTTTCAACAGCACATAGATGCCGTCTTCGGCCTGCGAGCCGTCGCCGAGCCGTCCGATGTACATACCAGGACGCGTTCGCACGTGCTCCATGTCGGAGAGATGGCGGATATTTTCTTCGTTATAAATGGCCATGATGAGTAGTTAAGGATGAAAAACGAGAACAGGCGGTGGCTTGGACGCCTACCGTTGCACGTCTGTTTACACAATCGACTTCTTATAACAAGCCCGCCGTTTGTGAATGATGGGGTCGAGAGCCTCCCACTGACTTTGCACTTTCAGGTTGGTTTCCATCTCTACTTGCGTCTCGCCCCATTTGAAACCGTAGGCCTGATAGCGCGGAATGAGATCGGCAAAGAGCAGAGAGTTGACGCCTTTCGAACGATATTCGGGCAGCACGCCCACCAAGAGCAAGTCCACCACCTCGGTTTTGTGCCATTTGATGGCTCTCAGCACGTGCCACCAGCCAAAAGGCAGCAATCGTCCGCGTCGACATTTCTGCAAGGCCCGCGAGAGAGAAGGTATCGTTATGCCCACGCCCACGAGCTTATTGTCTGCGGCCGTATCCTCGATGAGCGTAACGAGGTCCAGATCGGCCATGGGAAAATACATCTTGACATACTGATCGATTTGTCGTTGCGAGAGGTCGGAGAATCCGTAGAGGTGCGAATAAGTGATGTTAATGAGGTCGAAGATACGCTGTCCGTAGCCTCTTTCGAAAACATCTTTCTTGGTGAGCTTTTTGATTTTCAGGCTATAGCGTTGTTGAATCATCGCCGCAATCTTGGCATATTTCTCCGGAACGACATCGGGCACATAGAGTTTGTTTTCGATATAGGTGTTGTCCACCTCATAGCCCTCAAGAGCGGCGATGTGTTGGGGGTAATATTCGTAGTTATAGATGGTGGGCATGGTTCCCAACTGGTCGAAACCCCAGGTGAGCATGCCTTCCGGATCCATATCGGTGAAGCCCAGTGGTCCCACCATCTCGGTCATCCCGTGTGCGCGTCCATAGTCTTCCACGGCTTGTAGCAAAGCGGCCGAGACCTCTTTGTCGTCTATAAAGTCGATCCATCCAAAGCGAACGCTCTTGCGTTGCCACTTTTGATTGGCCCGATGGTTGATGATGGCCGCCACACGCCCCACCAACCGACCCTCTTTATAGGCCAAAAAATACTCTGCCTCGCAGAAGTCGAAAGCTGCATTCTTATCTTTGCTCAGCGTTTTCACTTCATCGCTATAAAGGTTAGGCACATCATAGGCGTTGCCTTGATAAAGGTCGTAGTGCAATTCGATGAACGCTTTCAGGTCGCGCTTCGAACAAACCTTTTTAATTTCTACTGATGACATTCTATATATACAATGTGTTTGGTGCTTGAAACGTGCAAATTTACGATAAATCGGCCACATTTCAAAATAAAACATTGCCTTTCACCCCCGGCCTTTCCTTTTCGTTGGTCGATAGCCACCTATGAATGGAATCTCCCTACTTCTCTCCTTATTTTTCAAAAGCTTAGCTTTTGCATTGCGTTTTCTTAGCTTTTGCATTGCATTCTCTTAGCTTTTGCACGTCAAAAGCTAAGAGATGGAGGAGGAAGGGGGAAAGGAGGCTGTCGTAAGGAGAGGAGGAGTACGTGGGTTGAGATAACCAACCGAATGGGGATGGGCCTGTTTTCACCATCAATGATCTTAAAGGGGAGACGTTGTAGATCGACATGAGCATGATGATACAAAGAAGAAGACTGAGCGCATGGCTCAAAACAGTCTTTCTCATTTCTGTCGGCAACGCAATGATACAAAGAAAAAAGACCGGGTGCATCACTGCAGCCGGCCTCCAAAAAAATTAGAGAGTTATAAAAAAATCAAGTTGTTTCGTTGTTATAAGTACCTGTCTCTGCCCGGCCATCCCTATCTTCTCTGCAGCATAGGCAAGAGCTTTTGCAGGGCAGGAGTTGGTTTTCGCACCTGATGCTATCTTCATATCGACGGAAGAAAAGCCTCGTTTTCGTTTGGCCTCATGCCCGTTTTACTTTTCGTTTTCTTTCCCGTTCACTGCCGGCAGATGATGTTCATCCCCTGTTCCACCGCTTCCATGTTGAGCGGAATGAGGTGATGGTGTCGCTCGGGCAGGGTTTTAAAGAGTGCCTTTTTGAGTCCATCTCTGCTCACCACAGGGCAAACTTTGAGCAATCCGCCCAGGACAATCATGTTGAACACCTTCGGATTTTTCATCTCCGCCGCCTTGTTCATCGCGTCCATGCTATAGATGGCGATGTCGGTGCGGGTGGGTGGACGCATGATTCCATTCCCATCGTATATCAGGATGCCGCCCGGTTTCACCTTGGGTTCGAACTTATCGAGCGAGGGTTGGTTGAGAACGATGGCCACATCATATTTGCTCAAGATGGGCGAAGAGATGCGTTGATCGCTCACAATCACGGTCACGTTGGCCGTTCCGCCACGTTGCTCGGGGCCATAGGCCGGCATCCAGGTCACCTCTTGGCCTTCCATCAGTCCCGAATAGGCGAGAATCTTTCCCATCGAGAGCACCCCTTGACCGCCGAATCCGGCAATGATGATTTCTTGTTTCATTCTTTTGTGGTGTCCTTTAAGTCGCCTTTGGAGTAATGGTCGAACAGGTTTTCCTGCATCCAACGATTGGCTTGGACGGGCGTCATCTTCCAACCGCTGTTACAAGTAGAGACGATTTCGATCAGGGAAGAGCCCTTTCCGGCCATGGAAGCTTCGAAAGCTTTTCGCATGGCACGCTTGGCTTTGTTAATAGAGGCCACCGTGTCGACGCTCTGACGGGTGACATAGCACGTGCCTTGAAGCCTTGTGGCAAGGTCGGTGATGTCAAGCGGGTAGCCATGCAGCTGTGGGTCGCGCCCCGAGGGGCATGTGGCTGTGGGCTGATCGAGAAGCGTTGTGGCCGACATTTGTCCTCCTGTCATACCGTAGATGGCGTTGTTGACAAAGATGATGACGATGTTGTCGCCACGATTCAGCGAGTGAATGGTCTCACAAGTGCCGATGCAGGCCAAGTCTCCATCGCCTTGATAGGTGAAAACCAGTCGGTCGTTCCACAGTCTTTTCACGGCTGCGGCCAAGGCCGGAGCCCGTCCGTGGGGCGCTTCTTGCCAGTCGATGTCGAGATAACGATAGGCAAACACGGCGCAACCAACGGGACAGATGCCCACCGTTTTTTCTTCCATACCCATCTCTGCCACCACTTCTGCAATGAGTTTGTGCACCACTCCGTGCGAACAACCCGGGCAATAGTGCATCGTGGTGTCGTTCATCAACGCGGGTTTGGCATAAACCAAATTGTCGGGATGGATGATTTCTGTCGCCATTAGAACTTCTCCTTCATTGCATTTACGATTTCCTCGGGCTCGGGAACGATGCCTCCCAGTCTACCGAAGTGTTCCACTCGCTCGCGTCCGTTTACTGCCAGGCGCACGTCTTCTATCATCTGTCCGGCGTTGATCTCTACAACGAGTACGCCTTTCCTTCCTTCTGCGGCGGCGTTGAGGGCCTTTGTGGGGAACGGCCACAAGGTGATGGGGCGAAAAAGGCCTACTTTCAGTCCTTCTTCCCGGGCCAATTCGATGGCTTTTTCTGCGATGCGCGAGGCACTTCCGAAAGAAACGATGATGTATTCGGCATCCTCCAGTTGTTGCGTGTCAAAGCGCACCTCGTTGTTTTTGATGCATTCGTATTTCGCTTGCAGAGCCAGATTGCGCTGTTCCATCACCTCTGGTTTGAGCTCCAACGAAGTGATGATGTTGGGACGACGGTCTTTCGTTCGACCGGTTGTTGCCCACGGACATTCTTTTCGTATCTCTTCCTCCGTTCTACGAGGCTTCATCGGCGGTAGGATCACCTTTTCCATCATCTGTCCAATCACCCCATCGCTCAAGATCATGGCGGGATTGCGATACTTAAAAGATAAGGTGAAAGCCAGATCGACGAAGTCTGCCATCTCCTGAACTGAGTTCGGGGCCAGCACAATGACATTGTAGTCACCGTTTCCACCACCTCTTGTCGACTGAAAATAGTCGCCTTGAGAGGGTTGAATCGTACCTAATCCCGGGCCACCTCTCTGCACATTGACAATCAATCCGGGGATTTCGGCTCCTGCCATGTAAGAGATGCCTTCCTGCATCAGGGCTACGCCGGGGGATGAAGACGAGGTCATGACTTTCTTTCCCGAACCTCCGCCGCCGTAAAGCATGTTGATCGATGCCACTTCGCTCTCTGCTTGCAACACCACCATTCCCGTTGTTTCCCACGGTTTCAGGGCGGCCAGCGTCTCGATAATCTCACTTTGAGGAGTGATGGGATAGCCAAAGTATCCGTCTACACCACAACGAACCGCCGCATGGGCTATCGCTTCATTGCCTTTCATGAGGCTTACGTCTTGTTCTGTCATTGTGTTTCACTCCTTCACTTTCATCCGATAAACGGTGATACAACCGTCCGGACACACTGTTCCGCATGCTGCGCAACCTACACATTGTTCTTTTCGAACAGCTTCGGCATACGCATATCCACTTGCATTCACCTTTTTCTGAGCCAGTTCCAGCACTTCATACGGGCAGGCTACAACGCAAAGGTCGCAGCCTTTGCACCTGTCTGTGTCGATAACAACGGCTCCTTTTATCTTATTCATCTTGTTCTTGCTCTGAGAGAAAGTGCCTTTGCCCGTATAAAAGGGCCATTCGGGCGATGCATCCTCCCGTTAAGGATTGCGCGAATCCTTGTCGTAATAGTTCAGAATATCGTTGATCATCTGCTTAGCATGCACCGCCGGACTGTCTGCGTCGAGTTCAATGGCTTCCGAGTAACATTCTAATGCTTTCTGCCAATTGCCCTGTCGGCGATATTCATTGCCTTGCTCGTAATACTCTTCACTGCTCATTGTATGTAGGCCGATCGGTGGAGAGCAGTTCAAGGCTCCTCTCACGCCCGTTCCTTACTAATAATAAGTGTGTTTGGCAGCTGCCAATGTGTTGGTCATCAGCGAGCAAATGGTCATTGGCCCCACACCTCCGGGAACCGGAGTGATGAATGAACACTTGGCTGCCACCTCGTTATACTTCACGTCTCCGTTGAGTCGGAATCCTCCTTTATGACTTTTGTCTTCCACACGGGTTGTTCCCACGTCGATGACAACGGCTCCTTCTTTCACCATGTCTGCCGTAACAAAGTTGGGTTGACCGATGGCGGCGATGAGAATATCGGCTTCGCGGCACTCTTCTTTCAGCGATGGCGAATGAGAATGGCAGATCGTGACTGTGGCATCTCCGTATTGCTTCTGCAACATCAGCTGAGCCATAGGTTTTCCTACGATGTTGCTCCTACCGAGAACGACGCATTTCTTTCCCGAAGTCTTAATGCCGTATCGCTGAAGCAGCGTGATGATGCCCAGCGGCGTTGCGGAAATAAAACACGGAAGACCGATAGCCATCCTTCCAACATTGATGGGATGAAAGCCGTCTACATCTTTTCGGTAGTCGATGGCTTCGATGATCTTCTGTTCATCGATATGTTTGGGCAGAGGCAACTGCACGATAAAACCATCCACATCTTCGTCTTGGTTGAGCCGATGCACGCAGTTGAGCAGCTCGGCCTCGGTGATATCGGCCTCGAATCTTATCAAAGAAGACTTGAAACCGCACTGCTCGCAGGCAATCACTTTGTTTTTGACATACGTCTCCGACCCACCGTCGTGCCCCACCAGCACTGCTGCCAGGTGAGGTTGCTTCTTTCCGTCGGCCATGAGGCGTCTCACTTCTTCCGCTATCTCTGCCTTGATGGCAGCAGCGGTGGCCTTTCCGTCGATCAACTGCATGTTTTCTTTTCTGATTTAGAGTTGAGGCATACCGGGCATTCCTTTCATTTTGCCCATCATACCGGCCATTTTGGCCATGCTATTACCTGTGACCATCTTCATCATCTTGCGAGTCTGGTCAAATTGTTTTATCAATCGGTTCACCTCTTGCAGACTTGTGCCGCTACCTTTAGCGATACGCTGTCGCCTGCTACTGTTGAGGATCTCGGGAGAGGTACGCTCTTTGGGAGTCATACTCTTGATGATGGCCTCTATCCCCTTAAAGGCATCATCGTTGATGTCCACATCTTTGATGGCTTTTCCCACGCCCGGTATCATCGAAGCCAAGTCTTTGAGGTTTCCCATCTTCTTGATTTGCTCGATTTGACCGAGAAAATCGTTGAAGTCGAACTTGTTTTTCTGAATCTTCTTTTGCAGACGGCGTGCCTCTTCCTCGTCAAACTGTTCTTGAGCACGTTCTACCAGCGAGACGATGTCGCCCATTCCGAGGATGCGGTCGGCCATACGAGCGGGGTGGAACACGTCGATGGCTTCCATCTTCTCGCCCGTCCCGACAAATTTGATGGGCTTGGCCACTACGGTGCGTATGCTCAGAGCGGCTCCACCGCGTGTATCGCCGTCGAGCTTGGTGAGCACTACGCCATTGATATCCAATCGTTCGTTGAATTCGCGTGCTGTATTCACCGCGTCCTGACCCGTCATAGCATCGACCACAAACAGTGTTTCGTCGGGCGTGACAGCCTGCTTCAATCGGAAGATCTCGTCCATCATCTCCTCGTCCACCGCCAAACGGCCTGCCGTATCGATAATCACGACATCGTTTCCTTTGGCTTTGGCTTCACGGATAGCGTTGTGGGCAATCTCTATCACGTTTTTGTTGTCGGGCTCGCTATAAACCGGCACACCCACCTGTGCAGCAACTACGTCCAACTGATCGATGGCGGCCGGACGATACACGTCGCACGCCACCAACAAGGGTTTTCTGTTCTGCTTGTTTTTCAGCAGATTGGCGAGTTTTCCGCTAAAGGTTGTCTTTCCCGAACCTTGAAGTCCAGACATCAAAATGATGGCGGGGCGACTGGTCAGATTCAGATCTACGCTCTCGCCGCCCATGAGTTCGGCCAGTTCGTCGTGAACAATCTTCACCATCAACTGCCCCGGTTTCACGGCCGTGAGCACATTCATGCCCAGGGCTTTCTGCTTAACGGTGTCGGTAAAGCTCTTGGCCACCTTATAATTAACGTCGGCATCGAGCAACGCGCGGCGGACATCCTTAAGGGTCTCCGCAACGTTTATCTCGGTGATCTTTCCTTCACCTTTCAGTATTTTGAAAGACCTTTCCAGTCGGTCGCTCAAATTCTCGAACATATAGAATGTGCTTTCTTGTCTTTATATTGTAGTGGTGCAAAGATAAGGATAAATGGACCAAACTATCCTTCTCGGCGTTTAGTTTTAAGAGATTTTAAATACTATTTTACAGATTCTGCTCATCCTGCTGTGCTCTGTGCAGAGATTTGCAAGGGGATGGCTTCTTTCGCGGTCTGACAAGAGGGCGGGGAGGAATGAAAATCGACTCCTTCTGTCCTCTTGTTTTCCGCATCATGAGCGGTTGGAGTCTGGAGATGGTTTTGCCGAGAACGGGGGTTCTTTTTAGTCTTTCTAAAGGATTGATGATCAAGCTCTTACAAACCCGTTTACAAAAGCTAAGAAAACGAGGTGCAAAAGCTAAGAAAACGCACGGCGAAAGCTAAGAAAATGGATTGCAAAAGCTTAGCTTTTAAGTAGTAAGGAGAGAAAGAGTAAGGAGTAAGGAGAGAGGTAGTAAGTAGTAAGGAGGGGAGAAGGAGGGTGTAAGATGAGGAGGAGTAAGTAATAAGGAGAGGAGAAGTAGGGAGTAAGAGGAGAAGGAGAGGAGGAGTAAGGAGGGGAGAAGAAAGTCTGTCGAGACAGTCAATTCATCCCGTCAAAATGGTTGATAATTCCAGATCAACGTAAAAATACTCACTTGTAGGTATTTCTAAAACAAACAATATTCGTAATTTTGCACCGAAAATGTACAAAAAAAAGAATTCGAACATGAATATCAACTTTTCTCTTTCTCCTCCGTTTTCTCTTCTTACCGTGAAGAGAGTGTTCTTATTGCTGCTTCCGCTTCTCGTTTGTGCTTGTAATCAAGAAATCGTAGGCAGGCTGCCACAAATCAATCCGGGGGTTATTGAACTCTCCGCCACTCAACCCGAAGGGTATTTTCAAGTATCTCCGCGCGACTATGAAATGTGTCTATTTAGCGTGACTCCTAATGAAGGAGGGAAAATGGAAGAGTGTAATGTTTACGACAAACTGGGAAAAGGAACGCCGGTTGTTGTGGAGTTTCCTGCTGGATATAAGGCTACGATATATAGTAAGGATAAAAGACTGGTAAAAATCGACCTGGGCTTTATGATGATAGAGAAAGTGGGTAGAGGCAAATATCGAGTGGAAAGGGTGCCCAATTCTAAGGTAAAATATCCCTTTACTGCGATGTTTGGATTCATGGAAGATGGTATTTCAAGTGCAACAATCATATTTAAATAAAAAGAATGAGTATGAAAAAAATATTTTTATTTTTGTCCTTTTCGGTTCTTCTTCTCGCTTGTAGCAAGGATGAACCCAACAATCGGAAGACTGGTGATCAAGGAAATGTCACCACAGGACAGTCTGTTTTTCAGGTGAACAAAGAAGATATAGAGAAGGTGGTGACTGCCTTTTTGAAGCAACCGGCGTCTTCAAGACAAACAGGGGCTGTGCCAACAATCGTTGCCATCGACTCGTTGAAAACCGGAGAAGAACTTTCAAGGAATGCAAAAGGGGGATATTTCCCTCAAAATCTTTTGTATTTCGCCCGGTTGACGGATGGGTCTACCGTTGTATTGGCTGCCGACAAGCGGGCAGAACCTGTGTATGCGCATTTCAACAACTTGGAGTTGAAGTTCGACAAGAATGGGCGTCTCACCGCACAAGCCGATATGCCGGAGCCTTGGCTCTTTCTGATCGGTACGGCAGCAGCATCTGTTTTAGACAAAGTGGAGACGAAAACCACGATTAATACGCATTGGGATGTATCGAAGACGAGAGCTTCTTCTGCCGACGACGAAGTGCAACCCTCTAAATGTAGCGTGACTTGGGGACAGGGCTATCCGCTCAACATGCTGTCGCCGGCCTCTAATGGAACGTATACAGACCGGGGAAGGGCTGCCGCCGGCTGCGTTCCTATTGCCATAGCACAGGCTCTCACGGTGTTGAAGGCCGATTTTACCGTGTTTAAGGGATATGAACTGAAGACCTCTTGGGCCAGTTTGAAAACGAAGAAAACGAACACGGCGTTTTGGAATCAAGATGAAAAGGACGATATGGCCCATATTGTGAAACGGATTGCAGAACATATCGGCGTATCATATCAAGACAATGGGAGTGCCGGAGCCTATACGAAAAGGGCCATGGACTTCTTTCTCCGCTATTTGGGAGGTGCGTATGGACGCGACGAAAACTGGGACAATGTGGCACCCAACATGAAGGATAACTCTCATGGTCTTTCATTTTTGGCGGGTCCCGAACAAAGCAATGGCTCGCTTTGGAAGAAACTGGGACTCCCCATCTCGGAGACCTCGGAACATTGTATGCTGCTGGATGGATATATAAAGAAGAATGGCGAAACGCTCTTTTATGTGAATTTTGGATGGAGTGGCAAAGGTAATGGTTACTATCTCTGCGATCACAAAATGTGGAAAGAGAACTCGCAGGGACAATATGACGTACAGATGCAGGTGTATAACTTCCATCTGGATACCGATTACGACGATTTCTAAACCCCGGTTGCAAGACAAACGATGGGTCGACAACCCAAAAAGAACCCCGTCGAAGCAGTGCTTCGACGGGGTATTTCTTTTTGTTTAATGCTGTCGACTCGTGGCATCACGGTAGGAGAAACTTCTTTTTCTCGCCGCAATAAGATGCCCTACCGAAACGGGACGACTCCATGTTGTTCCATAAAAAAAGGGCTCCGCTGAGCCCCACAATCTTTAATTAACCTTAAATCTAATACTATGAAAAACACGTAGCAAAGATACGGATTCTTGACTATTGATCCAAATAAAACGAATGAGTGAGGCTTGTTTTTATATTTTATTACACCTACGCATTCGTTTTTTAATTTATTTACACGTTAAGTTTCTCCCTGCAAGGGGTGTCTCAAGCGTATCTAGAGCCTGACGGATGTCGGCGAGGATGTCTTCCGGATCTTCTATACCGACGGAGAGCCGGATCAGATCGGGTGCAACGCCGGCTTCGCGCAGCTGTTCGTCGGAGAGTTGGCGGTGGGTATGACTGGCTGGGTGCAGCACACAGGTGCGAGCGTCGGCCACATGGGTAACAATGGCGATGAGCTTCAGGGCGTCCATCCACTTGATAGCTGTTTCTCGATTGCCTTTCAGACCAAAAGAAAGCACTCCGCACGAGCCATTGGGCAGATATTTCTGTGCTTTTTCATAGTTGACATCCTCTTTTAAGCCGCTGTAACGCACCCAGGCCACACGCGGATGGGCCTGAAGAAACTCTGCTACCGCCTGTGCATTGCGGCAGTGTTGCGGCATACGCAGGTGTAATGTCTCGAGGCCGAGGTTGAGAAGGAAAGAGTTTTGTGGAGCAGGGATAGAGCCTAAGTCGCGCATGAGTTGTGCCACCATCTTGGTGATATAGGCCATCTTGCCAAACGTTTGGGTGTAGGCGATGCCGTGATAGGAGGCATCGGGGGTACAGAGCCCGGGATAGCGTTCGGCGTGTGCTTCCCAGTTGAAGTTGCCACTGTCTACAACGACACCGCCAACAGCTGCAGCATGTCCGTCCATATATTTTGTAGTAGAATGCGTTACGATGTCGCAGCCCCAACGAAAAGGATTGCAGTTGATGGGTGTGGCAAAGGTATTGTCGACAATCAGCGGTACGCCGTTGCGGTGTGCCAAACGGGCGAACTTCTCAATATCGAGCACGGCGCAACTGGGATTCGAGATCGTCTCGCCGAACAACGCTTTGGTGTTGGGTTGAAAGGCAGCTTGCAGTTCTTCTTCATCGGCATCGGGAGCGACAAAGGTGCAGCTGATGCCCAATTTCTTGAGCGTAACGCCAAAGAGATTAAAGGTTCCGCCGTATATTTCGCTTGAGGCGACGATGTGATCGCCGGCCTCGCAGAGATTGAAGATGGCATAAAAGTTGGCTGCTTGCCCGCTCGACGTGAGCACAGCTCCCACCCCACCCTCAAGGGCAGCTATCTTTCGGGCCACGGCATCGTTAGTGGGATTTTGCAGTCGGCTATAGAAATAGCCCTCTTTCTTTAAATCGAAGAGCATCGCCATTTCTTCTGAATTATCATATTTAAAGGTGGTGCTTTGAATGATGGGCAGCACGCGAGGCTCACCATTCTTGGGTTCCCAGCCGCCTTGTACGCATAATGTCGATTTTTTCATTGTTGTTGATCTGTTGTTTATTCTTTTTGCTTTCGTCTATCGATGAATCTTTCCAAACAATTGTTTCGTTCGATGGTCCTATGACATCCTCATGACAACGACTAACCCTGTTGCGATGATGGCGGCAAAAGCACGGCTCCCTCGCTCTTCATCCCGTCCATCAAGATGCGCAGGGGCTGCGGGAAACGAACGTGCCGCACATGATCGGTCTCTTCAACGGCAGGCATGGCATCGAGAAGAGATTTGTGAAAGAGTCCGTCGCCGGTGTTACCGTCTACGGTGAAATAGCCCACCCCGAAGCTGGTGAGGTTTTGAAAGAAGTGCGTTCCTTGACTCGGGTCTACGCGATAGTTCTTCAAGGCCACCTCTACAATGAGTCGGGCGGCACTGATGTGAGGCCATTTCACGGGGATGCCGAGCCAGAAATCGCTCGAACCCCAACGCCCCGGTCCGACGAGAATATAATTAGTGCCGGCCTCGAGGAAGCGTTGGTTGAGACGTTCCACCTCGTTGGCCACGCTGTAATTATCTGCGGCCGAGAAGTTTTCGTCGTATTTCACATACACGACATCGGTCACATCGTCGCTGACGCCATGCCCCAGCGAGTTGTGCGACCTGATGAGACAAGCCTCATCGGGAATGCCGGCCACGTCTTCGTCGAGCATCTGCTTCGAGTCGACAATGGGACGGATTTGCAGAAGATTGAATTCGCCCGTTCGGTCGGCATTCACGTTGCAGGCGAACTCGATTTCCACGGGTCTCTTCATCGCCTCCTCGCCATAGCGCATGGCCATCTGCATGAGTTCGGGAAGCGGAAAGACGCCCTGCTGAAGCACGCCGCAGAAGGAGATGATCTTTCGTCCGCCGTCGTAAAGTCCGGGGCGTATCACCTGGTCGGAAGCATCGTAGGTGGAAGCCATAAAAGTCAGCGAGCCGTCGTTCTCGGCCTCCTTCACCTTGAAAGGAAGAAGATTAAAACCATCGTCCACCTGAAAATCGTTCTCAACGTGCGCCATGTCGAGGGCATAGAATTGTGTTTGCGTCTCGCGCAGAGCCGTCTCCAGTTCGCTCGTTTGCAGCACCTGGTGGGGGTGATACGGACTCACGCGCAGCGTCTGACCGCCATCCACGATATATTTTCCCAGTCCCAGGGCCAGATTAGCAATGCCATCTTCGGCCTGTTCGTCGCCCACGGGATAATAATTGATGGAACGTAGCACACCGCTGATATTGGGATAGAATCGGTCTTCATACCGCTTACCTACTACCGCCTGGAGGATGACAGCCATTTTCTCTTGATCGATGACGTTGCTCGTGGCCGACATATAGGCTTTCGAATCCTTATAGAACACCGAGGCATAAACGCTCTTGATGGCTGCTACGACCATCCGCAGCATCACCTCGCGGTCTTCGTTATATGGAATCATGTAGGTGCTGTAGATACCGGCGAAAGGCTGATAGTGGGCATCCTCGAGCAACGAACTCGATCGCACTGCTATCGGCGTTTTCGTAGCCTCGAAGAAGGTGAGAAAGTCTGGCGCGAGCGCATCGGGCAACTGTGCTCGCAAGAAATGTTCGAGAATCTCTTCGTCGCTGGCATCGCTCAAGGCCACTTGATAGAGATTGTTTTGCTCCATAAACTGATCGAAGAAATCGGTGCACAGCACCACCGTTTTGGGAATGTGCACCTTAACGCCGGGAAATCGATTGAATTCGGGATGCCGCTTGATGACGTTGTCGAGAAACGCCAGTCCGCGTCCTTTCCCACCCAGCGAACCCTCTCCGATACGAGCGAAGTGGGCATAGCGGTCGAACTTCATTCGGTCGAACACCGCCACGACACCGATATTCTTCATGTGGCGATAGCGCACAATGGCGTCGAAGATGATTTGTCGATGCGCATCTACATCTTGCAGTTTGCGCCACGTTACCTCCTTCAGGAAAGCCGAAACGGGAAAGATGCCGCGCGCCGAGAGCCATCGGCTCATGTGGTTTCGCCGGATGTGGTAGAGCATCGAGTCGTAGGGAATCTTGAAAATACTGTCTTGCAGTTCTTTGAGCGAAGCCACTCTGGCCACCTCCTCGTGGGTTTGGGGATTGCGGAAGATGAAGTCGCCGAATCCCATGTGTTCTTCCATGAGTCGGCGCAGATCGAGGCTCATCTTCTTCGAGTTTTTATCCACGAACCGAAAGCCCTCTGCCTCGGCCTTCGCGCGATTCTCTGCCTCGGCACTCTCTAAGATCAGCGGAACATATTCGTCGCGCTTCCGAATCTCGCGCAGCAGCTTCAGTCCCGCCTCAGCATCTTTCCTCCCGTCCTTGGGAAACCTTACGTCGCTGATCACACCCAGCAGATTGTCGTGATAACGGTCATAAAACGCCATCGCCTCCTCATACGTTCGGGCCAGCACCACCTTAGGTCGCCCGCGCATCCTAAGCGTAGCAGCGTGACGATTCAAAGCCTCGGTGCTGATGCGTTTGCTCTGTGCCAAGATAAAGCTATAGAGATTGGGGAGGATGGAAGAATAGAACCGAATACTATCTTCCACCAGCAGAATCATCTGAACGCCGGCCTCGCGAATATCGTGTTCCACGTTCATTTTGTCTTCGATGAGTTTGATGATCGATAGGATCAGATTCGTATTGCCGAGCCAGCAGAAGACGTAATCGAAAATACTCAAGTCTTCGTTTTCCATTCTTTTGGTGATACCGTGCGAGAAAGGTGTCAGCACCACGCAAGGGATGTCGGGGAATTTATTTTTCACGGCATGGGCCACGGCAAAGGCATCGTTATCCGCATTGCCCGGCATACAGATCACGAGGTCGACGTTCATACTCTGCAACACCGTCTCGGCCTCTTCGATGGTGCTCACCTGACGGAACGTGGGCGGATAGCGCAATCCCAGCTCCACGTACTCGCCATAAATCTTCTCATCGATGCGTCCATCGTCCTCCAGCATAAAGGCATCATAGGGATTTGCCACGATGAGAACGTTGTAGATGCGTCGTTTCATCAGGTCGATGAAGGTCACATCTTTGAGCAGGATGTCATTCCATTGCTGTGGGATTTTGCTGTCCATGCCAAGTTGATTTTTCAGAAGTAGAACCTCACGCCGCCCAGAAGACTCAGGCGCACGAAGCCGAAGATTCCAGTGCTACGGGAGTAGTAATTGCTCTCTCCGGGGAAAATGAGCGTCAGCGAATTGGCCTCCAGGCCCAATCCGACGTGTTCCGTCAGCCGATATTCCGCGCCCACGTGCGACTGAAAGGCCAGACCCGATCCGCTCTGTCGCTCCCTCCGTTCCTCCATGCGATAGTAAGAGAAACCGATGCCCAAGCCCGCATAGAAATTCCATCGCCGAGGTGTACGCAGACTGTAGGAGGCCATCGGAACGACACTCCACTCATCGAGTGTGGTGATGCCGTCGAACGAAGTGTTCGAATAAGTAACGGCCAAGCCCGCGCCGATGCCCGCTTTCCAGTAGTGGAACATAGCAGCCGACACATCTCCGGCCCAATGCAGCTGATGACTACCCGTCCAGGTGTCCACCTCCGAAACGATCAGCGAGGCCCCCGCGCTCAGTCGCACCACCTCATACGCCCTACGCAGCCCCTGCCAGCTGTTGCCTTCCCGTCCAACGCCCCGTTTGGCGAGAGACACCTGTGCAGGGAGGGCCTCCGCCTTTGTCGAAACAGCAGTCACAGGAGCTGCCACCCGTTCCTCGCGGGTTTCTCCCCGAACCGGCAACGCCCAAACGGCGAAGCTCCAAGCAAAGATCATGGAGAGAGGAATCAAATTCAATTTCTTCATTGCTATTCTTATTAGTGATGGCTGCAAATATAGAAAAAACCGGGCGGAATGCCACTGCTCCCGTCCGATTTTCTTTCTGCCACCGTCTGCCCCTTAGCCCTGCGGTTCAGATCAGTCCTAGCAGTCGTAAGATCGTCGGAGTGAGCAGTGCCGTAAAGATACCGTTGAGGGTAATGCCCAAACTGGCAAAGGCCCCATACTTATTACTCACGCTCATGGCCGTAGACGCCCCCACGGCATGCGAAGCCGCCCCCATCGACAAGCCTTGCGCTATCGGACTGTTGATATGTCCCAGGGCCAGCGTCTTAAATCCGATGATGGCCCCCAAAATCCCGGTGATCACCACCACGGCAGCCGTGAGCGAGGGGATGCCCCCTAAGGCTTCGGTCACTTCCATGGCAATCGGTGTCGTAACCGATTTACTGGCCATTGAGATGACCACCACTTTCGACGCTCCGCAGATTTGGGCAATCATCACCACGCTCACGATGCCCACCAAGCAACCCACGAGCTGTGAGAGCACAATGGGGAACCATAGTTTTTTGATGGCTTCAAACTGTAAGTAGAGCGGAACGCCCAGAGCCACGACGGCGGGTTTGAGCCAAAAGTCGATGAGACGGCCGCTCTCTTCGAATGTTTCGAAAGACACACCCGTGAGCTTCAGATAAGCAATGAGCAGAACGATCGCCACGAGGATGGGATTGAGCAACACCCAGCCCTTGCGGTACTGCAACCGTCGCACATAATAGAAAACGGCAAACGTAAGGGCAAGAATGATATATTGATTAGCAAAAATTTCCATCATCGTGCCTCCTGCTCTCTTTTGTGCTCCTTCCGCTTGTGGCGGGCGATGTGCAACTCTAAGATCTTCCGCTCAGTCTTAATCACCAACTGATGCATATGCCCGGTCACCACCAACACCAGCACGGTGCTGCCCACGGTGGCGGCGACGATGGGCCACAGCTCGCGGCCGATGACGTCGAGATAGAGCATCAAGGCCACGCCCGGCGGAACGAAGAAGAACCCCAGGTTGGCCAAGAGAAACTGCGAGAGTTTTTCGACCCACTCCAGTTTGACGATGCCCATTTTCAGAAAGCTGGCCAGAAGCAGCATCCCGATGATGCTCGAAGGCAACTTGATGCCGGTGGCCCACACAATCACTTCGCCCAGGGCCAGACAGCCGAAGATGATAAAAAACTGTTTTGCCATTCCAATCCTCTGTTGTTTGCGATATATATAATAAGGTGTAACCTTTACCCCTCGATTTTCCTTCCACTCGTGCTTGCAGCATCTCTTCTGCTTGCGTTTTCGGGTGATGCCATGCAAAGGTAAGCCTTTTCTCACGGGCCGACAAGCATTCGCACTGAAAACTCTCCGCCTCTTCTGCAAGATCCTGCTCATCGAAAGCCGATCCACTTACTTCCGCGCGGCGCGGAAGTAGGTGGACAGACTGTGGAGTAGGTTCCGCGCCGCGCAGAAGCAGGTGCGCAGACTGTGGAGTAGGTTCTGCGCGGCGCGGAAGCGGGTGCGCAGACTGCGGAGTAGGTTTTGCAAGTTGCGGAAGCAGGTGCGCAGACTGTGGAATAGGTTTTGCAAGTTGCAGAAGCGGGTGCGCAGACTGCGGAATAGGTTTTGCAAGTTGCGGAAGCAGTAGAAAAAGGTTCAGATGGAAGAAAAACGTCGATAAACGTCTATCACGTGGCCGTCGAACAGCTGCCGATCTACGAGGCAGGCCTCCTCGGGGATCGGCGCGGCTTTCGTCCCGCCGGGAACGGTGAAGGGCGCAGTTTCGATGCGCAGCTCATCCCACAGTCGGCGTTCGAGGAAGCTCTGATGGGTCTTCGCACCGCCCTCCACCACTAACGATTGCACGCCATCACGATACAACGTTTCCAAAAGTTGGTCGAGGGTCTGCTCGTGAGAGAGCACTAAGCGACGCGGATGAGGCCCCCACCAGTGACGTACGTTCAGAGCGGGATGTTCGCGTTCCTCGGTGATTCTTCCCACAAGGATGGCGTCGGTCTCTGTGCGCAACTTGTGCGAGAGCATCTGCGTGAAGGGCGTCGAGATGGACAGCGGGCGGAACAGATGGTCGAGAAAGCCGTTGGCCGTCTGCGCCCATTTCAAGAGGATATACGGCCGGCGATGCTCATGAAAGGTGAAGAAACGGCGGTTCAGCTCGCGACAGTCGGCCTCGAGCACGCCCACCCTCACGTCGACACCGGCGTTGCGCAACTTCCGAATGCCCCGACCCTGCACCTGCGCAAAGGGATCGACGCAACCCACGACGACGCGCGGCACACGCTTGCGGAGGATGAGGTCGGCACAGGGCGGCGTCTTGCCCTGATGCGAGCAGGGCTCGAGACTCACGTAGAGCGTGGCCTGCGGCAGCAGGATTTCGTCTTCGGGACGAACGGCGGCAAAGGCATTCACCTCGGCGTGGGCTTCGCCACAACGTATATGGTAGCCCTCACCCAGGATTCGCCCCTGGTAGACGATCACCGCGCCCACCATCGGATTGGGTTTGGCCGTGAGCAGCGCGTTGGAGGCCAGCGACAGGCAGCGGCGCATCCATCGCTCGTCGTCCTGATCGGCGGTCGGTTTCGGTTGGCTGTCGATCGGGGGTGCGGCATCGAAAAGATCGGTTCTTTCCCACTGGCTATCGACTGTCGATCTCTCACTCCCTACGGAGAAGGCGCTCCCGCGAACAGGAGAGGGCCTTCCGCCGCCATCGGAGACGGAGGATGAGGGTGTGCCCGGCGTATTTCCGGGCAGTTGGGCTTTGCTTTTTCCCATTTTTCTTTTTATTTTTGCAGATATGACCTATCCTGAATTGTGGCGCAGACTGCTGCCGATGTATGAAGAGGGCGAGGCGAAGGCCATCGTCCGTTTGGTGTTGGAAACGCGCTTCGGGCTGTCTCTCGCCGATATTTGCGCGGGCAAAGTTACGCATTTATCGCAAGACGATGGGCGCGAACTCGAAGATTTGATGCAGGGGCTCGCCCTCGGCCGTCCCGTGCAATACGTCTTGGGAGAGGCGCTCTTTGCCGGTCGCACCTTCCGGGTGACGCCCGACGTGCTCATCCCCCGCCCCGAAACGGAGGAGCTTTGCCAATGGGTCGTTCAAACGCTTTCTTCCACTCCGCTCTCCCACCCTCGCATCTTAGACATCGGAACGGGTAGCGGATGCATCGCCATCACGCTGGCACAAAGTCTCCCCTCGGCACTGGTATGCGGCTGGGACATCTCGAAGGGGGCTCTGGCCGTGGCACGAGAGAACGCCGACAGATGGGGCTCGGCCGTGGAATTCGTGCGCCAGGATGCCTTGCACGCACCGACGGACAAGAACCGTTGGGACGTCATCGTGAGCAATCCGCCCTACATCTGCCACCAAGAACGGGAGGCGATGGCCGCTCATGTCTTGGAGCATGAACCGCATTCGGCTCTCTTCGTGCCCGATGACGACCCGCTGTTGTTCTATCGCTCCATCGCCCGCTATGCGCTCTCGGCCCTCGGGATCGGCGGACAGCTCTTCTTCGAAATCAATCCGCTCTACGCCGAAAGCCTGCAAAGGATGCTCGAAGAGATGGACTGGAGACGGGTCGAAACTCGACACGACGCTTTCGGTCGGCAGCGTATGATGCGAGCAGAACGGCCGTAGACTGAGGGGCTGGCATTCGATTCTCTTAAAGATTTCGATCGCTATGAAACTGAAAGGAAAAGAAGATTGACTGAAAATTCGCTCTCCATGGAACTGAAGAAAAAAGAAATCACCGAAGAACAAACCCGATCCCGACTCGCCGCTCTATGCTCCCGGGCCGAACATTGCACCGGCGAAATGCGCACAAAGATGCGGCAATGGGGGCTCGCTCCCGAGGCACAAGAACGCATCGTGAGCTATCTCGTCGAACATCACTATGTGGACGACGAACGATTTTGTCGATATTTCGTGCGCGACAAGATTCAATTCAATCGCTGGGGTCGCCGCAAAGTGGAACAGGCTCTCTATGCCAAACAGGTATCGAGGGAGGTCTTCGGACCGATCCTCGACGAATACGAGGAGGAGAGCTACGCCGAAGTGCTCCGCCCCTTGCTCGAAAGCAAACGCCGAAGCATCAAGGCCGCCAACGAATACGAACGCCGAACAAAACTGATGCGGTTTGCACTGGGCCGCGGTTTTACGATGGATGTGATTAAAAGATGCATGAACGATGCCGACCCGTGGCCCGATGATTAGCGTTTGGAGGCGATGGGCCGACTTGCTTTCGCCCCGCTCCTGCGCCGGCTGTCACTGCCGACTGGCTCCGGGCGAAGACTTTTTCTGCAGTCGCTGCCACCTGGAAGTCCCCCGAACGTATTACCATCTCTCACCCTACGACAACGAGATGGCACGCCTCTTGTGGGGACGCGCATCTGTGGAGCGGTGCACGGCGTTCGCATTCTACACCAGTAAGTCGAACATATGCCGCCCGCTGTATCGACTGAAATATGGCCATCATCCCGAGGTGGGCGTCGCCTTGGGCAGACTCGTTGCTCAAGAACTCCATCCAACAGGTTTCTTCGAAGGAGTCGATTTCCTCCTGGCCATGCCGCTGACCCAAAAACGAGAACGGCACCGGGGCTATAACCAATGCGAAAAGTTGGCGGAAGGCATCATCGACATCACCGGATTGACCTTGCTGCGCGGGGTGGTCGTACGCGTCAAAGACACCGAAACACAGACGCACAAAAAAGGTCGGGAACGCATCGAGAACGTAAAGAATGCTTTCGCACTGGCCGAGAATGCCTCAGAATTGATTCATCGCACGCTCCTACGTGCTCAAAAACAGTCGGCTTCACCGGCAGAACGCCTTACTTCCCTGCTCAACACCCTCTCTTCCCTGATCCGACACCCCTCTTTATCCTTCCTAAAACCATCTTTATCCTTTCTAAAACCATCTGCCTCGCCACCCCACCCCTCGGTGCCTACAGGACTTCACTTCCTCTTGATTGACGATGTGATCACCACCGGCTCCACCCTTTGCGCCTGCATGCAAGCCCTGAAAAAACTCCCTGGCGTCAAAATCAGCGTTCTCACCGTGGGTTTTTCCTCCTCGGCTTGCCCCTTGGGCCCTCCACCGGTAGAAAAAACCACATCTGCAGAAGCAGCAGACAAAACACCGTAAACGTCTTTTTCTCAAGTGCCTACCAAGATCTCTCCCCTTTGATCGCCCCCTTTTGCTGCTCAACTCCGCCATCCATTAGCGGTGAAAACGCAATGCTGTGGCAGATTGCAAGAAGAAAAATCAAAATTTAAGCTTATTTTACTTGGAGCACAGGCAAATAAATTCTATATTTGCAGCATCCAATTGACAAATTGTAAGTTTACTAACCCACCAATAAAAAGATTACAACCATGGAAGTGGAGAAAATCATGCAAGAACTGGAGCGTAAGCATCCAGGTGAGCCTGAATTCCTTCAGGCAGTCAAAGAAGTGCTCGTTTCAATCAAGGATGTGTACAATCAGCATCCAGAGTTTGAAAAAGCAAAACTCATTGAACGGATGGTAGAACCTGAAAGGGTCATCACATTCCGCGTTCCTTGGACAGACGACAAGGGAGAAGTGCATGTCAACATCGGTTATCGCGTGCAGTTCAACGGCGCCATCGGTCCGTATAAAGGCGGTTTGCGTTTCCATCCATCCGTTAACCTCTCTATTTTAAAGTTCTTAGGCTTTGAGCAAACATTCAAGAATGCCCTTACGACGTTGCCGATGGGCGGCGGAAAGGGCGGTTCCGACTTTGCCCCCCGCGGACGAAGCGATGCCGAAATCATGCGGTTCTGCCAAGCCTTTATGACCGAACTATATCGCCACATCGGCCCGAACGAAGATGTGCCCGCAGGCGACATCGGCGTAGGCGGCCGCGAAATCGGCTATCTCTTCGGAATGTATCGCAAACTGACACACCAGTTTGAAGGCGTTCTCACAGGCAAAGGCTTGGAATGGGGCGGCTCCATCTTCCGTCCCGAGGCCACTGGTTACGGCGCACTCTACTTCGTCAACCAAATGTTGCAAACCAAAGGCATCGACATCAAGGGCAAGACGGTAGCCTTGAGCGGCTTCGGCAACGTAGCCTGGGGTGCAGCCAAGAAAGCAAACGAACTGGGAGCAAAGGTCATCACTCTGAGCGGACCTGATGGTTACATCTATGACCCGGAAGGAATCAGCGGCAAGAAAATCGATTATATGCTCGAGCTTCGCAACAGCGGCAACGACATCTGCGCACCTTATGCAGAGCAGTTCCCGGGTGCTCAATTCTTCGCCGGTAAGAAACCGTGGGAGACGAAGGCAGACATCTATCTGCCATGTGCCACCCAAAACGAGCTGAACGGTGCCGATGCAGACAGCATCTTGGCGTTTAAGCCCGTCTGCGTGGCCGAGGTTTCAAACATGGGCTGCACGGCAGAAGCCGCAGAAAAGTTCGTAGCATCGAAGACGTTGTTCGCTCCTGGTAAGGCGGTTAACGCTGGTGGCGTAGCCACGTCGGGCCTGGAGATGACGCAAAACTCCCTCCGTTTGGGTTGGACCGGAAAGGAGGTAGACGAGCGTCTGCACCACATCATGTCGTCCATCCACGAGCAGTGCGTAAAATATGGCACTGAAGCAGATGGTTACATCGACTATGTGAAGGGTGCCAACATCGCTGGATTTATGAAGGTGGCCAACGCCATGATGGCGCAAGGCATCGTATAGACAGAGCGCGGGCCGGCAGACAAGAGACCGAAGGAGTGGCAATCCAAGTCTCTGTAAATAGGCATCATAGGGCCCGCAGCTTCTATCACTCATAAACAAAACAACGTGACGCATTTCAGAAACGTATTGTTTATAGTACTCCTCACAACAGGCTTTATCCCTTTGTATGCACAACAAAGGGGTAAAGCCTCTTTTTATTCTCGGCGGGCAACTGGTGCACGCACCAGCAGCGGCGAACGGCTGCATCACGACAGCCTGACATGCGCCCACCGCACACATCCCTTCGGCACCTTGCTCAAAGTGAAAAACCTCTCTAATGGTAAAGAGGTAGTGGTGCGGGTGACCGATCGCGGTCCTTTCGGACGAGGCAGAATCATCGACCTCTCCTGGGCTGCGGCCAAGGCTTTGGGCATGCTCTCGCAAGGAGTTGCAGCCGTAGAAATTGTTCCGGTCAGGCCTACCACCATCCCCTTCAAAGACGATGCACCTACCGAGATACCTCGAATGGAATTCGACCTCGTAGAAAATGATTATCCCGACAATGCATTCTGGAAGAAAGAGGAAACAGAGAAGGCTGCGAAGAAAGACGGGAAGACGGTGGGTAAGAAAAGCGAAGCGGGCAAGCCGGAACAGTTGCCACGCCAACCTTCCTCGGGGAAAGAAAAAGAAATAGTCAATAAAAACAACCCCACCTCCATCGAGACGACAAACCCGAAGAGAGATTCCCTTCATAAAAAGGCCATCACCCCCAAGCGGCGAATGGCGAAAAAACACAAGTTCAGTAAGAAAAGACGAAGGAAATAAATAACGTTCCACACGTACAAACTGAACAAAAATCGAACCTCGAATAAAAAAAAAGAGATGAGTTGATCTCTTTCTTTCCCTATCATCCCTCTCCCATCAACCACCATCCCAAGCCTCCCTGGCGTCAAAACTTAGCTTTTGGCTCGTATTTTCTTAGTTTTTAGGATGCAAAAGCTAAGAAAATACGAGCCAAAAGCTAAGAGATGGGAAGGGGGTTGGTAAGAGGCCGATTAACAGTACTCTTTTAAGATGTAAGAGGTGGCTTCCTCATATTCAGGAAACCACCTCTTAAGCTTCAGGAATCGTTCTCTCGAACGAGAGCAAACCGTCTCTCTCTTCATGACAGGGAAACGCCCTACTCCCGGCAGTGTCTAATATGCTGCGTCTTCCCAGGGTCGTTCTTCAAACTGCGTTTCGTCTTCTTCGTCGAAGAAGTCGCCCTGCTTGGCGTCACCCTCGCTGATGGAATGGTGAGAGTTGACGGGAAACTGTTGCTGAGCCAGGTCGCCATCGGTTGTGAGACGGATGATGTGGCTGAGGGGCGTGGTGTATGTTTGTTTGCTTGTCATTGTCTGATTGCTTTTTTACTTATACTTTACTACTTATTCCTTGACTACTTTCTTTCCATTGACAATGTAAATGCCGCGGGTGGGATGAAGAACGCGACGACCTTGCAAGTCGAAGTAGACGTCTTCTTTACTCGGCTGGACTGCGGAACCAACGGAGCGGATGCTGGTAGTTTCGGGCGTGGAGAAGTCGATCACGAAGCTCTTGGCCGAACCGATGGCGGTGCTGGGGAGTCGCAATCCGGCTTTGTGCGCCTTGAGATGGATAGAGTTGATGTCGTGCCCGGTCTGCCTGTAGAAGCCCTGTCCGTCGGGACCGCTACCGAAGAGGAAGTATTTGTAGCCCGCAGCGTTGAGGGTTTGCTCGGTGGCCGTGCCCACAAGCAGATTCTTAGCAATGGTAACGGGTGTTCCGGTCAGGTTGGCCTTGTAGGCATAGGTATGTCCGGCCGTGCCTTTCAATATTACAGCTTGCCCGGCGGGGATGATGCTGCCGGCGGCAAAGGCCTCGGTCTTGGCTTGATATTGCCCGCTTTCCTTTTTCACCTCGGTGATGACGTAGGCCGTACAACCTGCCGGTACCTCGAAGTTGTCATTAACCAAATAATAGGTGGCATAGCCACTGGCCCCAATTGTCACTTCACCATAATACTTACTGGCGAAATCAGACCATTTCTCAGCTTGGGAATATGCCGTAGCAGCATCAGCGGGAACAAAAATCTTTTTAATTTTTGGAAAATAGAAACCGGAAGAAGCCGTGGTTGGGGGAGTAGCATTCTTTATGCGAAGAGTCTCAAGATTCATTAAAGAAGCATAATCCAGTGAATTCACTGCTGCCGGTAAGGTCAATTCTTTAAGTCCGATGAGTCCAATAAGACCGAGACTCGTTAGCGTTTCAGGAAAGATAATTTTACTGATTGCGTCATTCATTCCTCCAAAGGCATCTGTTAGAGTGGTTACTTTAGTACGTGACAAATCCAAGGTTACTTCACTCAAACTGTAGCCAGAAATCTCTACAAAAGAACTCTGACCCACAGTTTCTAATGTTGATGGAAAATAAATACTTTTAAAACCACCAAGAAACGTTAGAGAGAATGTTTTTAATGTTGTAAGTCCCTCTGGAAAAACAATCTTCCACTCGTCTCCAGCTAAACTTAGTCCAACATACGATGCTATCATCTTTATAGAATATTGATTTCCTCCATACATCACAGTTGCCGGCACATTGAATGTATCAATCCCTAAGCTTGTCATTTGTGAACCATACTTGTCTGTACTTTGAGGATTCACTTCTCCATCTGCCGTGGTGAGCATTACATACCTTTTGCTGGTATCGGTAATTTTATAATAAAGCCGAATACCATCAGAATTGGGCACCATGAAATCGTAAGCAGTTTGCGCATGGAGTAAAATTGCTACCATGCATCCTAAAAAGACTAAAATGATTTTCTTCATATTCTTTTGTTTTTATCGTTGAATGTTTAACCTGAATCATCTGTTGCTATTTTCTTTCCGCCCCTTAACTAAAAGGCACAAAAAGAGAAACAAAGAGAACTCCTGTGAGCCCTTTGTTGATGGGGGTTGCGCTCGCTTCGCGCGCGCGTAGGAAAAAGCAAAAAAGTGTTACACTACAATAGGTGCGAATATTGTGTGTGTGTGTGTGTGTGTGTGTGTGTGTGTGTGTGTGTGTGTGTGTGTGTGTGTGTGTGTGTGTGTGTGTTAGCAAATTATTGGGCACTACCAAATATAATATGTTAAAAGATGCAGAAAAATTCATCTTCCTCTGCAACATCGTTACACCGATATGTCTGTATCTGCTACACATCATATTCTCACGTTCTTCTGTCTTCTGCCTAAAAGTCTATCGCTCTATCTTGAGGCTTAATCGTTCTAACCTCTTAAAGAGCAGGCCTGTAAGACGGCGACAAAGGTAATACTATCTTTTGAAACAAGCAAACTTATGCACTTCATTATGCAGAAAGCTCGACTTTTCTCCGCTTTTTCGTTGCTATTCTCTTGCAAAATGCTGGCAACAAAAAACGTCTCTACCCCTTTGAGGGTAGAGACGTTTCATACATTTGTCAACCAGCCTAGACTATTCTGCCTTTGCTTCTTCTGCAGTCTCCGCCTTGGGAGCTTCTTCTACAGGAGTTGCCTCAGTAACAGGAGCCTCTGCCTTAGGAGCAGCCTTACGACTACGACGTGTCTTCTTGGCTTCCGCTTTCGGTGTCTTAGCCATGTTCTCATCAAAGTCTACAAGCTCGATGAAAGCGATTTCAGCAGCATCGCCCTTACGAACACCCAACTTGATGATACGAGTATATCCGCCGGGACGGTCGCCCACCTTTGCTGCTACTTCTTTGAAGAGCTCTGTAATGGCATACTTGTTTTGCAAGTAACGGAAAACCACACGACGCGAGTTGGTGGTATCATCCTTCGAGCGTGTGATCAGCGGCTCTACATATTTCTTTAAGGCTTTGGCTTTGGCAAGGGTCGTAGTGATTCTTTTGTGCATGATCAGCGAAATGGCCATGTTAGCCAACATAGCATTACGGTGAGGTGCAGTACGACCCAAGTGGTTGAATTTCTTATTATGTCTCATTGTTCAATTTTCTTTTATGACAAGATGGATGCGGGAGAAAAGCTTGTACAGCCTACATTCTCACTGCTCGCTTTTAATCCTTGTCAAGTTTATACTTTGCAATATCGGTTCCAAAAGACAGATTCAGACCCTCGAGCAAATCATCAAGCTCTGAGAGCGATTTCTTACCGAAGTTACGGAACTTCAAGAGGTCGGTCTTGTTGTATTGCACAAGGTCGCCCAGTGTTTCCACGTCGGCCGCTTTCAGACAGTTGAGCGCACGAACGCTGAGGTTCATATCCACCAACTTGGTCTTCAGCAATTGTCGCATGTGCAACACTTCCTCATCAAACTCTTCGTTGCCATCGACTTCGGGACTCTCAAGAGAAATCTTTTCGTCGGAGAACAACATGAAGTGATAGATAAGAATCTTAGCGGCCTCTTTCAGTGCATCCTTCGGACTAATGGAACCATCCGTCGTAACGTCAATCACCAGTTTGTCGTAGTCGGTCTTCTGCTCAACACGATACGGCTCAACGGCATAACGCACATTACGGATTGGGGTGTAAATGGAATCGATGGGGAGTACATTTACATCAGTGCAGAATTCTCGATTCTCGTCAGCAGGAACGTATCCACGCCCTTTGTTAACGGTAAGATCAATCTGCAATGAAGCTTTGGCATCTAAATGACAAATCACCAAATCAGGGTTTAACACTTCAAATCCAGTCAGATACTTACCAATATCTCCAGCTTTGAACTCTGTTACGTTCTCTACCGTGATACTAACTTTTTCGTTCTCGAATTCTTCTACTACTTGCTTGAATCTTACTTGTTTCAAATTCAAGATCATGTTGGTTACATCTTCTTTCACACCTGGCACTGAAGAGAATTCGTGCTCAACCCCGGCAATACGCACGGTGTTGATAGCGAAGCCTTCAAGAGATGAAAGAAGAATGCGACGGAGGGAATTACCTATGGTAACGCCAAACCCTGGCTCAAGAGGACGGAATTCGAACCTGCCGAATTTGTCATTGGCCTCCAACATTACAACTTTATCAGGTTTTTGAAATGCTAATATCGCCATTAACTTAATGATTTATTTAGAGTACAACTCAACGATTAACTGTTCCTTAATGTTCTCAGGAATGTCGGCACGCTCGGGCTTATGCAGGAATTTTCCACTTTTAGAAGCATCATCCCACTCAATCCAAGGGAACTTGCTGTGGTTAAAGCCGGCAAGTGCTGCCTCAATTACTTCGAGCGATTTTGCCTTCTCGCGAACACCGACAATCTGTCCGGCTTTCACTGAATAAGAGGGAATGTTGACAACCTTGCCATCAACGACGATATGCTTATGGCCTACAAGCTGCCGTGCTGCTGCGCGGGTAGGAGCTAGACCCAAACGAAATACGACGTTATCCAAACGACTTTCGAGGTTCTGCAACAATACCTCACCGGTAATACCCTCGGCCTTTGCTGCTTTTTCAAACATATTGCGGAACTGACGTTCCAATACGCCGTAAGTGTATTTAGCCTTTTGCTTCTCTGCCAACATGACACCGTACTCTGAAGTCTTTCTGCGACGGTTGTTGCCATGCTGTCCAGGAGGGAAGTTTCTCTTGGACAAAACTTTGTCTGCACCGAAGATGGGTTCACCAAATCGGCGAGCAATTTTAGATTTCGGACCTATATATCTTGCCATTTTCTTTTATACTTTAATATTGTTGAATCTTTAACTGCCAATCGGAGTTCATTTCAAATCCGATCTTACCGCGTAATTAAACACGACGACGTTTAGGAGGTCGGCAACCATTGTGAGGCAACGGCGTAACATCAATAATCTCAGTTACTTCGATACCAGCACCATGTACGGCGCGGATCGCACTCTCACGACCATTCCCAGGTCCCTTTACGTATGCCTTCACCTTACGCAAGCCAAGATCGAAAGCCACCTTCGCACAATCCTCTGCTGCCATCTGGGCTGCATAGGGCGTATTCTTTTTTGAGCCGCGGAAGCCCATCTTACCAGCAGAAGACCAAGAGATAACCTGACCTTCGCTGTTAGCCAAAGACACAATAATATTATTGAAAGAACTATGAACATGAAGTTGTCCAAGAGCATCTACTCTAACATTTCTTTTTTTTGCTGCTATTTTCTTTGCCATAATCTTCTTTTAGTTTAAAAGTTTTAAGTCTGCAAGTTTTAAGTTTAGGAATAAGTTCTAAAATAGGAGAATAAGATTCTCGACATCCAGAAACTAACGCCTCGTCTCTCAACTTTCAACTCTCAACTAAATTTTACTTAGTAGCTTTTTTCTTATTAGCAACAGTCTTCTTCTTTCCCTTACGGGTACGAGCATTATTCTTCGTGCTCTGCCCACGAACTGGAAGACCATTACGATGACGAACTCCACGATAACAACCAATATCCATCAGTCGCTTGATATTCATCTGTACCTCAGAACGGAGGTCACCTTCTACTTTGAATTCAGCACCGATAATCTCACGGATCTTGGCTGCCTGGTCGTCGGTCCACTCGCTGACTTTCAGGTCGCGGCTTACACCTGCCTTGTCCAATATCTTTGCTGAACTACTTCGACCTATACCATATATATAGGTCAATGCGATTTCGCCACGCTTATTTTGGGGCAAATCTACTCCAACAATTCTTATTGCCATTTGTTAATGATAAAATGATTGATTTAAAATAAAAATTTCTCTTTAACCCTGACGCATCTTATACTTCGGGTTTTTCTTGTTGATAACGAACAAGCGACCCTTACGACGGACAATCTTACAGTCAGGTGTACGTTTCTTCAATGATGCTCTTGTCTTCATATTCTTATTGAATTATTTGTATCTAAACACGATTCTACCCTTGGTAAGGTCATAGGGACTCATTTCCACTTTTACCTTATCACCAGGCAATATCTTGATATAGTGCATTCTCATCTTGCCAGAGATGTGAGCTGTTATGGGACATCCATTTTCCAACTCTACGCGAAACATCGCATTTGATAACGCTTCAACGATTGTTCCATCTTGCTCAATAGCAGATTGTTTTGCCATATTATTTCTTTTCTTTTTCTGTAAGTTCTATTTCCTCAAACGAAGATAAAATTTCTGCTTGGCCTTTTCTAATAGCAATCGTATGCTCAAAATGTGCGGCCGGCTTTCCATCCAAGGTTCTGATAGTCCACTTATCAGGCATTAACCCGATATGCCTATCTCCCATTGTAATCATGGGTTCAATGGCAATGCACATTCCTTCCTTTAAAAGAATTCCGTTTCCCCTCCGACCGTAATTCGGTACTTTGGGTTCTTCATGCATCTCCTTTCCTATCCCATGACCCGTCAATTCGCGGACAACGCCATAGCCACGGCTCTCGCAATATTGCTGAATAGCATATCCAATGTCACCTAAATGATTTCCTGCAACAGCCTCTTTAATGCCAAGATACAAAGCCTCTTTTGTTACATCCAAAAGCTCTTTCGTTTCTTTAGCAACTTCACCTACACAGAAGGTATAACAACTGTCACCATTATATCCAGCAAGAAGTATGCCACAGTCAACAGAAATGACGTCACCCTCTTTTAAGATCTGATTCTCCCGAGGGATTCCATGCACCACTTCTTCATTGATCGATGTGCAAATGCTTGCAGGAAAGGGCTCTCCAAAAGGATTAGGAAAATTCTTAAAAGTAGGGATTCCTCCATGATCACGGATAAATTCATCCGCAATTTTATCCAATTGGAGAGTTGTCACACCCGGTATGACATGTTTTGCCAATTCTGCCAAGGTTTTACCAACAAGTTGGTTCGCCTCACGCATTAAGCTAATCTCATCTTCAGTCTTTAGAAAGACCTTCATTACTTAAGCTAAGAGCAGAAAGTCAATAGGCAGAAACGACACCGTTTCCACGGGTATGTCCCGAATTAAGCAATCCATCGTAATGACGCATCATCAGATAGCTTTCAATCTGTTGTAATGTATCGATAACAACTCCTACCAAAATTAAGAGCGACGTTCCTCCAAAGAATTGGGAGAAGGCTTGTTGTACATTCAGCAGACCGGCCAATGCAGGCATCACCGCAATAAATGCAATGAACAAAGAACCTGGTAGAGTGAGACGAGACATCACCGTATCAATATACTCAGCCGTATCTTTCCCCGGTTTAACGCCAGGAATAAAACCATTGTTACGCTTCATATCTTCCGCCATCTGAGTCGGATTCAGAGTAATTGCCGTATAGAAATAAGTAAATGCGATAATCAATACCACATAAATTATATTATACAAGAGACTCCGGTTATCCATCAGAGACTGCACCACATAACTTGCATTTTCAGACTGATACCTTACGATAGCCAAAGGAATAAACATCAGAGCCTGTGCAAAGATGATAGGCATCACGTTAGCTGCAAACAGCTTCAGAGGCACATATTGACGTGCGCCACCATACTGCTTATTACCAACAAGACGCTTTGCATATTGAACAGGAACTTTCCGTGTACCTTGTACTAAAAGAATTGCAGCACAAACGATTCCGTATAAGATGAGAATCTCAACGATAAACATGACAAGTCCACCACCCGTTATCGCCGTAAAGCGAGAGCCTACTTCCTGGATGAAAGCTTGTGGCAGTCGGGCAATGATACCCACCATGATGATCAATGAAATACCGTTTCCCACTCCCTTGTCGGTGATACGTTCGCCCAGCCAAAGAACGAACATACTTCCCGCTGCGAGAATAATGGTGGCTGGAATCATAAACACCGACCACGAGATACCGGAAGCCAAAGCTCCCTCGGCTTGCATCTTGAGGTTGACAAGGTAAGACGGTGCCTGAAACAGTAGAATAACTACTGTCAGAGCACGCGTATACCAGTTTATCTTCTTCCGTCCGCTCTCACCTTCCCTCTGCATTTTTTGAAAATACGGAACTGCTACAGCCAAAAGCTGCATCACAATGGAGGCTGAGATATAAGGCATGATTCCCAACGCGAAGATAGACGCATTAGAGAATGCACCACCGGAAAACATATCCAAAAGCGACATCAAGCCACCAGAGGTCTGGGACTGCAGTTTTTCCAACATTCCCGGATTGATACCCGGAAGGACCACAAACGATCCAAAACGATAGATAGCTACAAATAGTATGGTTATGAGGAGTCGCTGGCGCAAGTCCTCAATTCTCCAACAATTCTTCAGTGTCTCGATAAACTTTTTCATTGATTTAGATTATAGTTGTGTTACCACCAACTGCCTTGATTGCTTCTTCGGCAGTTTTAGAGAATGCATTGGCTTCAACAGTGAGAGCGACCTTCAATTCGCCATCACCAAGAATCTTAACGAGGACCCTACCTTTCAACAGACCTGCCTCTTTCAATTCCACCAAACCAATTTTATGAAGTCCTTTCTCCTCTGCCAAAGCCTGGAGTGCGGATAGATTAATTGGCAAATACTCCTTATGGTTGATATTTTTGAAGCCGGCTTTAGGAATACGACGCTGCAAAGGCATCTGTCCTCCTTCAAATCCAATCTTTCTTTTATAACCAGAACGAGCCTTAGCACCTTTATGTCCACGAGTAGAAGTGCCTCCCAATCCAGATCCCGGACCGCGACCGACACGACGACGTGAATGTGTAGAACCCTTAGCTGGTTTCAAACTATTTAATTTCATAATTGTTCTAATTTGATAAAATTGATTATTCAACAACGTTTACCAGATGGTGAACTTTTTTAATCATACCACGGATGCTTGGAGTATCTTCCACTTCAACAACCTGAGAAATCTTACGGAGCCCCAAAGCCAAAAGTGTACGCTTTTGGTCTACCGGATATCCAATTCTACTCTTAACCTGTTTGATTTTTATTGTTGCCATGTAATTATACTCTTTATCCGTTAAATACTTTTTCCATGCTAACACCACGTACGCCAGCAATCGTATAAGCATCACGCATCCGACTCAAGGCCTCGATGGTTGCCTTCACCAAGTTATGAGGGTTGGAAGACCCTTTCGACTTAGCAATCACATCTGTGATACCACTACTCTCAAGAACGGCACGCATAGCACCACCGGCTTTAAGTCCGGTTCCGGCTGCGGCTGGCTTAATCAGCACCTTTGCACCTCCAAAAGAAACTTCCATTTCATGGGGAACAGTACCTTTGAGCACAGGAACCTTTACAAGATTCTTCTTTGCGGCCTCTACTCCTTTAGCGATAGCCGAAGTAACCTCACCGGCTTTACCCAAGCCATATCCGATAACTCCGTTACCATCACCGACAACGACAATTGCAGCGAACGTAAAGGTACGACCACCCTTGGTTACTTTTGTAACACGGTTGATAGCCACCAAGCGATCTTTCAATTCAGCGTCACTATTTACTCTTACTCTATTCATTGCCATAATCGTTTAAAAATTAAGTCCACCTTTACGGGCTGCATCAGCCAGCTCTTTCACACGACCGTGGTAAAGATAACCATTACGGTCGAAAACAACAGCGGTGATACCGGCAGCCTGTGCCTTCTGTGCAACCAACTCGCCGACTTTCTGTGCCTGTTCTTTCTTAGGCATCGTTTCCAAGCCCAGCGAAGAGGCCGAAGCAAGAGTGGTACCGGTGAGATCGTTGATGATTTGAACGTAAATCTGCTTGTTCGAACGGAACACGCTCATGCGAGGACGCTCTGCAGTACCATTGACGCTCTTGCGAATTCTATATTTGATTTTAATTCGTCTTTCTACTTTCTTTGTTGTCATAATCGTGTAAATTTAAAGTTACTTAGCTGCAGCAGTCTTACCAGACTTCCTACGAATAACCTCACCCTGGAACAAAACACCTTTTCCTTTATAAGGTTCAGGCTTGCGGAAAGAACGAATTTTAGCACAGATGAGACCCAGCAACTGCTTGTCGCAGGACTCCAGGATAAGAAGCGGGTTCTGATTTCTCTCAGATTTGGTTTCCACTTTCACCTCACTGGGCAGCTGAATAAAGATGGGATGCGTGTAACCCAAGGAAAATTCGATAATATTTCCCTGGTTGGAAACACGATAACCCACACCAACAAGCTCCAAAACCTTTTTGTAACCCTCGCTCACACCAACAACCATGTTGTTGACCAGCGAACGATACAAGCCATGGAAAGCCTGCTTTTGTTTGATATTTACCGGGCTATTTTCATCTACAGTAAAGATGATCTGACCATCTTCGATGTTCATCTTGATGGAAGCATCTACCTTTTGGGAAAGTTCACCCTTAGGTCCCTTTACCGTTACAAGCCCATTATTCTGCGATACAGTAACTCCAGATGGAATGACAATTGGCAAATTTCCTATTCTTGACATAATTCAATCCTCCAATTAATAAACATAACAAAGAACTTCACCACCGATTTTCAAGTCGGCAGCTTCCTTGTTGGTCATTACACCTTTAGATGTGGACAAAATTGCGATGCCCAATCCGTTAATTACTCTCGGCATGTCTTTGTAACCTGTGTACTGACGCAAACCGGGAGTAGAAACGCGTTTCAAGCTTGTGATAGCGTTTGCTTTTGTTACCGGGTGATACTTCAAAGCCACTTTGATGACACCTTGCGGGCCTTCCTCTACGAACTTATAGTTCAGGATGTAACCCTTTTCAAAGAGAATCTTCGTGATCTCTTTCTTCAAATTAGACGCAGGCACCTCAACCACGCGATGATGTGCCATGATTGCGTTTCTGAGTCGAGTCAGATAATCTGCTATTGGATCTGTCATAAATAAAAATGTTTAATTGATCGGGATTTTCCCGACAATATTAAATAATTTCTGTTCTCAAATGCTGGAATGTCGACACGCTCGATAGGTTATTAGCCCTGAGGTTGTTCTATACGAACAAGCTCTCCTTGCGATTCTACATTCTCGTCTCTTTTCACCTCAAATTCGGAACAAACCTTTCACGTCGATTCAGACAAGATTTTCCCAACGTTACATTTCCGTTTTCCAATCTCTTTGTTTTTCGCATCCCATCTCTTAGCTTTTACGATGCAAAAGCTAAGAGATTGCATCCCTAAAGCTTAGCTTTCGCAAACGGGTTTCCAATCATCTGATTTTCAACCCTATAAGAGATCGATTCGAGTTCGACTGTTTTGGCTATTCCAACCCTATCGGCATAGAGAGAACTACCAGCTTGCCTTCTTCACGCCGGGAATCAAACCGGCAGATGCCATCTCGCGGAATTGAATACGCGAAAGACCGAACTGACGGATATATCCTTTCGGACGACCGGTGATTTTACAACGATTGTGAAGACGAATGGGGTTGGCATTCTTCGGAATAGACTGCAACTTGCGAGCGGCCTCGTAAGCTTCAGCATAATCGTCAGAGGTTGCAATAATCTTTTTCAGAGCCGCACGCTTCTCAGCATAACGAGCAACCAGTTTTGCACGCTTTACCTCGCGAGCTTTCATTGATTCTTTTGCCATATTGCTTAATCGTTTTTAGCGTTTTTGAAAGGAAGACCGAAAGCTTTCAACAGCGCATAGCCTTCCTCGTCGGTATGGGCTGTTGTAACGAACGTGATGTTCATTCCTTGAATGCGATCGATTGAATCGAGGTTGATTTCAGGGAAAATGATCTGTTCTGTAATTCCCAATGTGTAGTTTCCACGACCGTCGAACTTACTTTCGATACCTTTAAAGTCGCGAATACGAGGAAGCGCAACACGGATGAGCTTTTCAAGGAACTCATACATACGCTCACGACGCAACGTCACCATTACACCGATAGGCATCTTCTTGCGAAGTTTGAAATTCGCGATGTCTTTCTTAGAGTAGGTGGCAACTGCTTTCTGACCGGCGATAGAAGAAATCTCATTGATGGCAACATCTATCATCTTCTTATCTTGAGTGGCATCACCAAGTCCTTGATTGATGACAATCTTCTTCAGAACCGGTACCTGCATCGCTGAGGAATAGTTAAACTGCTTTTGCAATGCCGGGGCAATCGTCTCAGCATATACTTTCTTTAACTGTGCTGTATTCATTATTTTATCACCTCCCCAGATTTCTTTGCGATGCGTACTTTCTTTCCATCATCTGTTTTCTTAATGGCTATACGAGTAGCCTTACCACTCTTCGGATCTATCAAGCTCAAGTTCGAAACGTGAATAGGAGCTTCCTGCTTAACGATACCTCCCTGAGGATTCTTTGCAGATGGCTTTGTGCTCTTAGATACCATATTGATACCTTCGACAAAAGCACGCTCCCGTTCTACCAAGACTTTGAGCACCTTACCTTTCCGACCTTTGTCTTCGCCGGCCAGAACGATAACCTCGTCACCTTTTTTAATATGTAACTTACTCATTACTTTCTGTTTATTAATTATTTAAAGAACCTCAGGTGCCAAAGAAACAACTTTCATGTTGACTGCACGAAGCTCACGGGCTACCGGACCGAAGATACGGCTGCCACGAATTTCACCGGCATTGTTCAACAATACACATGCATTGTCGTCAAAACGGATGTAAGAGCCGTCAGCACGACGTATCTCTTTTTTCGTGCGGACAATCAAAGCCTTCGATACTGCACCCTTTTTCAAATCACTTGATGGGATAACGTTCTTGACTGCAACGACAATCACGTCACCAACACTTGCATAACGGCGGCGGGTTCCTCCAAGCACACGGATGCAAAGAGCCTCGCGTGCACCGCTGTTATCGCATACTGTAAGTCTTGATTCTGCTTGTATCATAATTTACTTAGCCTTTTCAATTATTTGAACTAATCTCCACCGCTTGGTTTTACTCAAGGGACGGGTTTCCATGATAAGAACCGTATCACCGATATTGGCTTCGTTCTTCTCGTCATGAACATGGTATTTCTTTGTCTTCTGAACAAATTTACCATAGATAGGATGCTTTTCCTTGAACTTAGACGCAATAACAATGGTTTTATCCATTTTGTTGCTGACAACAACACCCTGTCTTACTTTTCTTAAATTTCTTGCTTCCATCTGGACCATTATTATTTGTTAAGTTCTCTCTGACGAAGTTCTGTCTTCATACGCGCTATATCACGACGAGCATTCTTAATCTTTGATGGATTCTCAAGAGGAGTGGTGTTGTGACCTATCTTCATCTGACTGTAAGCAGCCACAGCATTCTCCAACTTCTCTGCCAAATCTTTAGCGGAGAGTTCTTTCAATTCGTTCATCTTCATAGCTTAAGCGTTTTTATCGTAATCACGTCTAACAACAAACTTTGTCTTAACAGGAAGCTTCTGTGCTGCAAGGCGAAGAGCCTCTTTAGCAATGTCGAAGCTAACTCCTTCTACTTCAAAAAGAATGCGACCAGGTGTTACCGGAGCTACCCAACCTGCGGGATCTCCCTTTCCTTTACCCATGCGGACGTCAGCAGGCTTACGGGTAATGGGTTTATCCGGGAAGATGCGAATCCATACCTGGCCTTCACGTTGCATATAACGGTTCACGGCTACACGGGCCGCTTCTATCTGTCGACTGTCTATCCACTTTGCTTCAAGGGTCTTGATGCCAAATGAACCGAAAGCCAATTGTGTCCCTCTACCGGCGTTGCCTTTGTTGCCACGGCCGTCTTGCGGTCTTCTATATCTTACTCTTTTGGGCTGTAACATAATAACTTCTTACTTTTAGCGGTTATTGTTTCTCTTACGATTACCACGACCAGAGCGACCACCTGCATTGTTGGAACGAACTCCACCCTGTTTATCCTGAGCAAAGTTGGGGGCTAAGTCACGTTTGCCGTAAACTTCACCACGACAAATCCAAACCTTAATACCCAAAAGTCCTACCTTGGTCAAGGCCTCTGCCTGACAGTAATCAATATCTGCACGGAAAGTATGAAGTGGCGTGCGCCCTTCCTTATACATTTCCTTACGCGCCATCTCGGCACCGTTGAGACGTCCGGTGATTTGAATCTTAACACCTTCAGCTCCTGCACGCATCGTATTCTGAACTGCCATCTTGATAGCACGGCGATAAGCAATCTTACCTTCTACCTGACGAGCGATGTTATTAGCAACGATCGTAGCATCGAGATCGGGTCTTTTAACTTCAAATATGTTGATTTGAATATCCTTATTGTAGAGTTTCTTCAACTCTTCTTTCAGTTTGTCAACATCTTGTCCACCTTTACCAATGACGATTCCAGGACGAGCCGTACAGATGGTGATGGTTACGAGCTTCAATGTACGCTCGATAATGATGCGAGCTACATTTGCTTTTGCCAAACGCTCGTTCAGATACTTGCGTATCTTCATATCTTCAACGATATTCTCGCCGAAGTTCTTTCCACCAAACCAATTAGAGTCCCAACCACGGATAATACCAAGACGGTTGCTTATTGGATTAACTTTCTGTCCCATTCTTTATTCTTTTTCGTCGTTAGTTTTGGCATCAACAAACAATGTAACGTGATTAGAACGCTTGCGAATTCTGTAACCGCGTCCCTGTGGAGCGGGTCTCATGCGCTTCATCGTTACGCCTTCGTCTACGAACACTTTGCTTATATAAAGTTCTCCTTCGTCTGCCTTGCGCTCATTCTTTGCTTCCCAATTGGCAATCGCCGAACGCAGCAATTTCTCTACATCCGCTGCAGCTTGCTTTTTGGAAAATCTCAATACGCCAAGAGCGCGGTTTACCTCCATACCACGAACCATGTCTACTACGTAGCGCATCTTACGCGGAGAAGAGGGAACACCTTTGAGTTTTGCAAAATACAATTTTTTAAGGGCCTCTTTTCTTGCTTCGGCCGCTATATGTTTTCTTGCTCCCATTATTATTCCTATGATTAAATGGTTGTCCCTTTACTTTCTGTTACCAGAATGGCCGCCAAAACGACGCGTGGGAGAGAATTCACCCAACTTGTGACCAACCATATTCTCGGTAATGTAAACAGGGATAAATTTATTTCCGTTATGAACTGCAACAGTATGCCCCACAAAGTCGGGGGAAATCATTGAAGCTCTGGCCCACGTTTTAACAACGCTTTTCTTGCCACTCTCATTCATTGCGAGAATTTTCTTTTCAAGAGAAACGTTGATATATGGACCTTTTTTTAATGAACGACTCATAATTTACTCTTTAATTATTTTTTAGCTCTTTCAATAATATACTTGTTAGACTGCTTTTTGGGTGTGCGTGTCTTGAGCCCTTTAGCATACAAGCCCTTACGTGAGCGTGGGTGACCACCGCTTTGACGGCCTTCACCACCACCCATCGGGTGATCAACAGGGTTCATAACAACACCGCGGTTGTGCGGACGACGACCTAACCAACGAGAACGTCCAGCCTTACCAGACTGTTCCAAAGCGTGGTCAGAGTTGCCTACACTACCTACCGTAGCCTTACAAGCAGAGAGCACCTTACGAGTCTCTCCCGAAGGAAGCTTAATAACACAATAACTGCCCTCACGAGAAGTCAACTGAGCAAAGTTACCAGCCGAACGAACGAGAAGCGCACCTTGGCCGGGACGTAATTCAATATTATGAATCACGGTACCGACGGGGATGTTTGCAAGGGGGATTGCATTTCCTACTTCAGGAGCAGCCCCTGCACCCGACAGCAAAGTCGCCCCAACTTCAAGTCCATTAGGAGCAATAATGTAACGTTTTTCACCATCTGCATAATACAGCAATGCAATACGAGCCGAACGGTTCGGATCGTATTCAATTGTCTTTACTACAGCTGGAACACCATCTTTCTCACGTTTAAAATCGATCAAACGATATTTTCTCTTATGACCGCCACCCATATAGCGGACAGTCATCTTACCGGTATTGTTTCGACCACCGGTTGAGCGTTTGCCGTAAACGAGAGACTTCTCTGGCACGGATGCAGTAATATCCTCGAACGTGCCAATAATCTTGTGTCTTTGTCCCGGGGTTACCGGTTTTAATTTACGTACTGCCATTTTCTATATTAAATATTGCTGTAAAAATCAATTTGGTCGCCGGCCTTCAGTGTAACGATAGCCTTTTTGAAGGCATTCTTTTGTCCCTTCACCAATCCGGCCTTTGTATAACGGCTCGAACGTTTGCCAGCATAACGCATTGTATTGACATCCAACACCGTAACGTGATATAAGCTTTCGACTTCGCTCTTAATTTGAAGTTTGTTTGCTTCAGGACGAACGATAAAGCCATAACGAGCCTCTGCGGCTTTTGTCTTGACTTCACCTTTCACCTTATAACTTCTTTCAACAGAAGACTTGTCTGTTATCTTGGTCATCTTCTCGGTGACCAATGGTTTTATGATAAATCCCATAATCTTTTTGTCTCCTTATTTATTTAAGACTCCATCGATAGCCTCCAACGACTTTTCAGTCACAACAAGCACATCTGCATTCAAAACTTTGTAAGCATTGAGTGCATGTGCCGTCATCACCTCTGAACGTTGCAAGTTACGAGCCGACAAATATACATTTTTATTCACACTTGGCAAAAGAACAAGCGTCTTCTTACCCTCAACTTTAAGATTCTTAGTGATATTTACAAAATCTTTTGTTTTGGGGGCTGTCAAATCGAAATCCTCAACGACAACAATCGCATTTTCCTGGGCCTTATAAGATAACGCCGACTTACGGGCGAGGAGTTTTACTTTCTTGTTCAGCTTGAAACCATAATCACGAGGTTGAGGACCAAACACACGTCCACCACCAACGAGCACAGGCGAATTGATGTCACCACGACGTGCACCGCCGCCGCCTTTCTGACGACCGAGTTTGCGAGTAGAACCGCTTACCTCGCTTCTCTCTTTGGACTTGGCAGTACCTTGACGCTGGTTAGCGAGATACTGCTTCACATCGAGATAGAGAACGTGGTCATTAGGCTCAATACCGAAGATGGCTTCGTTCAACGTAACCTTTCTTCCGGTCTCCTGACCATTGATATTTAATACGCTAACTTCCATTATTTCTTAATTAAAAGGGTTGAACCATTGCATCCAGCCACACTTCCTTTCACGAGGATAAGGTTGTGTTCAGGAATCACCTTTAACACTTTCAGGTTCTGAGTTGTCACTCTATCACCTCCCATTTGGCCTGCCATGCGCATACCCTTAAACACTTTAGCGGGATAAGAACATGCACCGATAGAGCCCGGTTTACGAGCGCGGTCATCCTGGCCGTGTGTACTCTGACCTACACCACCGAATCCATGACGTTTAACAACTCCTTGGAAACCCTTACCTTTAGAGGTTCCTACCACGTCTACAAACTCTACACCTTCAAAAAGGTCTACCGTGAGGGTATCACCGAGATTGTATTCGGTATCAAATTTGAACTCGGCCAAGTGCTTCTTCGGTGTTGTACCTGCTTTTTTGAAGACTCCTGCCATCGGCATTGTAGTTCTGCTTTCTTTAGCTTCACCAAAAGCGAGTTGCACTGCTTCATAACCGTCTTTCTCTACGGTCTTTACCTGGGTTACAACACAAGGACCAGCTTCGATAACAGTGCACGGAACATTCTTACCGTCGGCACTGAAAACGGATGTCATTCCGATTTTTCTTCCAATTAATCCTGGCATTTCAATAATATATTAATAAAAATAAAATTGTTGATCAGTTGATCTGTTATAGAACAGACTCTAATTTACGAGAATCTTGTTTGCCAACAAACGCCTGTCGTTCAATCGACATAACATTTCGGCTCATAGGCCCAAGTATGGCTCTCACGAGCCCATCTGTCTTACACCTTAATCTCTACCTCTACGCCACTGGGCAATTCAAGTTTCATCAGCGCGTCTACCGTCTTTGCTGTTGAGCTATAGATATCGATCAAACGCTTGAAATCTTGCAATTGGAACTGCTCACGCGACTTTTTGTTGACGAACGTACTACGGTTCACCGTGAAGATACGCTTATGTGTAGGCAATGGAATAGGGCCGCTAACGATGGCTCCAGTGGTTTTCACTGCTTTCACAATCTTCTCTGCTGACTTGTCTACCAACTTGTGATCGTAGCTTTTCAGCTTAATTCTGATTTTCTGACTCATATCGATAATTTTGTTTTAATGATGTATATAAAAGAATGGAGTACATCGCTTAAGAGTCATTCGCTAAGCGATGCCCCATCCTTTTGATTTCTTGTTATACCAAATCTGTGCGGCCTTTCACTTCTTCAAGAACTGCTTTTGCGATAGAACTTGACAGCGGAGCATGGTGATCGTATTCCATCGAACTGGTTGCACGACCCGAAGTAATGGTACGCAGGGCGGTAACATAGCCGAACATCTCTGCCAAAGGTACTTGGGCTTTCACGATGCGTGCACCGCTACGGGCCTCGTCCATACCTTCCACCTGACCACGACGCTTATTCAAGTCGCCGATCACATCACCCATGTTCTCCTCTGGAGTAACAACTTCTACCTTCATGATAGGCTCCATCAGTACAGGACCTGCTTTCGGACAAGCATTCTTATAAGCGTTGATGGCTGCCAATTCGAACGAAAGCTGATCGGAGTCTACCGGGTGGAACGATCCATCGGTCAAAGTCACCTTCAGATTTTCCATCGGATAACCACCCAACACACCGTTCTTCATTGCATTTTCAAAACCTTTCTGTACGGAAGGAATGAACTCCTTGGGCACGTTTCCGCCCTTCACCTCGTTGATGAACTGGAAGTTGCCCTCTGTATAGTCTTCATCCTTAGGTCCAACGGTAACGATAATATCGGCAAACTTACCACGACCACCACTCTGTTTCTTGTAAACCTCACGCAGAGTGACAGGTTTCGTGATGGCCTCTTTGTAGTTCACCTGAGGTTTACCCTGGTTACACTCTACCTTGAACTCGCGTTTCAGACGGTCGATGATAATATCGAGGTGCAATTCGCCCATACCCGAGATAATGGTCTGTCCGCTCTGCTCGTCGGTACGAACGGTAAACGTGGGGTCTTCCTCGGCCAATTTCGCCAATCCGTTATCCAATTTGGCAACGTCTGCCTGGCTCTTAGGTTCAACAGCGATAGAGATCACCGTGTCGGGGAACGACATCGACTCGAGAACAATCGGTGCATTCTCGTCGCAAAGCGTATCTCCCGTGCGAATATCCTTAAAGCCTACGCCTGCACCAATATCGCCGGCATCAATCGACTCCATAGGAATTTCCTTGTTAGAGTTCATCTGGAACAGACGACTAATACGTTCTTTCTTACCCGAACGAGCGTTGTAGACATACGAACCGGCCGTTACCTTACCCGAATAGACGCGGAAGAACACCAAACGGCCCATGAACGGGTCGGTAGCAATCTTGAAAGCGAGCGCCGAAGTAGGAGCTTCTTCAGACGGTTTGCGTTCTTCTTCCTCCTCGGTATTGGGATTGGTACCAACGATCGCCACCGTATCCAACGGAGAGGGCAGGAATGCACAAACATAATCGAGCAGCGGCTGAACACCTTTATTCTTGTAAGAAGAGCCCAACACCATCGGTGTGAGATCCATCGAGATGGTAGCTTTGCGAATAGCCGCCATCAATTCTTCTTCCGTAGGCTCCACGCCTTCGAGATACTTCTCCATCAATGCATCGTCGAAGTTAGCAGCATTCTCAATCATTTTGTCACGCCACTCTTTGGCTTCATCCAGCAGATCGGCAGGAATCTCTTCGATGCTGTATTCGGCTCCCATAGTTTCGTCGTGCCACAAGATAGCTTTCATCTTGATGAGGTCAACAACACCCTTGAAGTTTTCTTCTGCACCAATGGGAATCTGCACCGGACAAGGGTTCGCTCCCAAGATATCCCTCATCTGTTGCACGGTTTCAAAGAAGTCGGCACCAGAGCGGTCCATCTTGTTCACGTAACCGATACGCGGCACGTTATATTTGTCTGCCTGACGCCAAACCGTCTCCGACTGAGGCTGAACACCGTCTGCAGCCGAATAAGTAGCAACTGCTCCGTCGAGAACACGCAGCGAACGCTCCACCTCGGCGGTAAAGTCGACGTGTCCCGGAGTGTCGATCAGGTTGATTTTGTATGATTTGTTATTGTAATTCCAGTTACATGTGGTTGCAGCAGACGTGATGGTGATGCCTCGTTCTTGTTCTTGTGCCATCCAGTCCATCGTAGCGGCGCCATCGTGCACCTCGCCTATCTTGTGGGTCTTTCCCGTATAGAACAAGATACGCTCCGAAGTAGTGGTTTTTCCGGCATCGATGTGTGCCATGATGCCGATATTGCGTGTCAAATGTAAATCGCGATTTGCCATTGTCTTTATACCTATTATATATATTAGAATCTGAAATGAGCGAATGCGCGGTTTGCTTCTGCCATGCGGTGCATATCTTCCTTACGTTTGTAGGCACCGCCTTGATTGTTGAAAGCATCCATAATCTCGGCAGCCAATTTGTCGGCCATACTCTTTCCGCCGCGTTTGCGTGCATAGGAGATCATATTTTTCATCGAGATACTCTCTTTACGATCGGGGCGAATTTCGGTAGGAACTTGGAAAGTCGCACCACCGATGCGCCGACTCTTCACTTCCACCTGCGGAGTAATATTGTCCAGAGCCGTCTTCCATATTTCAAGGGGAGACTTTTCCTCTTTTTCCATCTTCACTTTCACCACATCGAGGGCGTTGTAGAAAATCTGATACGAAGCATTCTTTTTGCCATCGTACATCAAGTGATTAACAAACTTGGAGACCTTCTGGTCGCCGAACACGGGATCGGGAAGGATCACGCGTTTCTTGGGTTTTGCTTTTCTCATTTTATTTTGAAAAATAAAGTCTGCATGGGGTTGTCATTGTTCTTCAACTTCCGCTCTCGGAGGTTTACTCAACCTTTTATTAACAAATCACCAGCAAAACAATGAATAATGATTGGGGCTTTCAAGTGACCACCCTACTTTTTGTTTCGGGCAAAGGATTTTAAGCAAGTGAGACCCGGCAAATTCTCTCGCCACAGTCCTGAAGTGCTTGCAAGGGCAAGACTTACCGACTAAAGTGCTCACAAACTTAAAAACCTGCCTGAACGTTTCTTTTACTTCTTGGCTGCCTTCGGTCGCTTAGCACCGTATTTAGAACGGCGTTGCGTACGATTGGCCACACCAGCAGTATCCAACGTTCCGCGAACGATGTGATAGCGAACACCGGGAAGATCTTTCACACGACCACCGCGAACGAGCACGATGCTGTGCTCTTGCAGATTGTGACCTTCTCCCGGAATGTAGGAGTTCACTTCCTTTTGGTTGGTCAAACGAACACGGGCAACTTTACGCATTGCCGAATTAGGCTTTTTAGGGGTGGTTGTATAGACGCGCACACAAACGCCACGACGCTGCGGACATGAGTCCAATGCCGGCGATTTGCTCTTGTCGACAAGCACCTTTCTGCCTTTTCTTACCAATTGTGAAATAGTAGGCATAATTTTACTTTTAAATTTATATATTCTTTTTTCGTTATTATCTACGACATGAAACTGCACGAGAAGTGCATTTCGGGGTGCAAAGTTACGAACAATTATCGGCACTACCTAATATATAGGCAAACGGAATCCCGCTCACCTCTTTGTTTTAACAATATATAACCACCATTATTTTAATTTACCAACCCATCTTTCTCTTTTCGAGAGAAAAGAAAACTTTTATCCATCGCCGGCCTCTCAGAAAACGCCCTCTACCCTATCCTTTTTTCACACACAAGAGTCTGCCTTTTGTATACGTTTTGAATCGGGCGATTCGAAACGTGTTGAGCCCCTATATATAATAAGGTGGAAATTTCACCCACCCCATTTCGTCTGATCATCTGAAAAAGATGGTTTTGCAAAAGCTAAGAAAACGCATCGTAAAAGCTAAGAAAACGCAACATCAAAGCTAAGAGAATGACATTCAAAAACTAAGCTTTTGAAAACACATCGGCAACCTATTGAGTATAAGCATGTTATCTTCCACATTTGAGGAAAAGAATTTCCACGCCAAGTCAACCCAAGGAGGAGAAGATGAAAAAGCATGATTTTCAAGCAATTTTTATTTTTATTATCAAATGTCTCTTCAATCCCCCGTGAAAAGAAAAAGAATCATTATCTTTGTAGCGTTATCCTAACATCCAACAAAAGATGAAACCAACTACCTTATTTGCAGCATTATTATGTTGCACAGCGAGCATGGCCCATGCTCAAAAAATGACCAAAGATGCCAAGTATCGCCGCAGTTCTCTTTACACCATGATGATAGAGGATAGAAAAATGACGGGAGGTGCCGAGGCGATTGTGGTGAACACCTTCAGCAAGATGCCCACTCCCGACAAGTATGACGACCACTGTGTAGGAGCTCGTATCGCAGAGATCGACGGTCTAACAATTAGCGAAGCAGACCTGAAAGCGGCGGCAGAGCTGACCGGAAAGGGTACAAAAAAGGGCTTAGGAGGCCTGATGAAGGCGGCCGGAAAACAGGTGGCTGCTCCCGAAGAAAAGGGGAAACTGAGCGACAACGAGTACATTGCGCGCCTGATGAAGTATTTTGAGCAGAACCATACGGCCAATAAAATGATTGCCAAATGGTATGGCGTAGAAGACCTGAACCAAGCTAACACCTATCAGTTTGGTTTCAAACTCATCAAAGAGCGCGGCCTTCAGAATGCCAGTAAAGAGGATTTAGACAAGGCTACACTGGTAAAAGGTGGTGTCGATAAGATTGTAAGTGCTGCGGCTTTAGAGCTGATTCCCAACACGTTTGTCATGGTGACGCGCTATTCTTACCTACCCGCCGAAGAGCTGATGGCGCAAATTTCGGCCTACACCAACGCCATTGGGGCGTACTTAGGCGGTATTGGTTCTCTTGCAGGAACGGCCACTTCGCTGGCAGGCTCTACGCTAAAGGGCTATTTTGTCAAGACCACCAGCTATCTTTTTCAGTTGGATTGGGATAAAGAGACACAGGATGCTTTCGAGATGGCCTATGCCGACCAATCGCCGCAGAAGCTCATCGATGAGGGGAAATATCGACTGAAATATGTCGGGAAGACGTGGGATTATGCACCGGCTACCCTCAAAGTAACCCTCAACAACAATCATGACAGCAGGCTGATCGAACGGGCCACGGTGCGGGCCACGGATGGAGCGATGGCTAAACTGCAAAAGAAATATGATGTCTTCAAGACGATGTCGCCTCTGCACATCAAAGGCGATCAGATCATTGCCTATATCGGCAAGAAAGAAGGCTTGAAAGGCGGCGAAAAATTCGATGTCTTCGAGTTGATACAAAAGGAAGACGGCACCACCGAATACAAAAAGACGGGCGACATAACCGCCATCAAAGGTAAGGTGTGGGACAACCGTTATGGCACCGACATCCAATCGGAGGATGCCGCAAGCGACGGCGATGAGAAAGCTGACACCGACGAACAACTGGAATATACCTTGTTTAAAGGCAATGCAAAGAAACTCATGGACGGTATGCTAATTCGTCAGGCGAAATAGAAACATAACATTTTTATCCATCAACATATGGAGGAGGGCTCTCATGCGCTTTTTCAATGTATTTCGATCCAAATCTACAAGCAGTATGAAAAGAATCTTATTTTCTCTGGTTTTTCTGTTGTCTCTGGGCTGGACGGCCTATGCCGGCAACAAGGTAGACAAGAAAGAGTATCTCTATGAAATAGAGTCGTTCGAAGGAAATGTGCCCGCACAACAGGGATATTGCATCATCAAGGTGTGGAATTACGGCAGACGTGAAAAGATAACCACCAACTCTTGCATGGAAAACGCTGTGCATGGCATCATCTTTAAAGGGTATGCCGGACTGGGGAAAACGGCTTCCGACAAGGGGAAAAAGGCTCTGGTGCCCGAAGGCTACGAAGCCCATAAGGCTTATTTCGACAACTTCTTTAACTCGGGACAGTATCTACAATATGTGCAACTGACCAATAAAGGGGAGCTCTTGGCCGGAGATGTCATCAAGATGCGTAAGGGTGGCTACAAAATTGGCATGGTGGTGATGGTGAACTATGATGCCTTGCGCAAACGATTGGAAAACGATAAAATCATCAAGGGGCTGGATTTCCTCTTCTAATTGAATGAATATGAAAAGAATATGGCTATTATTTGCTGCCCTCTGCTGTGCGGTAGGGGCTTTCTCACAAGCTAAGAAACCCACCTTGATGGTGGTTCCCGGAGATGTGTGGTGCAACGAAAATGGGTTTGTGAAGCATTTTGATAACATGGGAGAAAACCAAGTTGTGCCCGACTATGTGAAGGCTTTTCAGAATAGTGGAGAACTGAAAGTGGCCGTTACGACCATCGGTAGCATGATGCAACAACGGGGATTCCCACTCAAAGACATGGAACAGACGGTGAAGTCGCTGGCCAACGCCTCGGCCGAAGATATGGCAACGACTTCTAAAAATGGAGAGGGCCTGGCCGAATCGCCTTTAGATCTACTCAAGAAACGCGCCAAAAGCGACATCATTCTCGAACTGTATTGGAAGGTGAATAAAATCGGTATGCGCAAGTCGCTCACCTTTAACCTGCGCGCTTTGGATGCTTACACCAACAAACAGGTGGCCGCCCTATCGGGAACGACAGAGCCTACCATCAGCGAAACAACAGAACTGATGTTGCAAAGTGCGGTAGAAGGGGGGATGGACCAGTTGAACAGCGAACTGATGACCTATTTTACCGACATGGCCAATAAGGGTCGCGAGGTAGCGTTGAACATCAAAGTATGGAACGACTCGCCCAAAAATCTTGAAGACGACTTAAACGGTGGCACGCTGGCCGACTTCATTGAAGAGTGGGTGAGCAATCACACCGTCAATAAAAGTTTCTCCCTGCTCGATGCAACGGAGAATATGATGAACTTCGAACAGGTGCGCATCCCCCTGTATCTGCCTGGCACTGAGGTGGCCTTAGACACCCGACGGTGGGCCAAAGATCTGTCTAAAGAACTGTCTGCCAAAGGGATTGCCAACAAACTGATGATGAAAGGACTGGGAGAAGCAACGATTGTGATAGGAGGAAAATAAAGATGAGAAGCAGGTTAATGATAATCGTATGGCTCGGTTTAATGGGTTGGATGGGCTCTGCAAAGGCCCAAATCCATCTGACTCCTTATGTTGAAAGCGGCATAAGCGGGACGGACGAGCGTGTATTAGATATGGTGTTGGCCCGATTGAACAACATTCTCACAACAGGAGAAGGCATTAGTGCATCGGAAAACGGGCGGTTTGTGCTGGCTGCACAATTGAATGTGACGGGCAAAGAGGTGCTATCCACAGCCCCGACAAAGGTGGTTTACGAGGTGGAAATGCACTTGGGCATCGGCGATGGCATCGATGGCAAATGCTACTCTTCCACTTCGCAAACCCTCAAAGGAGTGGGACGAACAGAAAGTCAGGCACTGGTCAACGCCGTTAAGCAGCTTCCGACTCAATCGGAGAAGGTGCAATCGTTAGTGAGAAACGCGAAAACAAAGATTATCACTTATTATAATCAGCACGCTCCAGCCATCATGGCCAAAGCTCAAGCGTTGGAGGCGGCCGGCAAATTCGATGAGGCTCTTTTCGAATTATCTGCCATTCCGCAGGAATGTGTTCATTTTAAGAAGGCTTTCGCCCAAATGAATACTCTCTATAAGAAGATGGTCTATGCCGATGCAGAAAAGACTTTGATGCAGGCTAAGGCTTTGTGGGCTGCGGCACAGACTGAAGAAAATGCCTTGATGATTGCCGAGATGCTGGGCGACATTTCTCCTTCAGCAGCTTGTTATCCGCAGGTAAAGGCCTTCGTTGCCAGTGTGACGAAACGTCGCCAACAGGTGGAAGACCGACAGTTCGACGCCGAAGTAAAGGTGGAAATGGCGCGTCTGAAAGCGATTGAACATGTAGCGGCTGCCTATGCGAAGAATCAACCGCGGGTGACTTATCATATTCACCGTTGGTGGTAATCAACAAAAAACGGCATCTAATGGTGCCGTTTTTTGTTCTTTTTCGTTCCTCGAAAATGCCTTTTTTTTGCCATGCCCATGCTCAAGTAGGCTTGGCAGGGTTCATTTGGCTTGACTAAAGTATGGATCTCCCCTGCTACAGGGTTGAGAACTGTCGCTCTCGATCGATGCGATCTAAGAGTGCGTCGCTCGTTCCCGTCATGGTTTTTCGACAAAACATCTTTCCCGACTGCTGCAAAACGGGCCAATCTTCTTCCGTCAGCACTTTGATAACGGGATCGTAGTCGATGTAGGTGAGCGGTGTCAAGGCTGCCAGAGAGGTATAACGGCCTTCTTGCAACAGACAACGAGAGGCAAACCGACTGTTGAAGGCGACGGTCTGAATAAAGGTTTCGTCGGGACAGAAGGCCGTAGAAAAGTAGTTGACGAGTCTCTTATTCGTGTCCCACTCGTGCAGCACATAAGCGGCCAACTCGCCAGAGATGCCCCACCACGAGGCTCCTTTATGCAAATGATATTCAACCCCTTGACTGCGAAACGATAGGGGCTTGCGAAAGCCGGCCCCATAGATCAACCATTGAAGGGCCACACGCAGTTGGTTGGCCATCGTTCCCGGCTTCCAGGGGTGCGCATTGAGCCATCTGTATCGACGATAGTTGGCTGCGGCCGTGCCTTGATGGGTCATACGGATGCCTTGCAAGAGTTCTCGGTCGCCCAGATGGCTGAAGAATTCGACGATACGAGCATTGCTCCAAAGCGGATAATCCAGTCCGCTGATGGCGATGAGGCGATGAAAAGGACCAGTGGAAAGAGCCTCACGAATCAGTTCCATTTGATATTCTACTTGTCGAATGCTGCCCCACACCACGTTGATACGCCGGCGAAGCAGATGCACACGGGGGTCTTCGGCCAACGGAAGAAAAGGGGTGAGGTCGGTTTTCAGGTCAACATGGATGAAGAAAGCCGCGTCTTCGGGCAGACTTTTTACTAATCGGGCCAAATGAACGGGATCGGTATGGGCAGAAATGAGAAAGGCAAGGGTCACCGTTTCCTGATTTTTTGAAGAACAAAAGAGGTGCACTCGTCGAGTATCTTCACACGGGCCAGGCGCATCACGACATAATAAAGCAGGACCGAAAGAAGGATGCGCGCAGTGAGAAGCAGTATCAACGAGGAGATGGAACGGGTGAGCAGACCCGTGAGCACCATCACTCCGAGAGCCGAAAGGGCGAAAGGAAGAATGTCGCTGAGAAACGAGAGGAGGGTGTAGCCTGTGAGTCGGCGTGTGAACGCATGCCAAACAAAGAGCCAAAGCAAATTGAGTGCGGTGTAGGTCATCACCATCGTGCGGATGCCCAACGGCCAAATGGCAAGCATCAACACGATCTGAACGACACCGAGACAGAATGTGCAGCCGAAGAAAATGTTGGAACGCCCCTTACTGAGAATCATATTCGAGAGCAATGTGCAGAGTGGCATCACTGCACCGCTGATGCAAAGGATCTGCAGGAGAGGCACGCTGACGAGCCATTTCTCGGTCAGAGCCAGCACGATGAACTCTTTGGCCACAAGTGCCAAACCAAAAAGCAACGGAAAGGAGATGAATGCCGTGAAGCGCATCATCTTGCGAAAGGCTTGCAACTGTCGGCCCTGGTCTCCGTTCAAATCTACCAAAACGGGTTGCGCCACAATGTTCACCATTCCCTGAACGAGAGAAAAACATTTAAAATTCCATTGATAAGCCTGATTGTAACTCCCCGCATCCTGCACTGAGAAATATCGTCCGAGCAGGATATTGAGGATGTTATTATTGATGTGCGTGGTGATGGCGGTGGCCAGAATCTTGCACGAGAAGCGAAACATCTTGCGCACCGGTGCGAAATCGATGTGCTTTGTGGGTCGCCAAGGCGAATAATGCCAAAGCAAAAGCGTGTTGGTGGCCGTAAAAACGATGGTCTGTGTGGCAAGGGCCCAATAAGAAAAGCCCATCCAGGCCATGGCGGCACCGATGATGCTTGAGAGCAACACGGCTGTCATTCCTGTTTGAGCTTGCTGTTTGGTGTTGAGGTTCTTGAAGAGATAAGCTGCCTGCGCCGTTCCCAAACACGAAAAAAGAATATTGAGAAAAGCGTATCGGCAGAGCCATACAAGGGCGGACTGGCGGTAATAGGCGGCAATGAGCGGTGCGGAAAAGAAGAGCAGGGCATAGAGTCCCACGCCCATGAAGACGTTGAACCAAAACACGGAGTTGTAGTCTTCATGCCGGGGATGCGCCAGATTGGCAAGGGCCGCCGTGAAACCGCTGTTTTGCAAGGCTACGGCGATCAGCGAAAAGATAGTGATCATGGCAATCATGCCATAGTCGGAAGGTGAGAGCAGACGTCCCAAGACAATGCCGAAGACGAGGCCAACGCCCTGCTGCACGCCGTTGCTCATACCTCCCCAGAAGAGTCCTTTAGCTGTTTTTTCTTTTAACGACTCCATCTTTTCACCTGCAAAAGTTGCCTTTCCTCTTCACGTCGCCTCTTTGTTGGTCTATGCCTCGCCCTTCCCGCCTATGTTGAAAGGAGCAATGACGCGCGCTTCGGCCTCGGGCATCTGAATCTTTCCAAACTCCTGTTCGTACTTATAGATGTTCTCTTGCAGGGCATGAAGCAGTCGTTTGGCGTGTTCGGGCGCAAGAATCACTCGGCTGCACACCTCAGGTTTGGGCATACCAGGCAGGATTCGAGCGAAATCTACCACAAAATCGCTATGCGAATGGGAGATGAGCGCGAAGTTGGAATACACACCCGAGGCAATCTCGGGCTTCAGTTCCAATTCAAATGGAACGGGGTTCTCTTGAGTGTTCATATTTTTTAGTTGTTAAGTTGACGAGGTAATTAGGTGACGAGGTGATAAGTTGATGAGGTGATAAGTTGATGAGTTGACAAGTTTACAAGTTAACAAGTTAACGAGGAAGTTTGTTTTTAATGAACGAGTCGACAGAAAGGTAACTTCCTTATCAACTCATTAACTTGTTAACTTGTTAACTCGTCAACTTGTTAACTTATTAACTCGTCAACTCGTCAACTCGTCACCTCTTCAATCTACATTTTCTTTTTTCTCTTCGTTTTAAACTTATCGAAGCCCAAACCGTAGACGCCGATCACCGCACTTTGCGAGACGAATGCGGCAGGATCGATCTCATTGATAATCGAAAAAATGGTCGATGCCTCCGTCTGTCGGGCCAGCACGAAAAGCATTTTTACTTCTTTGCCCGAGTAAAACCCCTGTCCGCTGATGGTGGTACAACCACGGCGTGCGCTCACGTTGATAGCATGTCCGATATCCTCGTATTTCTCAGAGATGATGAAAAACTGCACCGACTGCCGCATCATATTCACGATTTTATCCACGCAGATCGACGACACGAAGAGAAAGACATATCCGTAGAGCACCTGTTCCCAGTCGCGCAGCACAAGATAGCTCGTCGTCACCACCGAGATGTCTACCAGCAGGATGAGCTTCCCCAGCGAGATGTCATAATATTTATTGATCATCGCCGCAATCACATCCGTACCGCCCGAGCTTCCATTGCAAGCCAGTCCCAGTCCGACGGTGCTTCCCAAGCACGCCGCCCCCAGCACAATAGCCATAAACGGCTGACCCTGCAACAACGTCGAGCCCTCCATCCAGTGTTGGCCCATCGCACTAAAAATCGTAAACATCACCGCAGCATAAAGCGTTTTCAAACAGAATCGCCATCCCAGCACTTTCAACGCGATGAGCAACAGAAGGATGTTGGCCCCCAGGAACGTCACCTGCACCGGAATCTTTAATCCCCAATACAAGATGGAAGCCAGTCCGGGCAGTCCGCCCGTCGTCACATGATTGGGCAAAAGGAAGATCACCCAGCCCAAACTACCTATCAACATGGCAATGGTCAGCAACAGATAGTCTTTCAAAACGGTGTATTTTCTTAGATTCAGCATAGAAATATGGATTGATGCGGCAAAGTTACAAAATTGAATCGAAAAAATGAGTTAGTTGACGAGGGGTTCCAGTTAACAAGTTGACAAGGGGTTTAGTTGACGAGTGAACAAGTTGACGAGTTGACAAGGAAGCAACCTTCCTGCCAACTCGTCAATCAAAAAGCAAATCTACTCGTTAACTTGTCAACTCGTTAACTTGTTAACTGGAACCCCTTGTTAACTCGTCAACTAACAAGCTAATGTCTTAACTCCTTTTCACTCCTTCACTCCTTAACTCCTCCTACGGCTCCGCCCCCCACGGCGCGAGGGTGCCGTCGGCGCGGAGTGTGGCCCAGGTCCACACCTTTGTGCGAGTGTTGTAGAATTTAAAGCGGCGATCTTTGCCCGTGCCCACCACTTCGCGGGCGAAGGAGAGAGAGCCGGGACGATCCCCAATCTCTTTCTCAAAGGCAGGGATGAGCGGAGTGAGCATCTTTTCTATTTCGTCCAGTTCTTTTTCCTTCTCGGGATCCTTTCCGGGTTCTTTGCCAGGATTGGGCGTCTTTCCGCCGCCACCAGGATTTCCGCCGGGATTTTTCCCGCCACCATCGGGCTTTTTACCGTCGCCGGGATTACCTCCGCCAGGATTGCCACCAGGCTTTTTCCCGCCGCCGTCGCTGGGATGCTTTTTCTTTTGGGCATCGCTGGACTTATGACTGGCTTTAAAGTCGGCCGTAATTTTATTCATCTCCGCGGCCAGCGAGTAGATCAGCAGCCGATCGGCCTCGACGGTAGAGAAGAGGTAGCTGCCCTGAATGTGCTGAACGACGAACTCGAGTGCCTCGTCCGTTTTGGGGCGAATGGCCGTGGCGCTGGGCCGTTTGGCCTCGACGGCTTCATGCCGGCGAGTGGCTCCCAGCTGTTCAAACTCGCCGTTCACCGTGCGCAGCTGCGAGAGCACGGCCGTGAGCCCCAGCGTGGTGAGATCGGCGGTGCATTTCTTGGCATCTTCAAACATCCCGGCGATGTGCCCGCTTTCGGCCTCGAGAGCCTCGTTCTGGATGCCGGCGTAGGGCTTGAAAATCACCTCCGCGCGCTGGGCAGCCTCTTGTATAGCCGCCACGGGCGAGAGTTTTTGGATGCGAATCACGCCGAAGAAGTTCGTCAGCAGCCGGTCGCGCTCGGCATCGAGTTTCACCAGCCGAGCGGTGTGCACCGATTGCGTGGCCTCTTTGTTGAGTTCCACCTCCTGATCGATGGCCTCGCGCCATTCTGCCAGTACGGCATCCGTCAGCTTGAGCTTCTCTTTGTCTACCGCCACCACTTGGTCGTAGAGCCGACGATGGTACTGCATGTGCATCACATTGGAAAATCGGGCGCAATTGCCGCCTTCAATTTTCACGAACCTGGGTAATTTGTTCTTTTCCATGTTCTTGTTTTTTTAAAGGGTTAAAAAATGGTTTAACTTTCAAAGCAGCTCAAGGCCGCCATGTCGTAAACAAGTTTGTCAAAAGTGTATTTTCTATTTTAAGGGATGTTATTGAGCGGCTCAATAGCGTCGTTTTGGTCTCCGCGACGTTACTGAGTCGCTCAATTTCATCATTTTGGTCTCCGCGGCGTTACCGAGTCGCTCAATTTCATCATTTTTGTCTCCGCGGCGTTACTGAGTCGCTCAATTTCGCCATTTTTGTCTCCGCGGCGTTACTGAGTCGCTCAATTTCGCCATTTTGGTCTCCGCGACGTTACTGAGTCGCTCAATTTCGCCATTTTGGTCTCCGTGGCGTTACTGAGTCGCTCAGTAGCCCTTAGAAGTGCACAAAGGGTAGCACGTAGATGCTGGCCGTATTCTTGGGCATGGCATCAGCTTCCGCAGTTGCTCCCACGGGGCCGGACGGAAGTATCGTCGTTACAAACTTTATTGCGATGGGCATGTTTTGTCCAAGAGCGGAATTATTGGCAGTGGAGGCCGTCCACAAAAAAGTGTCAGCAGGAAGCAGGCCGCCCGCATCGGTAAATGCAGAAAACAGCTTATCAATGTGTCCACCTGTAGAACCAAGAGAGAATCGTGCATCATCAGTTCCTGGATTGGCAACATGATAACCCCATTTGCCAGAACTTGCACTAAAGCTTGGACTATCCAAAAATTGATTGTAGAGGCCATGGTTTTCATCATCCCAATATCCTGTCATTTCTCCTAATGCAGGAATGTACCATTTGCCAATACCAGAGGCGGGAGTAATGCTGCTTACCGAATAATGGGCTGCCCAATGGAATGCCGGATATTGTGTTGATTCGTCTGCTCGTTTCTTATCGTCCACGGTGCTTGTTTTATCCCATGTCAGTTCGTAACCATTCGTTTCCATCATGGTTCCACTTTGAGGAGGACCTGGTACAATCAAGCTTTCGCTGGCCACTTTGTTTCTCGGCCCATCGGCTACACCTGCTGCCACCAAATCTTCCCATAACCAACTTGTTGGCGACACCGAAAGGGCGGCTGCCGTACCCGGTCGGTTTTTCATTTTCTCCCTGGTGAGAATGCCTACCGGAATTCGCGAGCCTTTCTCGGCAAGAGTTCCGTTAGTGCCGTCGTTGAAGAGATAGATAACATGCGGACGTGGCTTGAGACTGATCGTGTAGGATTTGTTGCGGTCTAAAGCCTGAAAGCTCCCGTTACGCACTTTGTTGCCCGTCATATCTATCCCTTTGTAGAGTTCGCCACCGTTGAAAGACAGTTGTAATTCGTTGACAAGCATGCTGGGGCGAACGTAGAGATAGTCGGTAAGCCAACGATGGGCTTTTACGTAGGTTTTATCCATCTCGGTAAGAGTGGCAGGCATAGTGTAGGGAATGGGGACGATGCTACCCGACTCGCTGGTGATGAGGTTGCCTGTTAGGTCGTACTTATTCGTTATTTGATGTGCTGCGACAGAGGTGATATTGAACGAAATGTTATCGGTGGTTTCTGTATAAGCCGCGATCTTGAACCGAACGCGGGCCGCAAGATGCTTCATTTCAAACTTGATTTTTCGGTCGGTGTTGGTAAGAGCCTTTACCGTTTTGCCTATCATTGGATTTTTGGTTCCGCTGGTAAAGGATAGCGAGGTGCCGTTATCGGTCACGCCGTCGCTGATGCACACAAAGGTATAGGTGGTTCCGCTGGCCAACTGTAGACGCGATCCGGGGTCTTTTATAAATACACCGCCTTGCATCTTACCAGTTAGTTTTTTATTGGCCCCCGGAATGCGATTAACACCGGCTGCATCCATCGCATAAATGGTATAACGCCCCTCGGACATATCTACAGCGCGAGTCTCGGGTTCCTCGTCTTCTTCAATACTCATTTCAGCCACAAGTCCGTTGCCCATGTCTACCATTGTTGGTTTGATTGCGTTCCAAGTGGCGCGAGTTGCCGAATTGGCGGATTCATACTTTTCGGTAGTAATGGTAAACGTTACTTCGTCTCCAAAATCAACCAACTGCTCTTGATTTGCTATACTCTCGTCGCTGCTACATGCAGACATTAAGCCTGCAAATAACAATAAGGCGAAGCCACTGTTTCTAATAATTGTCTTCATCATCTTTCAATTTTTTGTTTTACTGTTTTTAAATAAACTACCACTTGTCTAAGCGGTCCTGCCATCCTGGGGCAATCTCTTCGTCTTCCTCCCATTCTTCTTCCTCAGAACCTTGTTCGTCAAGTTCACCCGAAACACATATAAAGTCCTCGCTCTCTAAAGGAATTATACGGCACCATGGTGCGGTGTACGGTTGCCCATTGGGTAAACCTTGCAGAGTAAACTCTCTAGCAGGGCGTTGTTGTTCTTGTCTGTTCATAAATCTCTAATATTTAAAAGGTGAAAAATCGGCGTTGTTTCTCTTTCCGCCCCTTGGCTCATGGGCACGAAAAAAGAAGCAAAGGCCGCTCCGAAGAGCCCTTTGCTTATGGGGGTTGCGCCCGCTTCGCGCGCGCGTAAGAGAAAGCTAAAAAATCTTACACTACAATAGGTGCGAACATTGTGTGTGTGTGTGTGTGTGTGTGTGTGTGTGTGTGTGTGTGTGTGTGTTTAAGGTAGTCATTTTCTGGGAGACTACCAAAGAAAAGGCGTTAAAAGATGCAGAAAAGTTCGCCCTTTTCTGCCCTCCGCTCTGCCGATATGTCAACACATTTTGTTTCACGGGGGCAAAGGTAGAGAATAAAATCGGGATGGGCAAACAAACGGAGGAGATTTCTCGCCGCCGGAATATTCAATATAGAATACTCAGTATCGAATGTTCAGTCCATACTGTAGGTGTGCACACTAGCCCCTTGTGCCGCGGGCAGATAGTTGATGCCCCACCAACACATCTGCAACAACACGAAACACGCCAGTAGCATATACAAAGCCGGCTTGATGCTACCGGGACGCGCCCTACGAAAATGCACGTAGGCCAAATAGGCCATCCACGTAGCGGCAGCCCAGGTTTCCTTCGGGTCCCACGCCCAATAATGCCCCCAAGCCTCTTTGGCCCACAGCGCACCCATAAGCATGCCCAGCGTCATAAACGACAGACCTACGTAGACGAGGTTGTCGCTGATATCGAGTTCGTCGGCAGTGGGTGCCTCCTTCTTGAAAAACAGTAGATAGACGGCCATCACCGCGGCGGCTCCCAGCAAAGCGTAAGCAAACATATAGACAATGACGTGGGGTGCAAACCACGCACTTTGCAATGCCGGCATGAGGGTTTTGTTGTGTATCTCGGGTTTCAGCAGATTCACACCGATGAATACGGCAGAGAGCAAAGTGCTGAAAGAGAGAATCCACTTGTAACGCCAACGCACGAAAACGGCCACACCGGCAAAGGGCAAGAAGAGCGAATACCACAGACGGGTTTCGCCCATGGTGCGCAACGGTGGACGTTCGAGCGACATCCAAAGGGCTATGATAAAACTGAAAAACACCAACAGTCCGGCCACGGTGGCAGCAACGGCCGTGCGGTTTTTACCTTTCCAGGCGGCCAGGGCTCCGGCTGCCCAAAGCAACACACTGGCGATGGCGAAGAAGATAAAATGGTTCCAAGTCATTCTTGCAGTCCTTTCTCTGTTTCAGGGTTTGCCTTCGAGACGACGACGGAAGAAGATTTCCGGCGTTGCAGCGATAAAAACATACACACGGCTCCCAACATCATCATCCCCAATCCGGCGTAGACGAAAGGTAACCACGGGTCGCTCACCAGTTCGAGCACGCTCGTCTCGCTCCATCTTCCCATCTGCGTGTCGTAAGACAGCTGGTAGATCTTCCATCCCTCGATGCTCAGCGGCCGATTCACCTCGATGCGTTCGACGGCGTGAAGACCAGCTTTCGTCATTACCTCCACGGTGGAAACATATCGTTGCGGCTCGCGTTCGGGCATGGCGATGCACACTTTTCCATCGAGTGAGAGCACCTGATAGGGAAAGTGATAGCTGCCGCAGGTGGTCCAACCCGTCTTTTTCAGTCGGCCATCGGGCGATGTAGCCGTGATGTTCACCGCGCAAACAGCTCCCGAAGAGTGCCAAGGCAGATAGTTAGTAGTATCTCTCGTCATGAGCGGAGCCGCCTCGTCAAGTCGCTGATTCAGTCGAATGTGCCATCCCATCAGACTACCCGACCGAAAAGCGCTATCTAACAACAACGTCGCAGGTTTCTCCTTGGGAATCGGACTCCCCGTCTTTGCGTCTACCAACATCAACTTGGGCGGATATTCCTCGATGGTAAACCGTTTCAGTTGCATAGCGATGGGCAGGCTGTACACCTTCCCGTTATTGTCAGTAGCCCGCCATTCGGGCGACGAGAGGTGAACAGTCATCTTCAATCGTCGCATATCGGCGTTGCCCAAGGTGGCACAAAGCAGCACAACGAGCAGTCCGGTGTGGTTGAGCAAGAAAGGAACGTCGCGCCACCGAAAGTGAACCAATCGGTGAATCGTTGCCTGGGCCACGATAACCGACAGCCAAAGATACACCCATACGAAAGCCCATTGCGATAGCATCTTCGACAATCCGAGTGGATCGGCCGAGGGATGTCCCTCGGGAACCTGTCGCGTCAGTCCCATGATGACCGTTAACACCACGGCATAGACCAACGCCGGAACGGCCGATGCATAGGACGTGACGAAGCGAAAGGCATAAACGCGCCCCCGAAGGGCATACATGGCCATCATTGCCAACCAATAGACGGCCAGCAAAACGATGTTGACAGGAAAGGCAAAGGCCTCCCAATTGATTCCGCCGACAGAGATCTACAACAGCAGACCCACAACCACCAGTCCGCCACCGATGAGGAAACCTTCTGTCAGTTTCCAAGGTTTATTCCACATACTTCAATCAATAGCAACCCGACTATTCACAACAAAGGAGAGAAACGCCCAGAGAACAGTCACCGCAACAGCCTGTGCGGCCCCTCCTCTTCAACGCGTTTCTCACCTTATTATATAAATATCGTGCAGCTCCTTATTTCTTTCTTCTTTATTGATCGCCTTCGATAGGCACTTAAGGCTTTAGAGAGAGCGTATTTCCTTCTTGCCTCTAACCTCTCTTGATGGCCTCGATGAGACCCGCAAGATGCATAAAAAGCACAGCTCCTTACAACTCATCTCCCTTTACTGCCTTTACTACAACATCTTAAATCTCGACCGACCGGCCCGCAGCTTGTGCCTTTTTCACCCACTGCGGTACGACCGTCTTGAGGAATTTCTCCTTATCGGCGTGACGTTTCTTCATGTCCAAACCGATGTAAGCCTGGGCTTTCTCTTTGGTGGAGATGTCGGGCATGGGCACATCTCCCGTGAAACCGTGTTGTGCCAGCACCTTCGAGATTCTCAATCGAGCCTGATTGGCATAGTCCAAACTATGCGAAAGGATGCGTATCACCTCTTGTGGAGCATGGAAAGAAGCTCCATGGGAAGCCACAGCAAAGTCCCAACGCCACTGACTCTTCCGCAACAACTTCAGCACCGGCTCCATTTCCTTCGCCGAAGCCCCCTTGTCCCAAGCAAACTTCGCCTCGATATGCGCCGTAGCCAGTTCCTGTTCGGCTCGGTTTCTGATCTCGTTGCACTTGCGTTGACGTTCGTAAACATTCTGCCGAAGCGTCTCTGCGCTCTGCCGATGACACGTTTGACAAGTGCGTTCGATATGCGCCAGCGGACTCATAATGTGGTGATCAGTGTATTTCACACCACCTTCGTTGATGTAAGGCATGTGACAATCGGCGCAGGAAAGCCCACGTTGCCCATGAATACCCATTTTATGAATCTCGTAACCAGGGTGCTGTGCTTTCAAGATAGGAGCCTTACTGAGCGCGTGAGTGTAGTCGGAATAGTTTTGTGCATCGAAATACCGTTCGATGGCCTCTACCGTCATACCGCTGTCCTGGGGGAAAGTGAGATAGTTGGTACCCTTTTTAAAATAGTATTCGGTGTGACATTGTGCACAAACCAGCGATCGCATCTCCTGATGTGAAGCCTTGTTCACATCCTTCCCCACCCGTTGCCAAGCCTCGTAAAGGGCCGGACGGGCCGGTCTTAAATCCATCGTCTTCGAGTCGTGACAGTCCGAACAGCCTACGCTATTCATCACCTGATCTCCCCACTTCGACCATTGGGCCTGATAGAAAGCCCCCACGCCATGTTCTTTCATCAGTCGCGGAACGTCCGGACCCTTACAAGTCCAACACGTGCCGGGCTGCGGTTCCTTTCCTTCCGTTACGCCGGGAGCTCCCGTTCTCAGAATGGCGCGCATGTCTTCCACGGCATGATGGTGTCCGCGCGGTGTGTTATATTCCCACGAAAAAGCATAGCCCGCCCACAAAATCACCATATTGGGGCGTTGGGCCAACACGTCTACCGCGTTCGAACTATTAAATTCGCTCTTGAAAGTAGTGTCTGCCGTCTGCCGCCATGTTTCGTATTCGCGAGGAAAATCGCCGGCAAACTTCGAGTTGTCGGTAACGATTCCCTCCATCTTCACCTTTCGATTGTTGAAGATACTCACCACCTCAGCCCTGCGTTCGAGCAGAGAAGAGACCAGCAGTCCAAGGATAAAGACGACAACCATCGAGCCGCCGAAGAGCATCCAGCCCTGCCAACGTTTTAATTGCTTTGCCATATATCTTTTCAGTTTTTAGTTTCGTTGATTGGGATTCTTTCATTTTCGCCGCCCCAGCATGCCTTGCAGCCAGTCGGGCACAGGCGATTTGGGTAGTGGAACATCGGCTCCCGGTGTGGATGAGAGCGAATTCACCCCTCCATGGGGCACGTTTCGGTGGCAATCCCAGCAGGCCATACCCTCGCCCCGCTTAGCCATCATGTAATCGATGCGCCCCGTTCGCACAAATTCTTGGTTGAGTTGCGTGTGGCAACGGATGCAATTGTCCATAATCACCCCTGCACTGGCATCTTCGGCCGTGATGGCCTGCCGTTCATTGAAGGTGATAAACTTGCGCACATGGTTCATTCCGTCTTTCGCTTTAAAGAAATATTTAGCGAAGATATTGTTGTGTGGAACGTGGCAATCGTTGCAAGTGGCATCGCGTGCATGCGAAGAATGCATCCACGTGGCATAATAAGGTGTCATGATGTGGCAGTTGACACAGGCCGAAGGGTCGTCGGCCAGGTAGGTATGCATCCTGAGCAGATACATGAACAGTCCGCCCAAGCCCACCACCAAGCCTCCCATCACCAGCAAAAACATCTTTTGCCGGTAGGTCAATGCAGCCAAAATGGCATTCAGCTTCTCTTTTATCATGTTCGCCATCTTCTTTTTCGCAAAAATAGAGTTTATTTTTCTTCCTTCCAATAAAAATCGAGAGATTCTTTAACAGAACGCAAACATTTAACGTCTATTAAGCCCTTGATTTAACACACATTCCATTTCCAGCTCCTTACAAATAAGGATTTTACGATTTATACAAGCCGATAAATTGACGAAAAGTAAGAAAACGAGCGCTTCGACCTATGTTATACCTTATTTAACGTGAGTTCGACGAATTCAGAACAATGCAAGCTGTGTATCAATGGTCCTTTGTAAATTGATACACGGTTTCTTTGGAAACAGGCAATAGGCAGCAATAGCCCCTAATAAGTTGACGATGAAATTGTCAAAGCATCTATTTCCTGAGTGTTCCACTTGTGCAATGTTCTTAAGTTCATCATTCACCGTTTCTATAATGGCTCTTTTTCTGAGTAAAAGTCTGTCTGAAACACTCATTAAAGCTCCTTTCATGTTACTTTTCAATTTGGTAATAAGTTGTATTCCGTCAACGAAAAGCCTTTGAAAGAGGTTCTTGCTGATGTACCCCTTGTCACCGAACAGCTTACCATATATAAAATCTATGAATGCTTTGTACTCCAAAGGCTTACGGTCATCAACATCTCCCGGCGTTATCATAAAGTTGAGAAGTTCTCCTTTCTCATTGCAAATCAAATGCAATTTGAAACCGAAGAACCAACCCATAGAGCATTTTCCTCTTTGGGCTATGCCTTTGAAAACTTTGTGAATATGTATTCTTTGGTTCTTGCAGACATGCAATGATGTACTGTCAACAAAGCTTATGCCCGTGCATTTTCCCAACAGGACTTTCTTGATAAACAAGGTTAAGGGTACGGCTACATCCCTTTCCAATTCTACTAAACGGTTATAAGAAACAACATTGGGAAACAGATGGTGAAGATGCTTGCATACTTTTTCAAGATAGAAATGTTTAAAGCAGCGATAACCGGAGTCGTGGAAAAGAATCATTATCAGCATGACTTCGGCCTTTGACATCGTGGAACTGCGATGATATTTTCTTTTCCCGGCAGGTTTTAGCGTATATTTTGCCGTCATAGCATCAAAAAACTTGCAGAAGTCGTCTGCCATACAAAATATTTCAGTAATTTTGTCTTCGGTGATCATAGCGATTTTTGTTTGTAATTATTTGAATGTTAACACCTTAAAATTACAACAAATTTCGCTAATCACCAAATCTATAGACACTTATAATTCATCGAACTCACGTTATTTTATCATCTTTTGAATCATCAATTCCAGCTCTTCCGATTTAGGTCCCACGACCTGTTGTGGCAATCCCTTTGCGGGAATCATATATAAAGTAGGTAAAGCTCCGATGCCCAAATCCTTGGATAATTGTTGTTCTGTATCGTAATTGACTTTGAAGAATCGAATCTTTCCCTTATACTTTTCTGCTAACCGGTTGAGTAAAGGAGAGAGCCGTTTGCAAGGAACACACCATGTTGCCCAGAAGTCTATCACCGTGGGAACAGAGTCTTTATAGGCAAATTGATGATGGGTGGTATAGTCCCAGATATGATTCAAGAAGTAGGTTCGCCCTATTTCCTCCACCTTGCCATCCGTCATTATCGGTTGCTTTTCGACAGATGCGTCATAAGACGGCGCAGAAGAGTCGAAAGATTGGAAGTAAACGGCCGATTTAGTAAAGTCTATTGAAAGCAAGCCATGCCGCAACAGATCGCGCCCAAGATAAGAATGAGCGGGCTGATTCGTTCTGACCGACACGGTCTGAATTGACGTGTTAGCGATTCGGATTGTGCAAGAATCCCCCTTCCCGACACGTTGTAGGTCATCGGGCGTCAGACAAAGAAGCGAAGAAAAATCCAATGAAATGGGCAAAGCGTAATCCTTTCCATCAATAGAAACAGGTATCTTTACCTCCTTTTCTGGTTCTGTAAGCAATCTAATCCGATTGCTCAATTTAATAAAACCGGGTCTGTAAGGGCTGGAAAAGGTTAGTTTGTGTTGCTTGGAATCGATTGTCAAGATTACATTCCGCAGCATGTCAAGTCCCAATACTCCCACAACCTTACTCGTTCGGAAGGCCAACGGCCTCGTCGTATATGGAAAAATCCGTTCGTGGGCATACAGACTCTGCCCCAAGACGAGGGTGTGCGGAAGGGCGGGAGTAGCCTCTTTAGGAAGTGTTTCGCTAAACAAAGCCGTTTCTTTGGACACACTTAACACGAACAAAGCATCCCGACCATCCATTTGCAAAGTAACGGCTATGGAACCGTCATCCAACTGCTGATAGTCATAAGTTTCCTGAAGAGAGTTGGCCGATTGAGCAAACACGCTCGAATGTGTCGACAACAAACCGACCAAAAGGAAAAGAATAAACTTGAAAACACGCATAATCATTTGTTTAACGCCGATGAACAGGAATATCGAACTTCCGATTCCCTCGCTTCATCGTAATGATGGTTTCTGACGAAACAAGCCTATCGAAGATGTCAGAAATCGTTGTTTCACTCAACAGAAGGCGAGTAATATCTTTCCCATTGACGGCAACAACCTCATCACCGATGTTTAATCGGTCAGTCAGAGGTTCCCAAACCGCGGTTATTTCAAACCTTCCGTGGGCAGGAAGAATACTCACATCCCAGATGGGAGCTGCCTTCGCGAGATCCGCGGAAGCCTCTTCGTAGGGCTGAAAATAAAACCGTCCACGAGGATAATCAATCGTTACGACACCGTATTTCAGCAATTCCGCGCCGAGTATTGTTGGCACATTGGGGGCGACAAGGCACGTAGCATTCTGAAAAGACTTACCACCCAGCGCGAATTCGCCCAGCTTAACCTGCTTCAAAGGCTTGGCTTCACCCAGCCCTTCAAGGCCTGCGCCCAACGTTCCTCTACCCTTCCGAACGACCGTTGCGGCCTGGGTCTGCGCTAAAAAAAGGTAATCCTTTTCGCTCATCGTAAGCAATTCGGGCACTCCTGTGTCGAACATGACCTGCACGGACGCGCCTGAAAACGACAAAGGAAAGTTCACATGCCACGTCTCCGAATAAGCTAACGGAATGCCATCGCTTAGCTTCAGTCCCTTCGGACGATAAGGATAATAGAGGCGCAACTCACCTTTTGCCCCGTCCAAAGCCATGACAACATCCTTGAAGGCGTCACCGCCGAGGATTCCGACTACACCCAGTTCCCGAAATCCCTTGATATCGGGTAGCGCAATCGTAGTAAGCGACAGTTTCAGATTACTTCCAATCTTCACCTCGGGCAACCTTCCCATCGAATACATATTGGCCTTGCCGTTCATGTCGGCCGTCACCTTGCTGGCTCCGGTCAGCTGTCCTCCCATCGCCTTTGCCTCCTCCCAAATGGTAGCGGTCTGCCCTCCGGTGTCCAAGATGTATCTGTATACCACCTGATTGACCGTGACAGGAACGATGATGCGTCCATATTTCATTTCATACCGTATCGTGTCGGCATACCGTTTGGTCGAAAGATCTTGCGCGACAAGCCTCAACGGCAACAGCAGCAAGACGACGGAAAGAATATAATTGCGGCCTTTCATTTTTTCGATTGCTCGCGTTTGATGGCTTCCTTTACGGCATTTGCCACATTGACAATGCCTCCCGAAAGGCAGAGATCAGAATATAGGAACAGGTCTTGAACCTTACGGTCGTTCACCACCATCGTCTTTTCAACCTCCATATCGTTCGGTTTCGTTGCGGTCTCGTTGAGCAATCGGCGCACATCACCAGCCTTCAGCGAGGGGAAGTAGGCTCTTATCAAGGCGGCAGAGCCTGCCAACGACGCAGCGGCCATGCCCGTTCCGGTAGCCAATCCGTAGGTGTTTGCCACGCCGGCCGTATAGATTTCCTTCCCCGGAGCATGGATATCCAGTTCTTTCCGACCGAAGTTCGCACTCAGCGAAGGTTTGCCTTCCTTGTCGCTCGGAGCCACAATCATCAGGTTGCCGAGTTCATGTCCGGGAATCATGAAGCGATTCGGATAATACAATGTGTGCCCCAAGTCCTGTGAACTCTCAGTAACTGGCGCAATCACAAGTACGTCCTTCTGCTCCGCATAGCGCAAAGCGTCTGCTATCCAGCTACGTTCTGAAGCAGGAAACAACGTGTTTTGAGAAGGCAAAACGACAACTTTCGCCCCATGATCGACCGCGTATCGCATGGCCAAAGCCACGTCTTTGAGATACGGATCGCCGGCGGTCGCAACACGCAAAGGCATGACAAGCGCTTCGTTACAAATGCCGTCGCCGCCGATTCGGTTATCTCTCACACCGGCAATGATACTCGCCTCCATGGTTCCGATGTTGGCATCTTCCGTCAATAGCTGCCCATTCCCGTAACGGGTGTCGCGAATATCATTCGGTTTATCACCCACAATTTCCTTTCGGTTGTCGTCACCATGCTTCTGAAGATACGCTTCATACGCCTGCTGAGCCTGACGGATAGGTGTTCCTTGCATTTCTACCTCATATATCTTTTTCCATGATTCCGTCTTGGCAATAGGAAAACTATAGCCTAATATCATGAAAGACATATCTGCCAACGAATCCTTTGGCGCGTTCTTATCATAGAGAGTCTCGAACTCTTTTAGCGTTATCTCTTGACCGGGAAAGCGCTGGCGGAGTTTCGCGTCAAAGATCTTGGTATAGTGGCGCACGACTTTGGCTGCCAGAATGCCTGCGTATCGTGAGGCGAGTGGCGACTCATACACAATCGTATCACGATAATATCGGTATTCTTTCATATTCCGTGGCGCATCTACCTGCACCATCTCGTCGCCGTCGAACTTATAAAACCGCTTGCCATCAGACACATAGTCGGCATATTTCTCACGCAATCTGAAATACTCCCGGTCACCTTGATTCAGGGTAAAGTTCATCGAACGATTTGTGCCCGCCTTGTCTTTACCTCCCAAGAAGTTCCAACCGACAATGTCGTCTACCAGTCCATTACCGTCGTCATCGCGCCCATTAAGTTTCTCTCTTTGGTTTTTCCAGACCTTACCTTTCAAATCCTCGTGGCTCACATCCAGGCCGGAGCCTATCAAGGCCACGACGACGCGCCGGGCTTTACGCCCTTTCAGCAATTGATAGGCCTCGTTCGCCCCCACTCCATAGACCTTATCAGCCGTAGGAGACAGGTTATACCAGTCAAGATCACTTTGTTTATATTCCTGTGCCTTCATCGTTTGCGTCATCGAAGGCGCAAACAATAAAAGCATTATCGATAGGATTGCGTTATTTACGTTCATGTGTTTCATTTTCATCCTGCTCCTCTAATCGAAGCATCCTTTATGTTTATTCTTGATTCCGATACCTTCTGCCAGCACTTAATCACTCATATTACCGATACGCTGCAAGTCTACATTGAATTGTTCTTTGAAATACCTAATGACAATATCATACTTCCGTCTTACCAATTCATGACTCAGGACTCCATCCGAAGCCTCAAGTTTGGCCAGCGGAGTAGACACAATAGTCTTCAAATAGTCGAACCAATCCTCACGCTCGCTGCTCTTATGAGCGCTATTTAAGAATCCTTCTGCCAATGAACCCTCAATATTAGAGCCGTAAGCAGATACCGCGGTAAAAGCTTGAGGAATACTTTCGCGCGCAGTTCCCTTGTTTACATCGGGATAGATACGTCGTAATAAGAGCGTACACATATCCTGTCTGAATTGGTCTTTCTGTTCTTTGGTCATCTGCGGAAGCTCGCTGCTTCCCCAATTCACCGCAAAATACTCGTAGCCTTCAAAGGCATTGATACGCTTGTAGTCCTCTTCTGTGGGTACTTCGGTATATCCACCTTCCAGATAAAAGAGCTTTCCGCAAAGCAGAATGCGCAAGGGTAAATGCTTTTTCAGGAACTCGGTAGGGAATAAATCTAAGAACTGCGTCTTCAATAAAGACACTTGTTCCCCCACCTGTGCTTCTTCCGGCAACGCGTAAAGATAGCCCTCATCCTGCATTCTGTTCTTGCTCCACAGGAAACTTTGTGTAGATCCCCATGCAAAATCAGTATCGCTAAATTTATAAAGCAACAAGGAACCTGTCTTATCATACACCTCCCGAATTGTTTTATCATAAGGATGATTACCTTGAGGCAGGGTGTGCGGGCCTACGATTTCTTCAGAACCATTGGTTGGTTTGACCGGATCTTCATTTCCACAGGCGGCCAATGTCAACGCCAAAGCTATATATAAAATACTCTGTTTCATATCTTCGTCATTCTTATTTATCTAATTCAGGATTCCGTTCTCTCACTTCGCGAGGGATAGGCAGCACATATTTGCTACTGTTCTTTTCCAAGCGAACGGTCTGTACCTGCCCTTTTACAATCGAGAAAGTATGCTGGAGCGCGGGCATTCCCAATCGCCGCAAGTCAAACCAGCGATGATCTTCAAAACTGAACTCAAGTCTTCGTTCATCCAAGCAGGCTTTCAACAGTTCCTCTCCATCCATTATATCCAGCTTTACATACGGATCTGTGAAGCGTGCCTCACGCAATGTATTGAGATCGTTCAACGCCAACCTACGCATTTCTTCATCTTTGGTAAGCAGATACTTACGAGCATAAACCTCAGCTCTGTTCAGATAAGCTTCCGCCACACGCATTCCTTTGGTAGGATTCTGGATAACATTATCACTTTTACGGCCTACCAACAGATGCTTTTCAGGGAAAAAACCATTCATAACAAGGTAAGCATTGTAGTAAGCCTCACGCCGAATGTCGTTGGAAGCATACTTGTTTTCCAGTTCCTTGCTCACGGTGAAGGCCGGTAGCTTACCCGGATCGATATAAAAGTTTACTCCCATGAAATATGCCGAATACTCGCCGTTGACCGAATAGCCCCAGATCAATTCCGGACTACCGCTGTTATACACTCCTCCTTTTGATATATCATACATTACGATGCCCTGCCAATCGTCATACGAATAGAATTGACGAAGCTTCAAAAGCGTGGGCTTACGTTCTATAACGGAAGAACTGTATTTGATAACCTCGTCCCATTTGCCCTCATAAAGATATACCCGAGCCAACAACATGTCGACAAACAACGGCGATACGGTGTACACGTTATGAGTTATCGGGCCATTCTTGGCAAAGAGGTTACGTGCTTCAAGAAGATCTTTTATGATTTGTTCGTACACTTCAGCCACGCTACTGCGCTTCGGGAACTCATCTTTCACCGTAGACTTCAGAACAAGTGGCACGCCGGGAGCCGCGTTGGCCTCTGTATTCTCCGTGTTGTAAGGTGGCGCGTATGCGTTGACAAGCATGAAATAGTAGAAAGAGCGCAGACTCAAAGCCTCGGCCTTGATACGTTCTTTTGCCTGTTCGGAACCCGTGACCAAAGGTAACTGATCAATGACAACATTACATCCATTGATCCAATGATAGAGATTCTGCCATGAATTATACCATGGCACATTGTTTTTCTGCAGCTGTTCAAACATGTCTTCAGCCCAAGTAAAAACCGGTCCACCACCAAGAAGCATCGTTTCCTGACCTGTGGCGTCGGAGTAATTGCTTTCTACATTATCTGTCAACAACTCAAGATAAGGAAAGATGGGCGTACGAGAAGCATAACCCTCACCCAACAGCAGTTCTTCCAAATCGGTTGTAGTACTTGGTCTTACCTCGTCTTGACTGCTTTCCGTAAGAAAATCGCTACAAGCCGTCAATAACAAGGCTATCGATAACGCACCTAAGAATATGATATTTTTCATTGAAGCCATCATTAAAATTACAAACTAAAATTCAAAGTAAGACTATAACTCGGCGTAATCGGCTGAGAGCCGGTAGCTACTTCGGGGTCTACGCCGTTATAATCTTTGCTTACTATGATAAACGGATTACTAATAGCACCGCTGACAGAGAGGTTTTTCAACATCATCTTGCTTGCGACTTTCGCGGGTACTGTATAGGACAAAGAGATGTTATTACACCGTAAGAAAGAGGCATTTACCACCCGTGCCGTAGAATAATTGTACATTCGGTGACGATACTCCGTTGATCCATCAGGCAAATTCACCAGCGGTATGTTTCGATAAGGGATGGTAGGAATCTGGGTATGCGCCTCATCACCGGGCTTCTGCCAACGCCGCACCATGTCTTTAGACAAATTGGAATAGGCCGAAGGTGTGCTGTTATTCAAATAATCTTCGTCAAACAAATCTGTAAGGAAGCGCTTTCCACCGAGCGCAATACTGAAAGATGTAGACAAAGTCAATGTCTTCCAACGCAACACGGTCGACATACCACCCGAGAAATCAGGCTCCGTTGTTCCGGCATAGGCCATATAGGTTGTAGCGTCGAACGGATTAGCACCTTCCTCTTTGGTTGGAATCTTAAACAAAGGATACCCTCCTTGCGAGTCAAGTCCCGTAAAATTCCATGCCCAAAAGGCTCCTACCGGATAACCTTTCTTATGAACGGATCCTCCCGCTGCGGCTCTCCAATTCTGATTTTCGGCGATAGTGGATCGTATTTCGTTGAAATTCTTTGCCGTGTTAAGCGAAAAACTCCACACCCAATCCTTAGTTCTCACAGGCGTTACGCTTGCCGTCAACTCGAAACCTCGGTTGGTCATGCTGCCACCGTTGATTGGCATGAACAAAACTCCATACTCATAAGGCACGGCTTTAGAAACAATCATGTCCGAAGTATGCTTCGAATAATATTCCGCACTGAAGGCAATACGGTTTTTCAATACACCGAAATCAATACCGAGGTTGATACTTTTCGTCTTTTCCCAGCGCAGATTGTCATAAGGTAATGACTTTATCTTCAGGATATAACGTCCTGTTCGGATATCAATAAACTCACGACCACGCCCTAACTGCGCTATCAAGTCAGGGCCACAGTTCTCTACCACATTGCCCTGCCAACCGTATGAGCCACGCACATTGAAATCACTAATCCACGACAGATGCTTAATCCATGGTTCATTGATGATGTTCCAACGGGCACCGACAGACCATACGGGCAGGAAACGGTTGCGTTCGTCCTGCCCAAAACGGTTGGACGCGTCCGAACGGACACTGGCCGATAATATGTAACGTTCGGCATAGCTGTACATTCCTGTGGCAAACAGGCCGACAGTATTGATTTTACGGTCGATAACGGAGTTAGAGAAGTTATCGTATAGTTCATTGGCTATCAAATTGGAACTATTCAACGGGTCTACAATTTGACGTGGCGGCAACATAATAGATTTACCCCGCTGACGAAAATAACCATAAACGGTCGTATTATATCCGTCGTATTTATTGCTGCGCATTTCACCTCCGGCCATGAAACTCAGTCGATGTACATCGTTTAAAATCTTATTATAAGATAAGGTAGCACGCAAAGTATAGTTCTTGTTACGGCTTTCCGTTGTGTTCAACTCGCCTCCATGCGGCAAACGAGACTTCTTATATTCCAGGTCTCCAGGCCCATAAAGCCCGAACTCATAGCCTCGCAGATTGGTGATAAAAAAGCTCCGCTCATCGGCATACGACTCTCCAACCACGTTGGAGGTGTTGTATCCGAGCAGACCTTCGAAGCGTAAGCCTTCAGCGATCATCCATCTCAGGTTGGCAGAGAGTGCCATAGTGTTCGTCGTATTGGTATTTCCGGTATTATTAAGTTCATTGATGATATTATACATTCTGCGGTTGGCATCCTGTGTTTTAGCATAATAAAACAAGGAACCATCTTCATTGTATGCCGGAATAGCACGATTTATCGTTCGGGCATAGTAGTAAGGATCTACGCGGAAGAAACCATGGGTCTCATGAGAAGCCGCATTCAAGCGCACACCCAAACTCACCTTACTACTGATTTTGGTATCAATGCTCACCGAAGCGCTATAATTTTTCGAATCATTACCTTTGGATATACCATTAGTAAACGAACCATTAAGTGATGCATAGTAATTCATATTGCCCGATCCTCCACTGAGACTTACACCATGATGATGGCTCATCGAATTGCGAAACAACTCTTTAAACCAATCTGTATTGTTGGAACGTGCCTGTCTTACCCCATCCACAAATTGCTGATAGGTAATCTCTTTACGCAAATATTGCCCTAAAAGTCCTTCATATCCGATTCGTTCGAGGGGGCGATTGGCCTCACTGATAAGTCCTCTTCGATAAATTTCACTTGAAACATCGATACGTTCCGAGGAATTCATCAGATTCATCCGGCTGTAGTGTATACGTGGAGTGACGGATATACCACCGCTGTAATTCACCGAAATACGTCCGCTCTTACCTTGCTTGGTTGTAATAACAATGACACCATTGGCCGCTTTCACGCCATACATCACTGTCGCTGCGGCATCTTTCAATACAGAAATCGTCTGAATATCATTCGGACTTAACCACGAGATAGAATTACCTACGAAATTCTTAATCATATCGAAATTGTCCTGATTGATATTGCCCAAAGCATCGAGGTCGCGCGTTTTAAATGGCAGCGGGTCTTCTTGAATGATACCATCGACCACCCACACCGGTTCCTGATTACCCAACAGAGTAGACGTTCCACGCACGCGTACCTTTGGAGTGGCACCTACCAATCCGCTCGTATTCAACACACTCGTACCCGACAGCTTTCCCTGCAACATCTGTTCGATACTCTTTTGTCCGTCATAGAAAAGATCTTCTATCTGTACTGTGTTGGCCGAACCGATCATTTCGTTTTTTCTAATGCGCTGATAACCGGTAACGATGACCTCGTCGATGAGCGACACGTCGTCGGCCATCGTCACATGGAGCATTTCCTCACCGCGCCATGCCACCGTCACAGCCTTCATGCCGGCATAAGTAAATTGCAGAACAGGACGCTTCGTATAGGTTTCTATCCTAAAAAAGCCTTCCAGATTGGTCTGCGCGCCTTCCGATGTCCCTTTAATAAAGACGGTAACTCCGGGCAAAGGCTCTCTCATATTTTCGGATAAGACCTTACCTTGAATCACGACCTTGCCTTTTCCCGCCTGATTTCCGGACAAACCACTTTGCGACAAGCCGTCTGAGGCTCCGCCCGTTTGGGCAGATGTCTGCGTGATATTGATAAACTTACCATTCACGGAATACCTGAAAGGCTTGTTTTGCAGCAAGAGAGAAAGGACTTTCTCTACCGTTTTGTTTTTTAGTTGTACGCTAACCGTATAACCTTGCACCTCATCATACGTGAACAAGACCTTGAATCCGGATGCTTTTTCAACTCTTTTCAGCGCGTTGGCCAATGATTCATTACGACATTCCACCGTAATTTTGTCGGTCAACGATTGTGCTTCAACAGCAGCAACGTTTCCCCAAAAAGCAAACAACGCCACAACAATCCTGCAAGCAAATCTACTCAACGCTTGCCGTTTTTTTAGTTTATAACTCATAAATGATGTATTTTAAGGTATCACCTATAGGATTAACGACCCAAATGAAATATCGGGCATTAGTTTTTCTCTCTTTTTTTAGAAAGAACGATTTTGTTATCTTTCAACTCGGCTTCGATATAGCTGAACGCGTTCAGGTTTTTCACAACCTGCGATATATCGGCATTGCGGTCGGCAATGAAGTGAAGACGATAGCTCATCAAGGAGTTATCGCAGATCTCAATGCTCACATTATACCATCTGCCGATTTCCTTCAGGATGTCAATCAGTGGCAGATTGTCAAAATAAAAATAACCGTCTTTCCACTGAATGTAATACTCCGTATCGACACAGGTCACGTTAAATCCTTCGTCATCGCTTAATGTCGCGTCTTCGCCGGGCTTTAATACGACTTTTTGACGGCTCGTTTTATTGCTTATCGCCACCGAACCCGACACCAAAGTCACATGATTGTCCGAGCCGGGATAAGCTTTCAGATTGAACTCTGTGCCCAATACACGGGTCAGAATCCTATCGGTTTCTACGATAAAAGGATGCCGGGCGTCTTTCTTCACTTTAAAATAAGCTTCCCCTTTCAGTTTTACTCGCCTTACATCGCCCGAGAAACGAGCCGGAAATATCAACTTACTCTCCGCATTGAGCGTAACACTTGTGCCGTCGGAAAGAATCAGTTTATATGCTTTCCCACGAGGTGTAGACAACATTCGCACCCCCTCCGCACGCGTCGAGGTATGTGAAAAATCGGCCCGTTCGTCATCAATCACCACCCCTTCGTCGTGATAGGCGAGTTCAATATCCTTCATCTGTTCGTCGGCTTTGCCCAACAAAATCTTCTGCGGGCGGTCTTCGGCCACGAAAGCCATCAGATGATCGGTAGCCGGCCGACCATCTAAATAGGAATGAATGCCCCATACCATTGCGACAACGGCAGCCGCCGCGGCGGCAACATACAACAATCTGCGGCGATAAGAACTCCGTAAACGGCGGGGCGCAAGCTCGGTAGCGCAAAAATGTTTCCAAGCTTTCGCTGTGTCAGGAGCTGGACTTTTCTCTCTAAGTCTTGCACAACGATAGCTCCACAACAAACGATACGCATCCTGCGAAGCTTTGTCAGACAGCAACGCGCCTATTTCGTCACCCGTCAACTCGTCCCAGTTATCTATCCGATTCACCACCTCGTGCTCTTCAGTAGCGTCCGTGTTCTGATGTAAATTATCAATATCCATGTTCATTATATAATATAACGATTATCGATTCTTTTTGGTTATCTTCCGGTTTGCATATTCTATAGAAAAAGATTCACGCAATAATCGCAAACCTTTCATGACATGCTGCTTCACGCCACTGATTGAAATATCGAGCAAGGCCGCAACTTCCTTATAGGTATGTCCCTCATAAAAACATTGATCCATTACAAAACGTGTACGTGCAGGCATTCTTTCCATCATTCGATCTATCAATTCCAGGTATTCCTCTTGCTTATCCGAATCCCATTCTATGCTGTGCCGGCTCATATCGAGGAAGAACTTTACATAGGCCGACTCTACCTTGGAATGTTTCAAATAGTCCAGGCAGCGATTATAGACACACTGCCGCAGATAAGAAGCGCCATATCGATTATGTGAGTAGGAGAAATCTTCCCACGCACGAGTAAAGACATCGTTTACCACATCTCGGGCCACTTCTGAATCATGCACTATATAAAGGGCATTATAATATAAAGGGGAATAATTTTCTTTGAATAATTTTTCAAATGCGCGTTCCCGGTCACGTACTCCCATAACTATGCTCTTTCTTAACTAAAATACATTTACAAAGATAGTGATAAATCTATAAATTAACGTGAGTTCGACGAATTCTCGTTATGTTAATAACATCTTGAACATGAACGATAGCCTTCACTTCGTGCAGAACTTAAAGATGTGCGAGAGTAGTTTCCACGCCACAATGCAGGACAAGATGTTCGTGAATGGTAACAAGAACCTGTAGGAGTGATGTATACAACCCGACCTACCTTAACAGAGCGGGTAGTTCTTTTCTTATGGACACTTGGCTTACGGGCTTTCGAACGCTTACAAGCTTTCCTCCCCTTATACTTCATTTGCGTCTGCAAACTAATGTTTTCTGTGCGGGTTGTAGATGTCGTTTCATACGTAAAACTACTTGTGCCTATTAGTGTTGCCACGAAGAGAAGAACAGAAAATAGATGTCTCATAATTTTGTTTATATTTGTTATTAATAACGTGAGTTTGATGAATTATAAGTGTCTATAGATTTGGTGATTAGCGAAATTTGTTGTAATTTTAAGGTGTTAACATTCAAATAATTACAAACAAAAACCGCTATGATCACCGAAGACAAAATTACTGAAAATCGCTGTAATATTTGCATAAAATCAGCAGTTTAACGCAATTGGGCTTGATTATTAAGGATATACGGCGCAAGCCGCAGAAAATCCGTCAACTGCAACGAGGCAGTAATATGCGGATTATTGCGACAGAAAGGTTTTCAAATCGTTACCCGAAAGCAGGGTAACCGCCTCCACCCAAAAGGAGAAAAACTGCGATTTTTCGTGCATCCGTTGCTGTTGCTTCATTGCTCCATATTTTGCATAGCAGAGTTAGGCTCTTTCATGTTTAATTTTGCAACCAAAAAGAAAAGGCAATGGCAAGAAGCACATTCAAGGTGCTGTTCTATGTGAACGGCAGCAAGGAGAAAAACGGTATCGTCCCCATCATGGGACGTGTTACAATCAACGGCACGGTGGCACAGTTCAGCTGCAAGCGCACCATTCCGAAGGAACTTTGGGACGTGAAGGGCAACAGGGCTAAAGGCAAGAGCAAGGAAGCCATCGCCACCAATCTCTCGCTCGACAACATCAAGGCGCAAATCATCAAGCACTACCAACGGCTTTCCGACCGTGAGGCGTTCGTCACGGCAGAGATGGTGCGCAATGCCTATCAGGGGCTGGGCAGCGAGTACGACACCCTGCTCAAATCCTTTGACAGGGACTGCGCCTCCCTGCTCAAGCGTGTAGGCAAGGACAGGAGCATGGGAACATACAAGGTGATGCTCAGGGCAAGGAACAACACGGAAAAGTTTATCCGCTACAAGTACAACCGCAGCGATATGTCGATGCTCGAACTCACCCCCGACTTCATCAGGGACTTCGCCGTGTACCTCAGCACGGTGAAAGGAAACAGGAACGCCACTATCTGGCTGAACTGCATGTGGCTCAAGGGCGTGGTGATGCGTGCGCACTTCAACGGCAAGATACCCAGAAATCCGTTTGCTCAGTTCCATGTCAGTCCGAACACGAAGGAGCGTGAGTTCCTTACGGAGGACGAGCTGAAGACGCTGATGTCGCACGAGTTTGCCGACAGCCACTCCGCCTTCGTGCGTGACTTGTTCGTCTTCGCCTCCTTCACCGCCCTTTCGTTCGTGGACTTGAAGGAACTCACCACCGATGAGATAGTGGAGGTGAACGGCGAGAAGTGGATAGTTGCGAAAAGACACAAGACGCATATTCCGTTCCAAGTGAAACTGCTTGATGTCCCCCTGCAAATCATTGACAGATACAGACCGTTCCAGAAGGACAACTCTATATTCGGGGACATCAACTACTGGACGGTCTGCAAGAGGCTCAAGAAGGTCATGAGCGAGTGCGGCATCACAAAGGACATTTCCTTCCACTGCGCAAGGCACGGCTTTGCGACATTGGCACTCAGCAAGGGCATGCCCATCGAGAGCGTGAGCCGCGTACTCGGACACACGAACATCGTAACCACGCAACTCTATGCGAAAATAACCACCGAGAAACTCGACACCGACCTCTCCATGCTCGGCAGCAAGCTCAACGCATCATTCGGCAATATCAAAATGGCATGACAATGAAAGGAGAAGACATAAACGGCAATGCCCGTCGGATAATCACGATGGACGAACACGGGAACATCACCGTACCTAAAGGGGAAATATGGATGGGCGAGTATGAGATTGCCGACCTGTTTGGCGTGTTCGGGCATACTATCCGCACGCAGGTCAAGGAAATATACAAGTCTGGGCTGCTGCATCCCTGCACGGCAGAGAGGAACATCAAGATAGCGGAGGGGCACTGGCTTGATGCGTACAGCCTTGAAATGGTCATAGCCCTTGCGTTCCGCATCAAGTCGCAAAGGGCAAAAAGGCTTCGGAAGCATGTCGTCGCAATGCTGACCGAACGGCACGAAAGGTTTGTCATGCTCCTTCCTGAACAGACAGGCAGTCCCTGCTGAAACACCTTGACAGAGGTTTATAGAGGTTTATCCCCATCGACACAAGGGGATAAACCTTTTTCTTTTTGGGTGGTTGAAGGGCAGGGATAATAGTCAGGAACGAGTCGTATAGGACTGCCGGGAAAAGAAAAACATACCGAACACAACTTCTTTTATTTTGATGAATTGATGAATATTGATATAATATGATTGAATATCAAGCGATTGCAGGTTCATCAACATATCATCAGACGCTTGCGAACGATGAAAGGAAAAGGGATTTTCCCTTTTTCAGCAACCCTCGACAAATCCTACCAAATTATCCTCCTATTCCCTCAAATCTTGCTCTGCACCTCCCAGCTTCCCCTGTTTTTATTCCGTTCCGTTTTTCTTTCACCGTTCCGCGCCATTCTTCACAAGTAGTTTTCGGAACGATGTCCGTAACTTTGCACGATGCTATATATCAATCATTTAAGCAAGAAAGAAATGGATAAGAAAAACAATGACGGGCTGCTGGAAGATATGCCCGAAAAAAGAAAAAAGGACGGGGCTTTCGTCCGTGTGGGCACAACGCTCTACAAACTTGCAGACATGCCTCTCATCGGAGGTGGTTTTGTAAGGAAGCGCATCGTATGGAACAACGAGACGCTCCGTCAGGACTACGGCAGGGACTATCTGGCGACCGTCCCGAAGTATGACGGTTTCTGTACCGTCCCCGACCATGTGAACTATCAGCCCGTAGTAGGCAGTTTCCTCAACCTCTACGAGCCGACGGGACATCAGCCGAAGCAAGGCGTGTTCCCCCATATCAAGGCATTGGCAAGGCACATCTTCGGAGGACAGTACGAACTTGGCATGGACTACCTGCAACTGCTCTACCTGCATCCCATAGAGAAACTGCCCATCCTGCTGCTCGTATCAGAGGAACGCAACACGGGCAAGAGCACGTTCCTCAACTTCCTCAAAGCCCTCTTCGGGGGCAATGTAACCTTCAACACCAACGAGGACTTCCGAAGTCAGTTCAACTCGGACTGGGCAGGGAAACTGCTCATCCTCGTGGACGAGGTGCTTCTCGACCGCAGGGAGGACAGCGAGCGGCTCAAGAACCTCAGCACCACCCTTTCCTACAAGGTGGAGGCGAAGGGCAAGGACAGGGACGAGATTTCATTCTTCGCCAAGTTCGTACTATGCTCCAACAACGAACGTCTGCCCGTCATAATCGACACAGGAGAGACACGCTATTGGGTGAGGAAGGTGGGGAGGATAGAAAAGGATGACACGGACTTCCTGCAAAGGGTAAAGGAGGAAATACCCGCCTTCCTCTATTTTCTCCAGCACCGCACGCTCTCCACGAAAAAAGAGAGCCGCATGTGGTTCAGTCCCGAACTCATCCACACGCAAGCCCTGATCAGGATTATACGGAGCAACCGCAACAGGACGGAAGTGGAGATGGCGGAAACCTGCCTTGAAGTCATGGACTGCATGAAAGCGGACGCTTTCTCCTTCTGCATCAACGACATGCTCCTTCTGCTGAACTGCGCAGGCTGCAGGACGGACAGGACGCAGGTAAGGCGTATCGTGCAGGATATATGGAAACTCACTCCTGCCGAAAACACGCTCACCTATACGACCTGCCAGCCGAGCTATGACAACATGCGCCCATATACGGAGATTAGGCGCACGGGGCGTTTCTACACCATCGGCAGGAAGCAGTTGGAGGAAATGCAGGGATAGAGGAATCGGAAATGATGAAACTCCACTTTGACAAGCGGCTTGATGAGGGCATGATGAAAGCATATTATGTTGATTTCCAGATTATTGGAACGACATTCATCAATTCATCAGAATTTTCATCACTCCGACTTCGGTGGGAAACGGCAGTGGCATTACAGGCTGAAACGGAACAGGCAAGACACGCTGATATAAGCAACAGAAAAAGGCAGTCACGGCAAGCCGTGCATTCTGTATTTCCAAGCATGCAGAGTATTCAGATATTCGGGTGCAGTCCAAGTATGCCTTCGGAGAAACAAGTCCAATCGGCAGCACCGATGGAGAAACCGTGGGGACTTCAGGTTATAAGGGAAAGAAGTGGCAGGGGCAAATGCCCACGTGGTAAGCACGGTACGGATATTTTCAAAAGAGAAAATACCGTAGCTTATTAGGGGATTTTCTTAACGCTTCACTCCGTGTCCGCTAAAAATCCTCCAATAAGCCAACAGGGTTGCACCCCTCTGGACACCCCTGCCGAGCCTGTCGGCATGAAGGAACGGGCAAGCCGAAACACATTTCATTTTTCTTCTCACCGATAAAATCAGAAATATAAAAGACAAAAGACGACAACTATAAAACGATAACATCATGGGATATTGTGTATTGCATTTGGAAAAGGCAAAGGGAGCTGACAGCGGAATGTCGGCACATATCGAGCGCACCATTGTGCCAAAGAACACAGACCCAACGAGGACGCATCTAAACCGTGAGTTAATAATGTTTCCCGACGGCGTGTGCAACCGCACGTTAGCCATACGCCACCGCCTTGACACGGCGGGACTGAAACGTAAGATTGGAAAGAACCAAGTGCAGGCAATACGAATTGTATTGAGCGGCACACACGAGGACATGGCACGCGTGGAGGGTGAGGGCAAACTCGATGAGTGGTGTGCGGACAATGTAAAATGGTTGAGGGAAACCTATGGAGCAGATAATCTTGTTTCAGCAGTCTTGCACATGGACGAGGAAACACCGCATATCCATGCCACTATCGTGCCGATAGTACAGGGAGAACGTAGGAAGCAGAAAAAGGAAGAAAATGTGAAGCGCAAGTACAAGGTAAAAGCACCTGCCCCACGCCTGTGTGCAGATGAAGTGATGAGCCGTGCCAATCTTATACGCTATCAGGATAGCTATGGCGATCACATGGCAAAGTACGGGCTAAAAAGAGGCATCAGAGGCTCGGTTGCCAAGCACCTCTCCACGCATGAATATTATCGCAACCTTATCATACAGGGTGAGGACATACAGGCGAACATCGCTAACTTGTTGGCAAGGGAGGCAGAAGCACGGCGCATCATAGCAGAGGCAGAGAAAGCTAAGCAGGAACTCGCACGCATCAAGGCAGAGACAAAGACGGTGGAACTGAAGAACTCCGCTGCCAGGACTGCCACCGCAGCACTCAACGGAATTGGTTCTCTTTTGGGAAGCAACAAGATGAGCAGGCTCGAAAGCGAGAACAGGCAGTTGCACGGTGAGGTGGCGGAACTGAAAGAGAACATTGGACAGATGCGCATGGATATGCAGAATATGAAAGACAGCCACACCGCAGAGCGATTGCGAGCATCGGAGCAGCATCAGCGAGAAATCGGCAATCTCAGGCGCATCGTCGACAAGGCGAAGGAGTGGTTTCCCATGCTTGCCGAGTTTCTCAAGATAGAAAGGCTTTGCCGTTCGGTTGGATTGTCCGAGAAATACACGGACGAACTCTTGCAAGGCAAAGTTCTCGTTGTTACGGGAAAACTGCGGTCGGAGGAATACAGGCGTTCGTTCGCCGCTGAGAAGGTTCGTTTGCAGGTGGGTAGGACGGAGAAGGAAGGCAAGACCATACTCGACCTGCTTGTGGATAGAGTGCCGATTGCCGCATGGTTCAAGGGGCAGTGGGAGAAAATCAGACAGACGTCCATCCTTTCCTCAAAAGAAAACAGGAGCAAGGGAGTCAGGCTGTAACCATGTCTCCGCATGCTCCTTGTTTTCTGCATCTCATTCCATGACCTTTTCAGGCAAGGTTGCTTCCTTATAAGATATTTCCGCCATGATATGCTCTTCCATGTCATGCTCGTCAAGAAAGACAGGATAGATGAATTTCTCTTCATCCGGAAGTAGGCCGAGCTTTCCTAATTTCCCAAGCCTTTCCAAAGCCTCTTTCTTATTTTTCACTGTTAGGGTGAAATCACGGACAAACTCCTGTTTCTTGCTTTTCAGGCGCAAGTTCGTCGGAATGCCGTCTTTCATGACAATCTCATATACCCCCGAGAGAACGGCAGGCCCGACATGCCGATATACAGTAGGGGTGTAACGGCACAGATAAAAAGAATGCGCTGCGTTCTGGACAAGGAAAAGTCCCGAAACTCCGCTTCCTATTGACCATACAGGGTCTGAGCCTTCGTGAATTTCCAGTAACAGATAAGGCGGGAGGACTTTAACGGTCAGTTGCTGTCTTTCCTTTGTGAGGTTGTCGGTCAGTGAGACCTGAAATTCTCCCACTTGCAGGGCTTGGATTGAAAGAACACCTACATGCCCTGCCTGTTCGGGAGTTCTCGCATAGGCAATTCTAGCATAGTCCTTAAACGCATTGGAATTGCTTATCTGCAAGTCTCCACTGCCACTCGTGATGAACACACGGAGCGTAGAGCCTTGCATGATTTCCCTATAAGGTTTATCCAATTGAAAAGTCAACTTCTTATCCTCATCAGAAGAGGTGCAACTTATTATAAATGCAAACAAAAGGCAGGCCAAAGAGAATCTAAAATATCTACCCATAATAACTGTCAATCATTAGAAAGTGTGAAATGAATTTGGAATTATTTCCTTTTTACCATCGGAAATAAGCGAAGTCTTTGATTATAATGTCCTTCTACCGGTCTTGTATCGAAAGAGAGTGAAGTCTCATTTCTGTCAACCATATAGTATCCACTTGCATATCCTTTCCAACCAAAATTGGCATGAACATAGACATCGTGTGATTTTATCATTGCCTTTAGTTTTGTTGGGGTAGAACGCGTCCGTACCTGATAACCGTCTAAAATCCAGCAATGTCCCCCTTTCTTATTTCCAGAACTTCTTGTTTCGGAAGGCTCCTCATCTCCTGTTATCAACACAGGACAACCGCGGTCTAAAGATGCAATTATTATGGCCGCATCCATATCATATCCTTTATTTCTTTTTCCCAAATTAAAAGTTACTCCCATTGTTTCCAAATATTTATGACTATTAGTCATGGAGGCACCGCCTGTTCCATCCATATTCCATTCTGTTTTGATGCCGTATGCAACATGCTTGCAAAGCAGTGCGACTTGGTGTTGAATATCATCATCCGTTAAGGCATCTATGCCTGCGCGTTCTTTTATTAAATTCCAATCTAAAGTATGACCATATACAGAAGACATCGCCTCATAATGTGCAACAATCTGGGCAATAGCCGTCCCCACACATCCAACAACCTTTGGAATATCATTATTAATATATCCAAGTTCATTATTGTAAGGCCTATTTTGTCCCCATTCTGTACGCAACATGGGCTTAACTTCTTTTACCAAAATCCCCATTGTTGGTTCAGGTATCCATTGCCCACGAGTAAGAGGTGTTTGGACTACCTTTATTTTTTCTTTCACATCATGATATGTAATGTCATTTGTATGAAAAGCAGTTTTAAGTTTACATAATGTTTTATCATGAAGAGAGTCTCTAATAGCATTATAATAACGCAATTTGCTCTTGATGGCATTTTCTGCTTCCCTTACCATCAAAGCAACACTTTTATTTTGTGTTGTATCCGCTAAATTACCTTTTTCAGCGAATGCAATAACTGTTGCAAACCTCTCATCCCCAGCAACAAGAGCAAACCCTTCTTTTTCTGATAATTTTAACTGATATATAGGGATGGAAGAAACTGTGTCTTCTACGCTTTTGGAAGAAATTCCACCAATATAGTACTTCTTTTCGATGATAGGGGATTGAGATATACTTCTTGTCGCTTGTTTCCCCGAAAAGTCTTTGACAAGAGTTATCGCTTGGTCCTCTGTTATTTCTTTTGGATGTTCAAACGCTATACTAATATACTCTTCTTGAGAAAGGTTTAAGAAACTGCTGTCTGTTGCTTCTTCAAAACTTTCTTGTGTAGTGCAGGAATACAAATTTATTAGCCCACAAGCAATAATTCCTAATACTGTAAATTTTCTCATTAATTCCATATTAAATTAGATTAGATAAGTTATTTTGCAAAGATAGGCAATTTTTATATTTAATACAATCCCCATTGTTGGGTATTTTACAACATTTCAAAGCATTTTGTACAAGTTTTGCCCTACGAATGTTTTGAGTTTTCCAAACATCTTACTATCTTTGCTCACATAAAGAGTTCTTTGCAAGCAAAACAAAGCAGAACATAGCAAAAGGAACGGTTGCCAAATCGTTACCCGAAAATCAACCAATCGCATGGAACACTCTTGTATAAAGGGTTGTCGCTTTCCTATCCAAAGTTACTGAAATATTTTGTATGGCAGACGACTTCTGCAAGTTTTTTGATGCTATGACGGCAAAATATACGCTAAAACCTGCCGGGAAAAGAAAATATCATCGCAGTTCCACGATGTCAAAGGCCGAAGTCATGATGATAATGATTCTTTTCCACGACTCCGGTTATCGCTGCTTTAAACATTTCTATCTTGAAAAAGTATGCAAGCATCTTCACCATCTGTTTCCCAATGTTGTTTCTTATAACCGTTTAGTAGAATTGGAAAGGGAGGTAGCCGTACCCTTAACCTTGTTTATCAAGAAGGTCCTCTTGGGAAAATGCACGGGCATAAGCTTTGTTGACAGTACACTATTGCGTGTCTGCAAGAACCAAAGAATACATATTCACAAAGTTTTCAAAGGCATAGCCCAAAGAGGAAAATGCTCTATGGGTTGGTTCTTCGGTTTCAAATTGCATTTGATTTGCAATGAGAAAGGAGAACTTCTCAACTTTATGATAACGCCGGGAGATGTTGATGACCGTAAACCTTTGGAGTACAAAGCTTTTATCGAGTTCATACAAGGTAGGCTGTTCGGTGACAAGGGGTACATCGGCAAGAACCTCTTTCAAAGGCTTTTCGTTGACGGAATACAGCTTGTTACCAGGTTGAAAAGTAACATGAAAGGAGCTTTAATGAGTGTTTCTGACAAGCTGTTACTCAGAAAAAGAGCCATTATAGAAACGGTGAATGATGAACTTAAGAACATTGCACAAGTGGAACACTCCAGGCATAGATGCTTTGACAATTTCATCGTCAACTTATTAGGGGCTATTGCTGCCTATTGCCTGTTTCCAAAGAAACCGTGTATCAATTTACAAAGGACCATTGATACACAGCTTGCATTGTTCTGAATTCGTCGAACTCACGTTATTTATATAAGGCAGCAAAGCATACCATTCTTATTCATAGCTCATCAACTTTTCAAGAAACGAACCTGCCTCTACAAGACATTGAGACACAGCAGCTTACAAACCATCTTTTAAAAGCTAAGGTTTTGTAATGCATTTTCTTAGCTTTCACATTCCATTTTCTTAGCTTTTGCAACTCGAAAGCTAAGAAAATGGAATGTTCTTTGTAACACCGGCTAAAAATATATTTCAAATACGTTTGTGCTAACAATCGCATTGTGATGGGCCTGCATCCCTATTTGTTCGGGTTCAATCTCAAATATTTTTGCGTCAACAATCGCATAACGGTCGATCTGTTGGTAGGGTAGGCTTGACAAACGGAACGAGTCGACCCTGTCTCAACGAGCCGAATAGAGAACCATCTTATCGGGTTTGGTTTCTCCGAGTCCCTCAATTAAGGGATTGGAGGTCTGTTTTGACCTTCTGGGTTAGAGGAATGAACCGTCAAAACAGACCAACCTCAATGGAGTTGAAGAGAGTGACGAGAGGCGGAATGGTTAGCAACGACGACCAATTTCGTCGGCATGAATCATCACATTGGCCGGCGGACGTTGGTGAAGAAGTTCTCCTTTCATGAAGTCCATATAAGGGGCGGTGTGGCGATAGAAGCGGCGGTAGCCGGCGCAAAGATAGTTGAGACCGGGATTTCCATAGCGATCGTGTGCGAAACGGTTTTTGGGACATTCGCCGTGACAGGCAAACAACACGTCGCACTCTTGGCATTGCTGCGGCAGGGAGCGGTGTTTGAGCAGACTGAAACGTTGTTGTTGCTCGCCGTAGAGCATCTCGATGAGGGTGTTTTGATAGATATTGCCGAGCCGATACTCGGGAAAGACGAAGTGGTCGCAGGAATAGACGTCGCCGTTCTGCTCCATCACGCCAGCGTGTCCACAGTGTTCGGCATACACGCAACAGCCTGGAGAAAGGCCCATCCAGTTGGCCAGCGTGCAATCGAAGAGCTGAACGAAGACGCGCCCGACGTCGTGCCGCACCCATTCGTCGAAGATGGCACAGAGAAAGCGACCCCATTGCTCGGCCGACACCGAGAAAGGGGCGATGGCACAGGCCTCATCATCGTGCGGAGAGGCCAGATGCCGACCGTCTGGATGCGCCTTAATGCGTTCGACGATGGGAGTAAATTGCAGGTAGGTGCAACCGTGCTGTTTAAAGAAATGATAGAATTCGAGAGGATTGTCGGCATTAAAATCGTTGACAACGGCCATGGCATTCCATTCCACACGGTATTTTTTGAGCAGTCGGATACCGTTCATGACCTTTAGCCAAGAGGGTTTTCTACTCTGTGTCAGGCGGTATTCGTCGTGAAACTCTTGTGGTCCGTCGACAGAGATGCCCACCAGCCAGTGGTTTTCCTTCAAGAATCGGCACCATTCATCGGTGAGAAGCGTGCCGTTGGTTTGTAGAGCGTTATCGATTCTTCTCCCTCCGGCGTATCTGCGCTGTAGTTCCACCGCCTTTCGATAGAACGAGAGCGGGCGCATCAGAGGTTCTCCGCCGTGCCAGGTGAAGAGGATATCGGAGGAGGTTTGGGCTTCGATATACTCACGGGTGAACCGTTCGAGCAGTTCTTCGCTCATCACGTGCTGCGGAAGATGACCGTAGAGATGAGCTTTCTCTAAATAATAACAGTATTGGCAGGCCAAATTGCAATGTGCGCCCACGGGTTTGAGCATCACATAGAGCGGATGAGAGAAGGCCTGGTGGTTGATTCGTTCCATCATTCGTCTACACGGAGTTCCCTGCGATACTGCCGGAGGCGTTTCATGAGTTGGCGAGTGATGGCCTCTGTGCCTTTCTGTCCATAGATGTTATGCAGCTCGTTAGGGTCGGTTTGCAGGTCGTACAGCTCGTAATAGTCCACGTCGGCATCGTCGCGAAAATAGTGGATAGCCTTCAAAGCCTGGTAGGTGCCATATTCGCTTGTGCCCGGCATGCGCTGGAATTTGTTTTCCTGAACAGCTCTGTCGCCGCCTTTCCCATAGAAGTGGATGAGCTTATAGCGTTCGGTTCGCACGCCGTCGTGTTTGCGCACGAGGTGATAAGTGGGGTAATCGTAGTAATGATAATAGAGATCTTTTCGCCAATTTTTCACCGTCGTGCCTGCAAAGAGAGGTTCTATCGTGCGCCCCGGCATCTCTTTGGGTTGCTTCACGCCGGCCAGGGAGAGGAAGGTGGGCGCAAAGTCAATGTTCTGCACCAGTTGATGACAGACAGCCCCCTCCTTGATATGCCCCGGAAAGCTGATGATGAGCGGTGTGTGCATCGACTCTTCGTACATAAAACGCTTGTCGAACCATCCGTGCTCGCCCATGTAGAAGCCTTGATCGGAGGTGTAAATAACGATCGTGTTCTTGTCTAAGTCGTGCTGTTCGAGATAGTCGAGCAGGCGTCCCACACTCTCATCTACCGAGTGTATCACGGCTACATAGTCTCGAATATAGTTCTGATACTTCCATTTCACCAATTCCCGACCCGTGAGTTTAGCCTCGAGCAGCCGTTTGTTTCTTGGCATATAGTAGCGATCGAAGGCAAGTCGTTGCTGCGGCGTGAATCGATTGACTTCGCCCATGAGAGCGTAATACGAATCAAGACTCTCGGCATCGGTGGCATCGAGCGTCTCGGGCACCTTCAGGTCTTGAATCATTCGCAGGTCGTCGTCCACGCGCATCTTCTGCGTTCGTGCGGCCGAACCTCGTGTGGCATAGTCGTCCCAGAAAGTGTCGGGGAGCGGAAATTCCACATCGGCATACAGATTCATATATTTCTCCTCGGGCATCCAGTTGCGGTGCGGTGCCTTGTGGTGCACCAACAGACAGAAGGGTTTCGACTTGTCGCGATGCTCGAGAAAGCGAATGGCATGATCGGTGGTGAGCGTTGTGGCATAGCCCGTTTCCTCTTTGTAGTGGTCATACTGGCCTGTGGTGCAGAAAACAGGGTTATAGTAATGGCCTTGACCGCGAAGGATGTGGTAGAAATCAAACCCCTTGGGTCGGCAGTGCATGTGCCACTTGCCGACGACGGCCGTGGTGTAGCCCGCCTTTTGCAGCAGTTCCGAGAAGAAAACACGGGTGGTGTCGATGCCTTCGCCCAGCTGCCGCTGTCCGTTTTGATGACTGTAAAGCCCTGTCATCAGGCAGGCGCGACTCGGGGTGGAAAGCGAATTCTCCACGAAACACGAGTTGAACAACATGCCCCGACGAGCTAATCGGTCGAGATGGGGCGTTGGGGCGAGCCTGGAGATGGGACTTCCATACGCGCTGATGGTTTGCATCGAATGGTCGTCGCACATGATATAGAGAATGTTCGGTCGTGCTTGAGCAGTCTGTTCCGCCGCCTTGGTGGCCGTTGCACTCAGGACGAGGGTCGGCAACATAGATAATTTGATGTGGGTAGGTAGATTCATCTTGATGATATATAAAAGGATTGAACAGCTACAAAGATAGGGAATCATCCGGGTTCTGCGCTCGTTTGTCACCGGTTTTTCCGTCCTTCGCGTGCCTTTTCTGTGCTTCTGTCGGTCTTTTTCCTCTCTGTCGGTCGGTGAGAGTTCCTCCCTGTTTGGCGGAGATGACCTCCCGAGGTGCGGGAGATGACTTCCCGACACACGGGAGATGACCTCCCGCACCTCGGGAGGTCACTTCCGCCATTTCGAATGATGGCTGCGCGTAGCATGGCCTCCTGTCGCGCTACGCATCGATTGCAATAATTCACGCCGATTCTTCTCGTTTTCAACGTGCGTGCTGCTCAATCTGCCAACTCGTCAATCGATTCAGTCGTCTCACTTCTCATCGAAATCTCTTACCTTTGCACTCGTTATGCGGTACGTAGATGTTGTGTTGCCTCTGCCTCTGGAGGGATTTTTCACCTATTCGCTCCCCGATGCGATGAGCCGGGGCGTGGAGATGGGCGTGCGGGTGCTGGTGCCTCTGGGCCGATCGAAGACCTATACGGCCTTGGTGGCGAGGGTTCACGACGCCCCACCCGCCTTCGAGGTGAAGCCTGTCATGCAGATATTGGACACAAAACCGATGCTCCTACCCCAGCAATGGGCTGTGTGGCAGTGGCTCTCGAAGTATTATCTCGCGCCGATGGGCGAGGTTTACAAAGTGGCTTTGCCTGCCGGACTGAAGGCCGAGGAGGGCTTCCGACCCAAGACGGAACGGTATGTGGGACTGACTAAGGCCTTTAGCAACGAGAAAAGTCTGCACCTCGCCCTGGATATGCTCGCCCGAGCGCAGCGACAGCGGCAGGTGTTGGAGGCCTTTCTGAGGCTGTCTCACTGGGATTCGGCGGTCGGAGACATGCCGCAAAAGCCTCTTTCCGAGGTGACACGCGAAGAGGTGATGAACGAAAGTCGCTGTTCACTGGCCGCGTTCAAGGCTCTGACAGATCGCGGCATTCTTTATACTTATCAGAAAGAGGTGGGCCGACTGAATGATCATCGTCCGCAACAACTCGACCGAATCAAATCGCTCAACGAGGCGCAACTCGAGGCTTACAATCAGATTCGGTTCCAATTCCTAAAGAAAAATGTTGTTCTCCTCCACGGTGTCACCTCCAGCGGCAAGACAGAAATCTATATTCACCTCATCGCCCAGGCCTTGCAGAAGGGCCAACAGGTGCTCTATCTACTGCCCGAGATTGCGCTCACGGTGCAGATGATGTCACGATTGAAGAGCGTTTTTGGTAGCAGACTGGGCATCTATCACTCGAAATATAGCGATGCCGAACGGGTGGAGATTTGGCAAAAACAGCTCTCCGATTCGCCCTACGATGTGATTTTAGGGGCGAGGAGTGCAGTTTTCCTACCATTCCAACGGTTGGGACTGGTCATTATCGACGAAGAACACGAAACGAGCTTTAAGCAACAAGACCCTGCTCCGCGGTATCATGCCCGGTCGGTTGCCATCGTTCTGGCGCAGCAATACGGTGCCAAAACGCTTTTAGGCACAGCTACGCCCTCGGCAGAGAGCTATCAGAACGCACTGAAAGGCAAGTACGGACTGGTTCGACTCACGTCGCGCTATCAGGATATTGCCCTTCCCGAAATTCGTGTCATTGACGTAAAAGACCTGCGCCGACGACGAATGATGAACGGCGCGTTCTCACCTGCACTGCTCGCCGCTATGCGTTCGGCCTTGGAGAAAGGCGAACAGGTGATTCTTTTTCAAAACCGACGCGGCTTCGCACCGATGATCGAGTGTCGTGTTTGTGGGTGGGTGCCGCGATGTACCAACTGTGATGTGTCGCTCACCCTACACAAAACGCTCAACCAACTCACCTGTCATTACTGCGGTTTCACCTATACCCCTCCCTCGGAATGCCCCAATTGCGGCGGAACCGATCTGCGCGGACGGGGGTATGGCACTGAGAAGATTGAAGACCAGGTGGTCGAAATCTTTCCCGAAGCACGCGTAGCCCGCATGGACCTCGACACGACGCGCACCAAAAATGCCTATGAACGCCTCATCGCCGATTTCTCTTCGGGACGCACCAACGTGCTCATCGGGACGCAGATGATTAGCAAAGGCCTTGACTTCGACCGTGTGAGCGTCGTGGGCATCCTCAATGCCGACTCGATGTTGAACTTTCCCGACTTCCGCTCCTACGAATATGCTTTCATGATGATGGCTCAAGTGAGCGGTCGGGCTGGTAGAAAGGGCCGGCAGGGACTGGTTTTCCTGCAAACGGCCAACGCCGACCTGCCCGTCATCTCGCAAGTGGTTCGCAACGATTACGAGGCTTTCTTCAACGACCTCGCAGACGAACGCCGCCACTTTCACTATCCGCCTTTCTACCGGTTGATTGCCGTTTACATGAAGCACAATAAGGAACCTCTTGTCGAGACGGCTGCCATGGAGATGGGAAGCAGACTCAGACAGTTCTTCGGCAGTAGAGTTTTGGGCCCCGACAAGCCTGCCGTGGCACGCGTAAAAACCCTCCATATCCGCAAACTGATCATCAAAATCGAACCACAACTCGATGGCAACCGCGTGCGGGAGTGCCTCCGATATGCCCAAACGACCCTCTTGCAAGACAAGCGTTACGCTGCTCTACAGGTGTATTATGATGTAGATCCGATGTAAAAAGTGGGTATTTCTCTGCCAAAACTTGGCAAACGCCGAAACAATCGCTATCTTTGCAGCTATCAGCACTTGATGATATGTGGAAAGAGAAACCTGGAAATTATCTCATTGATGTATCCAAATACATCATCACCGGCGTTGTCATCACATCGCTGTTTAAAGATTTGGTGGATAAATTGGCCATCTATATCGTTGGTATCTCCTTGTCTTTCATTGCGTTGATAGCCGGTCTCATTCTCTTAAGTAGCAATCAACAGAAAGGAGGAAAGTAGAAATGGGAGTATATCTTGTAGCCATTGTCTATGGCATACCTTGTCTTTTGTTCATTCTTTTTAGCTTGACCCCTCAAGGCAAAAGATGGTTGGAGAAGCATTAACGGGCTATTATCGTATCGGTTGGCATTTCTTTGCCAACTTGTAAGTACGATTCAACAATCAAAAGAGAGGCAGAACCCGCGGGTTCTGCCTCTCTTTTCAGCTACTAATGAGATTAAAGCTTGCTCCGATCGAGAATGGTGATCTTCTTGCCTTCCACTTTGATGGCTCCTAAATCAGAAAGTTCGGACATGGTGCGCAGCAAAGAGAACTTCTGGATGCCGAAACTCTCGGCTATCTCCTGCCGCGACTTGTCCAGTTGCACCACGTTAGATCCCTGTTTGCCTGCGGCCTCTTTAATGAAATAGGACACCTTCTCGCGCACGGTGAAAAGACTGAGAATGCGCATTTTCTTGGTGAGAAACACGTCAATGTCCGAGAGAGCCTGAATAAAATTATGCCGCAACACGGGATCGGTGTCTATCAAACGCTCGAAACCTGCTATCGACATGCGCAGGATCACAGTAGCCGTTTCCGTCTCAACGCTCACCGGCATGAGATTGTCTTTGGCAAAGATGAAGGCCGGAGCCACGATGTCGCCCTGCTTCAACCGGCTTACTTCCACCGATTTGCCCGACAAACTCACCATCCTGGCCACCATTTCGCCCTCGATAACGATGTCGGCGTGCCGATAAGGCATACCGGCAAGAATATAAATATCTTTCTTGTCGAACTTCAGTATCTTGTAACCTACACTGTCGATCGTGGCTTCCAGTTGTCCCAAGGAGATGCCTCGGAACAGCGGGCACAGGCTCAATGCTTTTAATGTTTTCTGTTCCATCGACTGCAAATGTAGACAAATTTATCGAAACCCTCCTCGTTTTTCAGTCACAAATGTGATCCTTGTTTTTTGGTATAGTGTTTGCCTCATCAGTCCATAGATAGTTTTCCACATTTAATAACCCTCATAAAACCATCCCTATGGACCAGAAAATTGAGAAAGCCACAGTGCTTCGACCGAACGATGTGATTGATTATGCCGACGGCGGCATCGTTAGTAAAGAGTTTGCACATAGCCAAGCAGGCAGCATCACGTTCTTTGCCTTCGACGAAGGTCAAGGCCTGAGCGAGCATTCCGCCCCTTTCGATGCCACCGTACAGGTGATCGACGGTGAGGCCGAAGTGCGAATCGACGGCGTGGCACATACCGTTAAAGCGGGCGAGATGATTATCATGCCTGCCAACCACCCCCATGCGTTGCACGCTCACCAGCGTTTCAAGATGATCCTCACCATGATCAGAGGATAGACGCACACTTCTCGAGCAACAAGAAAAGCGTATTTCTTTTCCTGCTCGATATACCGACAGGCGATGGGCCGTCCGTTTTCAGCGGTCGGCCCATCGTTTTTTTGTTGTTTTAAGGGAACCATCCACCCTCCTATTGACGGTCATTCGGGGCCAAAACAAATGGACAGACGGGAAAAGCTTCTGTTAAAAATCACACGAAATACCTATCATCGAAGTGTTAAAACTGCGGCATCAAGAGGTCAAACCACGCCCATTTTTGCACAAAACTTTTTCTTTGTCCGAAAATAGGCGCGTATTTCGTCACTTCACTCAAACGTTATCTAAATACCTTACCTTCAATCTCTTAGCGTCGCATCAAAGCTATTCCTGTCTATTTTTTCATCCCTCGCAATGCAAAAGCTAAGCTTTTGATGTGCGTTTTCTTAGCTTTTACCGTCTCATCTCTAAGAGATGGTATCGCCATCACCGACTTTTAGAGAGCCCGAATGCGGTGTTTTCGGTCGCAAGCAGAGACTAATTTTATTTATTTTATCTGGTATAATGTTCTATTTTCCCGTCAATTATCTATAGATGACCAAAAGGAGAGGCGTTAAAGAAAGCCCTTCGAATAGATAAATAAGGTTAAGACCTGAGACTTTGGCCGGATGATTGCTACCGAGTGCAGCTCTGTATGACGTTTGCCTGGAACAGTTTTCATCGCCATTCCAACTGCGTCCGAACAACAATCGACAAAAGCCTCTGGCATCAACTTGAAGCACGAATCTTTTGTTTGATTAACACAAATTTTGTTATTTCAATCATTTTGTTGCTCCATTTACGCCTTATTCTTGTTTTTATTTCCTACCTTTGCAGACAGTTACACTTTAGACAACCTCTCTTTCTCCCTCCGTATGCAGCAAAATGCGTTGCTGTTTGAGGCGCGAGAAGAGAGCAGACATCATCTCACTTGCGATAAGAGGCTTGGTGTCTGTCTTTTGAATCTATTCATATGAACAGGAGGAAACTCTTGTTGTATTTATTAAACTCTCTTAAATTTTTCAACGACTGCGGCATGTGTATGTAGCAGTCGTCTTTTTTTATCTTTTTCTTTGTGGTCTCTTTGATTTGCACTACCTTTGCCTTCAAGAAAAGAGGAAGCATGAAGTCGTCTGAATTTTTCGGGAAATTCGCCAGCAAATACTTGTGGGGAAATCTCCTCGCAATGGCTGCGGTGGTGCTATTGCTATGCGTCGGGCTAAAAATTGGTCTCGATATGTACACCCATCACGGCGAAGCAATTGTCATTCCCGATGTCAGACACAAGCTGTTTGCCGACGCTGAGCGGATTTTAGCCGACCGAGGACTTCGGATCGAAGTGACCGACACAGGCTACGTCAAGACGCTTCCGCCCGATTGCATCCTCGAACAGTCGCCTCCGGCGGGCGATAAGGTGAAGTCGGGACATGTGATTTATGTCATTGTCAACTCCGCTAAGACACCCACCATCACCCTTCCCGACATCATTGACAACAGTTCGCTGCGCGAAGCTATGGCCAAACTCACGGCAATGGGCTTCAAAGTGGGCACACCACAGTTTGTAACAGGCGAGAAAGACTGGGTCTATGGCATCGTGGTGAACGGTCGACATCGCGTGGCCGGCGACCGAATTCCCGTTGATGCAGTAGTCATCATCTTAGTGGGCAATGGCTCAAGGTCGGCTTCCGATTCTACCATCGACTACGTAGACCCCGCAGAAGCAGGGAAAGAGGAGATGGAAGGCGAAGGAGAGGTGGACGAATTCGATGTTGTTCCACCTACAGAAACACCCACTCGGCCCGACCATCGCAACCCTCCCACCACGCCTTAGAGGCGACAATCAAGACACCGAGATGGCTGAATATATAGAGGAAATCGAAGAACAGGACGACGAGACGGGGCTGCTTTACGAGCATCTGCGCATCGTTGTAGACCGGGGACAGGAGCCCATGCGCATCGATCGTTTCATGACCGAACGACTGCAACACAGCAGTCGCAACCGCATTCAGAAGGCTGCAGAGGCCGGTTTCGTGCAGGTGAACGGTCGGTCGGTGAAGAGCAACTACAAGATTCGTCCTGAAGACATCATCACCTTAATGCTCGATCGGCCGCGACACGACAACACCATCGCGGCAGAAGACATCCCGCTCGACGTGGTTTACGAAGACAATGATCTCATGGTGGTCGACAAACCGGCGGGAATGGTGGTGCATCCGGGGGCCGGAAACTTTCATGGCACCCTCATCAATGCCGTGGCTTGGCATCTGAAAGACTTTCCCTCGTTCGACGCTAACGACCCTGAAGTGGGCCTGGTTCACCGCATCGACAAAGACACCAGCGGACTCTTGGTTGTCGCCAAGACAGCTGAGGCCAAGCGAAAACTGGGTTTGCAGTTCTTCAACAAAACCACTCACCGCAGCTATAACGCTTTGGTGTGGGCCAATTTCACAGAAGACGAGGGGCGTATTGAGGGCAACATCGGGCGCGACCCTAAGGATCGGCTGCGCATGACGGTGTTTCCGGCAAACTCGGAGGTGGGCAAACCCGCTGTCACACATTACCGGGTGCTGGAGCGTTTCGGCTATGTCACTTTCTTAGAGTGCATCCTCGAGACGGGTCGAACTCATCAAATACGCGCTCACATGAAGCATATCGGGCACCCGATGTTCGGCGACGAGCGATACGGAGGCACCGAAATCCTACGCGGCGAACGTTCTTCCAGTTACAAAGCCTATATTCACAACTGCTTCAAGCTATGTCCCCGGCAGGCACTTCACGCCCGAACATTGGGCTTTGTGCACCCTTCCACGGGCCGACAGATGGATTTTACCTCACCCATGCCTCAGGATATGGAGCTGCTTCTTGACAAATGGCGCAGTTATATAAAAGGCATCGGCTGACCTCTACCGAGTTCTTGGTCGCCGAAAGAAGAGATCGAAAGACTCGTAAATAGACATTTGAATTCAAAAAAGATAACAGGATATGAAGGATTTGAAGAGAAACATCGCCATCGTTTGTGGCGGAGACTCGTCTGAATACAACGTTTCGCTGCGTTCGGCGCACGGGCTTTATTCTTTTTTCGACAAGCAACGCTATAACGTTTACATTGTCGACGTCAAGGGAATGGACTGGCATGTAGACTTAGGCAACGGTCAAACGGCGCGCATCGACAAGAACAACTTCTCCTTTATGCAAGCCGACGAGGTGATTTTCTTCGATTATGCCTACATCACCATTCACGGAACGCCGGGCGAAAACGGTATCATGCAGGGCTATTTCGAGCTCATCCATATGCCCTATTCCACCAGTGGCGTGCTGGTAGAGGCGATGACGTTCGACAAATATGTGCTCAACAACTATCTTCGGGGCTTCGGTGTGAACGTGGCTAAGCACCTATTGGTATGTCGTGGAGAAGAAAGCAATATCGACGAGGCCCGCATTGAACGAGAGATCGGCATGCCTTGCTTTGTGAAACCCGCGTCGGACGGCTCGAGTTTCGGGGTCTCAAAGGTAAAAAACATAGACCAATTGGCACCAGCTCTTCGTGTAGCATTGATGGAAGGCAGTGAGGCTCTGATCGAATCGTTCCTCGATGGCACGGAGATCTCTGTGGGATGCTATAAGACAAAGCAAAAAACGGTGGTCTTCCCAGCCACAGAAGTAGTGAGTCACAACGAGTTTTTCGACTACGATGCCAAGTATAACGGACAGGTAGAAGAGATTACTCCCGCACGAATTGCTCCCGAAACGGCCCGTCGTGTGGCAGAGGAAACGTCGCGAATCTACGACATCCTGCGTTGCAACGGCATTATTCGCATCGACTATATCCTCTCAAAAGAACCCGACGGGACGGATAAAATCAACATGATCGAGGTGAATACAACGCCTGGAATGACGCCAACAAGTTTCATTCCACAGCAAGTTCGCGCCGCAGGCTTGGACATAAAAGATGTGCTCACCGATATTGTGGAGAATCAGTTTTAAGTTTTTCGAGTTCAGAAGTTTCTAAGTTCCTTTCCTCATGCCGTCACTAACCCACCCTTCTTCCTTCGATTCCATCCGTCCATTCGAGCCCAACGAGCTGCCCGAAGCTTTCGAACGACTCCTGGCCGATGCCCAATTCAGGTCGGCCATGGCCTATGTTTTCCCCGACATCCCTTTCCCTTCGTTTGCCGAAAAGCTGCGTTCCTGTCGCACAAGCATGGATGTACAGAAAACGTTTGCCTATCCCTTTCTCGCCCATCTTTTAGAAACCGCGAGCAAAGGTGGCAGTATGGACAGCACCGCCATCGACCCATCGCGTCGCTACACCTTTGTGAGCAATCATCGCGACATTGTGCTCGATTCGGCTTTCCTGGCCAAATTCCTCATTGACAACGGCTTTTCCACCACCTGCGAGATCGCCATCGGCGACAATCTGCTCTCCCTGCCGTGGGTGAAAGACCTCGTTAGGGTGAACAAATCGTTCGTCGTGGAGCGTCATCTGCCCGTCAGACAGATGCTCGAAGCCAGCAAACGCCTCTCGGCCTACATGCACTATGCCATCAGCAAGAAGAATGAAAACGTGTGGATTGCCCAGCGAGAAGGCCGGGCAAAAGACTCGGACGACCACACCCAGCAGGCCGTTCTCAAGATGATGGCCCTGGAAGGAGAAGGAGATGTGATAGATCGGCTGAAGGAACTTCACATCGTTCCGCTGGCCATCTCTTATGAGTTCGACCCCTGCGACTACCTCAAGGCGCAGGAGATGCAACTCAAACGCGATGTGCCCGGCTTCAAAAAAAGTGCGCAAGATGATGTTGTAAGCATGCAGACAGGCATCCTCGGCTATAAAGGATATGTGCATTATCAATGCGCTCCCTGTCTGGACGGCTTCCTCGACACGCTCGATCGCAACACGCCCAAGGCCGATTTGTTCGGCATCATCGCTCGTCGCATCGACCGGGAAATCTTTCTCAACTACCGATTCTACCCCAACAACTTCATCGCTTGCGACCTCTTGGCAGACTCCCATCAGTTGGAGCACCACTATACACCGCAAGACCGGTCTACTTTCGAGCAGTATGTGGAAGACCAACTCTCCAAAATCGACCTTCCAGAGAAAGACGAACCCTTCTTGCGTCGGTGCCTGTTAGAGATGTATGCCAACCCTTATAAAAACCATCTGTCGGCAAAATGAAAAAGCATCTCTCCCATTTCCGCTCTGCAACGCTCCTACTTGTGTCCGCAAAAATACTTCTGCTGGTAGCCAGCTCTCTGTTTTGCGCCTGCGAACACGACACCTACGAGTGGGGAGACGGCCGGTATTCGCATCTCACGGCTCGTTTTACCGAGGTGCATACCACAGCCCATTCCCTTTTAGACTATGCCGTGAGCGATGAGGGAGACACCCTTCGGTTTGTCCAAAAGAGGCAGATGGCGGGCCTTGCCGTAGCCGATACTGCCTACAGAGCCCTGCTTTATTACAACCCCAGCGGAGCGATGGTCCGACTGGTGAACCTCTCTCTTGTGCCCGTAGTGAAGCCTGTGGCAGACGAGACAGCCCTTTCCGACCCACTGACGTTTGAAAGTGCGTGGATCGGAAAGAATAAAAAATACTTGAATATCAGCTTTTATGTCAAAACCGGACAGAGCGGACTTTCAGACAAACGGCAGCAGATAGGTGTGGTATTGGATTCGGTTGTCACCGCGCCCAACGGCCATCCCACAGTCTACTTGCGTCTGTCGCACAGCCAAAACGGCGTACCCGAATATTATTCCGTGCATGGCTATCTCAGCATTCCCCTCAAAACGTTGCCTGCCGGTGCCACCATTCGCCTGCGCGTGGTCGATTATCGGGGTGTGAAAGTCAAACAGTTGAAAACCACTCACTAATCTTTCATCCCCTCTACATCCTGCGGCGGAACAGAAAATAGCCTTCTGTCCCGCCGCGCTTGCATGATTCCTACTCTCGTCTTCTCCCACTTCAACATCCCTCATCCAACTTGTCCAACCTTATCAGTACAACCCAAAACAAATGTCAACATACGTAGTATAAGCAAAAAAAGCCGCTCATCAAAATCAAGATGCAACATCTTCACTATCAATGGTTTACAAAACAGATTCCATTCTCTTAGCTTTTGCACCTCGAAAGCTAAGAAAATGACATGCGAAAGCTAAGAAAACAACGTGCAAAAGCTAAGAGATAGGAAGGCGTGAGCATTTTTTAAGGTGCCGACGGTCCGTCTTTTCTCTCTTCCATCCCTTCCTCTTCTTTAAACGGTAGCTCCAGTTCCACCCACCTTCGGGCGGGATTCTCCTCTTCCTCGTGCCTGTTGGAGACGGTCAATCCGAGCAGTCTGACAGGGTGTTCGGCATAATCCACTTCTTCAAGAAGTCTTTCTGCCAGCGGCAGAAGTTCTGCTTCGGTGCAGAGGTCGTAGGCTTTTGTGATGCTGCGAGTGATCTGGATGAAATTGTGGAACTTCACTTTCAGCGTCAGCGTTCTGCCTTTAAAACCTTTCCGGGCTAAACGTCCGGACAGTTCGAGCACAAGGAGCCGAAGTTCGTCGAGCAGTCTTCCTGCGCGATTGGTGTCTTCCATAAACGTGCGTTCGCACCCCACCGACTTCCGTATGCTCGTTGCCACGACGGGACGGAGGTCGATGCCGCGGGCGAATTGATGGTATACGGCTCCCATTTTCCCAAACACCTGCGTGAGCCGCAGTAGCGAATATCGGCGCAGGTCTTGCCCAATGAAGATGCCCATGTGGTGCATGGTGTAGGCTGTTTTATGCCCTACGCCCCAAAAATCGGTGATGGGGAGGTTGGAAATGAAGTCGAACGCACGGTCGGGATGTATCACGGTGAGTCCGTTGGGTTTGCGAAAATCGGATGCCACCTTGGCCAAGAATTTGTTGTAAGAGACACCTGCTGAGGCCGTGAGATGCAATTCGTCGTGAATGCGCTGCCTGATCTCACGGGCAATGTCCACTGCCAGAGCGATGCCCGGTTTGTTTTCGGTGACATCGAGAAAGGCTTCGTCGAGCGAAAGCGGTTCTACCACATCGGTATAATCGTGAAAAATGGCGTGCACCTGCTGTGAAACGGCCTTATATTTGTCGAAATCGGGCGACACAAGCACCAGTTCGGGGCACAGCTTCTTGGCTTTGACAACGGGCATTGCCGAGTGTACGCCGAACCGTCGGGCCTCGTAACTGGCCGTGGTCAGTACGCCTCTACACACGTCTCGACCCACTCCGACGGGTATTCCGCGAAGTTCGGGATGATCACGTTGCTCTACCGAGGCGTAGAAAGCATCCATATCGATGTGTATAATCTTTCTTTCCTTTGCTTTTTGCATTGTTCTGATGGTGCAAAGGTAGTGATTAGGGTGAAGAAAAAGCGAGCGTCCGTCTCGTTTCTGCTGATGTTGCAGAACGAGACGGACGCTCTTTTCTGAGACGACAACGATCGTAGAAGATCGCCGTCAGGAGTGAATGTGGTGAGCTATACGCTGCTCGGAAGGGGCGTTCTACTCGATGATTACTTGACGGTGATGAGCGAATAGTTCTTCTTGCCGCGCTGTACAAGGAGGTATTTGCCGGCAATGAGGTCGGCAGAGGTGACAGGACGGTCGGCGGCAGTGAGCTTTTCCTTGTTGAGTGACACGCCGCCGCCTTGCACCAGCTTACGCATCTCTCCCTTACTGGGGAAGATATGAACGTCGGTTTGCGTGAAAAGGTCTATGGCTGGAAGGCCCAAGGCATCAGCCGAAAGGGTGTAATGGGGCACACCTTCGAAAACATCGAGCAACGTTTGCTCGTCCAGTTTGAGGAGATTTTCTTTTGTGGCCTTGCCAAAGAGGATATTGCTGGCCTCTTTCGCTCCCTCAAGGGCGGCGCAGGAATGAACCATTGCAGTGACTTCTTCGGCAAGACGTTTCTGAAGAACACGTTGACCAGGGTCTTGACGGTGCTCCGAAATAAGGGTGTCGATGGTGGTTCGGTCGAGCGAAGTAAAGATTTTGATGTAGCGTTCGGCATCGTCGTCGCTCACATTGAGCCAAAATTGATAGAAAGTATAGGGCGATGTGCGCTTGGGATCCAGCCAAATGTTGCCACTTTCGGTCTTACCGAATTTGTTTCCGTCGGCCTTTGTGATGAGCGGACACGTGAGTGCGTAGGCCTCAACCTGATTGCCCAGGGTGCGACGAATGAGCTCTGTGCCAGTAGTCATGTTGCCCCACTGATCGTTTCCGCCTAATTGCAGTTGGCAATTCTTGGTTCGATAGAGGTGCAAAAAGTCGTAACCTTGCAGCAGTTGATAGGTAAATTCGGTGAAAGAAAGGCCGTCTCGGGCTTCGCCGTTCAAGCGTTTCTGCACGCTGTCCTTAGCCATCATATAGTTGACGGTGATGTGTTTGCCTACGGTTCGGGCGAAATCAAGGAAGGAGAAGTCTTTCATCCAATCGTAATTGTTCACCATCTCGGCGGCATTGGGCTCCGTTCCGTCGAAGTTAAGGAACTTTGCGACCTGTGCTTTGATGCATTCCTGATTGTGATAGAGGGTCTCGGCATCCAAAAGATTTCGCTCTTGGCTCTTTCCAGAAGGGTCTCCTATCATGCCGGTAGCACCTCCTACGAGGATAATCGGTTTGTGTCCGCAATGCTGTAGATGGCGAAGCATCATAATACCACAGAGATGTCCGATGTGCAAAGAGTCGGCAGTGGGATCGGTTCCGAGGTAGGCTGTGGCCATTTCTTTCTGTAGAAACTCTTCAGTTCCGGGCATAATCTGGGCTAACATGCCGCGCCATTTCAGTTCTTCGACGAAATTTTTGTTCATTATATACGAGCGTTTAATGGGATGAAAGATAAATGATGAGGAATGAATGCTTATTGATGCGTGAGGAAAAACGGATAGAACTATTGCCGGAAAGTAATCATACGATAGCGGATTCCTCCTTAACGATCTATTCTTTTAGGGCACAGGATCGTATCCACTGCCTCCCCATGGATGGCATCTTAGGATCCGCCAGAGGGCAAGGGCCGAACCTTTGAGAGGTCCGTGCTTAGCAATGGCCTGTCGGGCATACTCCGAACACGACGGGATAAAGCGGCAAGAGGGAGGTGTGTAGGGCGAGATAGCCACTTGATAGAGACGTATCGGAAGAATGAAAATCCAAACTACGGCAGTCCGAAACAACTGAAAGAGAGAGCGAAAGGAGGTCATAGTTTTTCGCTGATGCGTCTTAACAGGTTGACAACTCGGTTTTCTACCTCGCAACTATCATGCAACCGACCGTCCAACCACAGAAATCCCAGCACGGCTTTGTGCCCTTCCGGCACGCATTTCCAAAGGATGTGTTTGTGTTTTCGGTAGGCTTCGCGCACCTGTCGCTTCGTTCTATTGCGGTCAACGGCATGTCTCAGTCTGCGTTTCGACACGCTAATCAGAATCTCTACGGGAGCGAATGGCGTCTTCTTTCCCTCTTTCTGCTTCTGCAAAAGCCAAACAGCTCTTAACGGAAAGGCAGCCAACGACCGCCGTTCGTTGCTGTCAAAGAGCGTCTCTATGAGTTTTTTGCTGCATATCCGCTCTTCTTTCTTCAGTGTTTGAGGTGCTAATGCAGTGGGCATGGTTAGAGAAGAGAGTGCTTACTTCAGTTTTTCGAGATACGCTTTCAGGGCGCTCGACATCGAAGGATATTCTTTGGATGGGGCTTGGAAGTCGAGTCGCAAACCCTCATCGGTGATTGCTTTAGATGTTGCCGGGCCAAACGTACCGATACGGACGTCGCCTTGCTCAAAGTTGGGAAAGTCTTTCACAAACGATTTCACGCCTGTGGGACTCACAAAGATAAGCATATCGTAGTCGAAATTCTTGATTTCGTCGGGGGTAAAGTCGTTGGTGATGGTGCGATACATCACGCATTCGGTGTGATGCAGCTTCTTTGTGTTGAGCAGATTAGCAATATCGTCGGTGTGATTGTCGCTCATCGGCACGAGATACTTCTCTTGTTTGTGTTTCGCCATTGTGGGAAGGAGATCCTCCATCTTACCGGTTGTGCCGAAAAACACCTTTCTTTTGCGGTACTGAACGTATTTTTGAATATAGAGAGCGATGGTTTCAGTCACGCAGAAATACTTCAACGTCTCGGGAATCGTCACGCGTAGCTCTTTTGCCAGCTTGAAAAAGTGGTCGATGGCATGGCGGGATGTAAAGACGATGGCGGTATAGTTGGGGATACTTACTTTCTGTTGGCGAAACTCTTTGGATGTGATTCCTTCCACTTGGACGAATGGACGGAACACCAAACTCACTCCATATTCTCTCTCTATCTCAAAATATGGCGACTTGTCGCTCGTTGGTCGGGGCTGAGATATCAGTATCTTTTTTACCATCTATTACCTAAAAATTAATTTTCAAATAATTGGCAGCAATTGTCAATACGCCCCACAGGGCAAACAAAGGCACAATTTCGAGTGCGCAAAAGTACAAAATATTTTGCAGAAAAGCCCCCTTTCTGCGGAAAAAGATGAGGTATTGCTTATAGAAAGACAACAACTTGACCAACAGGATGACAATTGTAGTGTAGAGCACACTACTTTCGGTGGTAAGATGAAAATAGGTTTGCAGCATCACCAACGGGAGAAGGAGCACTCCTTCGGAAGAGACGATAAAGAGAAAGGACTTGAACCACTCGCCATTACTTTTCTTATCGAAGAACACCCAGTTGACCATTCCATAGCAAATAGCCTTCACCAAGAGATAGGCAGCCAGCAACGAGGCGACGATTCCTATAATTTTATACTGTTCAAGGATGAACGTATCTCCCTGAAAGGTACGCATATAGAAGAAGTAGAGAATAGAGAAGAGCAAGCAAGTTTGTACACAGAGGAACACCTGGAAGCGTATTTCGCTCGTGGTCTCGGCTATTTCGGATGTTCCGGAATTACGCACATGAAAGAAGTTTTTGAGCTGTCTGACGATGAATCCGCGCGACTGTGCGAACGAGATACAGCCCAAAATAAAGCAGCTCAACAACAAACCGGTGAGCAAATCGTCGCCGGCGATGGTGTAAGGAACGGGGTCTCCGGCCACGCCGGGTCGTCCACCGGGCAGCTCGGGGTGAAGAAGCGAATCGCCCGAGAAGAACGTCTCTTGATAATACAGTGGCAAACGGGCATCGCGATAGCTCTTTCCCACGGGATGACCGGGCAGATGTAGCGTATCGGGACGGTTGCTCCAACGGATTTCTGCGGGTTGGATGTGTGCCTGAATGGCAGAGTCTTGTTGTTCGGGCGTGGCATCACGGGGCAGCCAACTCAATATTTCACGAGGTGTTGGCTGCCCTTGATGGTTTGTTTTTGTCGTCTGTGCGCTGTCCGAGAGATGAAAGGCAACGCGCGTCGAGTCTGAATAAGTCATACGATTGTTGAGGAGTGAGGAGCCTACTCACCGACATGCTACCTCATCAACCCGGCAAACGCCCGTTTGATGTCCTCCACCCGGTCGAGTTTTTCCCAGGTAAAGAGCTCCACCTTCATCACCTTCGTTTCATGATAACGACTGGTGAAAGTCTTTTCCACCACCTCGTTCTTCCGGCCCATGTGTCCATAGGCAGCCGTTTCGAAGTAGATGGGCTGGCGCAGTTTCAGGGTTTGCTCGATGGCTTTGGGTCGGAGGTCGAACATCTCGGCCACTTTCCGGGCTATTTCTCCATCGGTCAGCTTCACGTTGCTGCGTCCATAAGTGTTCACATAGATGTTCACCGGCTCTGCCACGCCGATGGCATAACTCACCTGCACCAGCATTTCGTCGGCCACACCCGCAGCCACCATATTCTTAGCGATATGCCGTGCGGCGTAGGCAGCCGAGCGATCCACCTTACTGGGGTCTTTTCCCGAGAAGGCTCCGCCCCCGTGTGCACCCTTACCGCCATAGGTATCGACGATGATTTTCCGGCCTGTAAGCCCCGTATCTCCGTGCGGACCACCGATAACAAACTTGCCTGTGGGGTTGACAAAGTATTTGATGTCGTCGTTGAACAGGGCCAACACCCGCTCGCTACTGATTTGTGCTTTCACCCGCGGCATCAAGATAGCCATCACATCTTCTTTGATTTTGGCCAGCATGCGAGTGTCGTCGCTGTCGAAGTCGTCGTGCTGCGTGCTCACCACGATGGTATCGATGCGCAGGGGCTCGCCCTGGTCGGAGTATTCCACCGTTACCTGACTTTTCGAGTCGGGCCGCAGATAGGTCATTTCCCTACCCTCTTTGCGAATATCGGCCAGGGTTTTCATGAGCAGATGCGAGAGATCGAGCGACACAGGCATATAGTTCTCCGTCTCGTTGGTGGCATAGCCGAACATCATCCCTTGGTCTCCGGCTCCCTGTTCTTCCTCAACGGCGCGGCTCACGCCCCGGTTGATGTCATCGCTTTGCTCGTGAATGGCGGTGAGAACGCCGCAGGAGTCGCCGTCAAATTGGTATTCCGACTTCGTATAGCCAATCTTCTTGATGGTGTTACGCGCCACGGTTTGCAAGTCGATATAGGCCTGCGAGCGCACCTCGCCCATGATAACCACCTGTCCGGTGGTGACAAATGTCTCGATGGCGCAGTGCGCCTCGTCGTCGTAAGCCAGGAATTGGTCTACGAGTGCGTCCGAAATCTGATCGGATACTTTATCGGGGTGTCCTTCAGAAACTGATTCTGATGAAAATAAATAAGCCATAAAAAGAAACGTTTATGTGGATATATAAATAATGTGTTCACGCTTGGGCCGCGCTCCGCTCTCCCGTTTTCCGGCGTGAAGAGCAGCACACAACTTGATGTCTTGCAAAGTTACGGCAAAAAGAAATAACTGCAAAACAAAAATAGGAGAAAGGATGTAAAACGCCTTTCAGTATCGGCGGGTGGAGAAATGCCCATCGTCGGTCCGGCAGAAACGGACCTACAGTCGGAGGCATGTTGGCGAAAGAATCAAGAGTGAATCTATCAATAACCAAAAGAAAACTTGAAGGATGCACACAAGAGTGTTTCCGACAGATGAAAGGGAAGGGCATCAAAAAAGGGATTCCGCTGAATCCCAACCTTTTGTTAACCTTAAATCTAATACCATGAAAAACACGCTGCAAAGGTAATCTTTTTCTTTCAACATAGCAAGACCTAAGCCCGATTTTTCACTTTTATTATTATTTCATTCGCACAAGAAGGGCTATCCTCATTCGACGGTCATCCTATCGCCATTGCTTTCTAAGAAAAACAGATGCCATGAGAGGAGTCCAAAGAAACCAAGAAACAACACCTTCCTCCTTACTACTTCTCTCCTTACTACTCATTCTCTTAGCTTTCGCACTGCGTTTTCTTAGCTTTTGCATGGTGTTTTCTTAGCTTTTGAAGCCCAAAAGCTAAGAGATGAGAAATCGTTTTATAACCACCTGATAACCATCTCGTTATAAAGGTGTTCGAAAAATCGACTTCTGCTGTCCGAAATACGGAGAAAGACTCTGCCATCACTCCCGATGAAAAAACCATTGACAGACTTGCCTATTTACAACGGAATTTCTAACTTTGCATGAGATAGGAATGAACGAAAAGAATGTCTCAAAAACTCATACAGACACAAACGCAGAAGCTGGCACAGGTGCAGCGACTCTCACAACAACAAATGTTGCAAGTGAGACTCTTGGAGATGCCCCTCACCGAACTGGAACAAAGCATTCAGGCCGAACTCGACGACAATCCGGCCCTGGAAACCGAAACGACCGACCTGCCGGAGACCAATCCGTATGAGGAGACCGCTGCCGAAGAGACCGGCGCAGAGGAGGACTTCGACCGGCAAACCGAACGCGAGGAACGGGAACAAGCCCTCGATGCTGCCTTAGAAAACATCGGGCGAGACGACGAAATGCCCGAAACCTATACACGAGAAAACCACAACAATGCCGAATACGAGGAGATTGTCTATGGCGACACGACTTCGTTTTACGACAAACTCAAAGAGCAGGTGAGCGAAACCCATCTCTCCGATCTTCAGAAAGAGGTGATGGAATATCTCATCGGATCGTTAGACGATGACGGATTGCTGCGAAAAGATCTCGATACGATTGCCGACGAATTGGCCATTTATCACGACATCGACCTCCAACCGGAGGCCATCGCCCAGGTGTTGGCCATCTTACAAACGTTCGACCCAGCTGGCATCGGCGCGCGCTCGCTGCAAGAGTGCCTGCTGATACAAATCGGGAGGAAGCCCGAGAGTTGGCTGCGAGAGACGATGCAAAGGGTGATAGAAACGTGTTTCGACGCTTTTACAAAGAAACATTGGGACGTGATTCAAACCGAACTGCAACTCTCCGACGTGCAAGTGGCAACGGTGCAGGAGGAGATTAGAAAGCTGAACCCGAAGCCGGGCTCGGCAATGGGCGAGACGCAGGGCCGAAATCTGCAACAAATCACACCCGACTTCATCGTCGATACCGACGAAAATGGGAAGGTGTCGTTCTACCTTAACCGCGGGAATATTCCGTCGTTGCGCGTCTCTCCCTCGTTTGCCGACATGGTCGATACCTACAAACGCCACAAAGAGGGCATGAACCGGGGGGAGAAAGAGGCCCTGCTGTATGCCAAAGAGAAGGTGGACAAGGCGCAAGGATATATCGAGGCCATACGACAACGCCGCCAAACGTTGCGCACCACGATGCAGGCCATCATCGACATTCAACACAAATTCTTTACCGATGGCGATGAGGCCGACCTGCAACCGATGATTCTCAAAGACATTGCCGACCGAACGGGACTGGACATCTCGACCATTTCGCGCGTGAGCAATATCAAATACGCGCAAACGAAGTGGGGAACGTTCCCCCTGCGCTTCTTCTTTACCGATGCGTACACCACAGGCGACGGCGAAGAACTCTCCACTCGGAAAATCAAAATCGCTCTCCGAGAGATCATCGAGGCCGAAAATAAAAAGAAACCTTTGAGCGACGACCTTCTCAAAGAGGCCCTGACGAAGAAGGGATTCCCCATTGCACGCCGCACCGTGGCCAAATATCGCGAGCAACTGGGCATTCCCGTGGCCCGATTACGCAAGAAATAGCCGATGAAAGAGAAGAATATCATATTGGCTGCAAGGGTGATGAGCGTTTTGTTCACACCGTTCTACCTGCCCATCGTGGGACTGATTGCGCTGTTTGCCTTCAGCTACATGGCGTTGTTGCCCTGGACTTACAAGCTGGAAGTGCTACTACTGGTGTATATTGCTACGATTTTCATTCCTACGGTGCTCATCCATCTCTACCGCCGTTACCAGGGATGGACGCTCATCGAGCTGGGTGCCAGAGAACGACGGATGGTGCCTTACGTGATCTCCATTCTGTGTTACTTCGGCTGTTACTACCTCATGACGGTGTTGCAAATCCCCCGATTCATGGGAAGGATCCTGGTGGCGGCACTCATCGTTCAAGTATTGTGCGCCATCATCAACGTTTGGTGGAAGATTTCCACACATACGGCTGCCATTGGCGGAGTGGCGGGCGCACTGATGGCCTTTGCTTTCCTCTTTATGTTCAACCCCGTGTGGTGGCTTTGCTTGGTGTTCATCATCGGAGGAATGGTGGGAACGAGCCGAATGATTCTGCGTCAACACTCGCTTTGGCAGGTGGTGGCGGGATTTCTCGTGGGGATGGTCAGTGCGTTTGTGGCGATATAGTCTTGCTTCCCTGCCTCCTTTCCAAAAGAAAAGAGAGGTAGGAGCACGTTTCTTTGAAGTAGCAGGATACATTAAATGATTCATCAACAAGCCGAACCTATCGCTGCCCTAACGATGCAGCAACGTTTTCACTCTCCTCTTCCTTGTTGGAGAGCGGCGGAGGCAAGGCTGAATATTTTTTCTTATGACTCCATTAGTTAGCGTTATCATGGGTAGCACGAGCGACCTTCCGGTGATGGAAAAGGCGTGCCAGTTTTTAAACGATCTACAAATCCCCTTCGAGGTGAATGCGCTTAGTGCGCATCGCACGCCCGATGCCGTAGAAGCCTTTGCCAAAGGGGCTCAAGCGCGTGGCATCAAGGTGATCATCGCGGCGGCAGGAATGGCTGCTGCTCTGCCTGGCGTTGTGGCGGCATCGACCACATTGCCCGTTATCGGCGTGCCCATCAAGGGTATGCTCGACGGATTGGATGCGCTGCTCTCGATCGTCCAGATGCCGCCGGGCATCCCCGTGGCCACCGTTGGGGTGAACGGAGCACTGAATGCGGCCGTCTTGGCAACGGAAATGCTGGCTCTCACGAACGAGGATGTGGCGCAAAGACTGGCCGAGTATAAGTCGACCTTGGGCCGCAAAATCGAAAAAGCCAACCGAGAGCTCTCTGAAGTGAAGTATGCCTTTAAAACGAACTGACGCGATGACCGACCTTTTCTCTTTCCATCGCCGGGCCACCTCTACGACCGTCATCGGAAAACTCTGCCTCGGCAGCGATCATCCCATCCGAATTCAGTCGATGACCACTACCGACACCAACGATACCAACGCCTGTGTGGAGCAAGCCGAACGCATCATTCGTGCCGGAGGAGAACTCGTTCGGCTCACCACGCAAGGGAAACGCGAGGCCGAGAATCTTCGCAACATCAGTGCGGCTCTTCGACAAAAGGGCTACGACACGCCGCTGGTGGCCGACGTGCACTTCAATGCCAACGTGGCCGACGTGGCTGCGCGGTATGCCGAAAAGGTACGCATCAATCCGGGCAACTACGTCGATCCGGGGCGAACTTTCAAGCAATTGGAATATACCGACGAGGAATATGCCGAGGAAATCAAGAAAATCGAGGCTCGCTTTGTGCCCTTCCTGCGTATCTGCCGCGAGAAGGGCACGGCTGTTCGCATCGGAGTGAACCACGGTTCGCTTTCCGACCGCATCATGAGTCGTTACGGCGACACGCCCGAAGGAATCGTCGAGAGTTGCATGGAGTTCCTTCGCATCTGTCGTCGCGAGGCCTTCGAGAACGTCGTTATCTCCATTAAAGCCTCGAACACGGTGGTGATGGTGCAGTCGGTACGCCTCTTGGTACAGCAGATGGAAGCCGAAGGGATGTGCTATCCGTTGCATCTGGGTGTGACCGAGGCCGGAGAGGGCGAAGACGGACGCATCAAAAGCGCAGTGGGCATCGGCACTTTGCTCGCCGACGGCATAGGCGATACCATCCGCGTATCACTCAGCGAGGAGCCCGAAGCAGAGATACCCGTGGCGCGGGCCTTGGTAGATTACGTCTCGGCGCGGGCCCATCATCTGCCCATTCCGGCCACGACAGCCCCCGATTTCCACTTCCTCGCTCCCGAACGACGACCTACGCACACCGTGCTCAACATCGGCGGCGAGCAGGTTCCGGTGGTCATCGCCAGTAGAATGAAGCCCGAGGGTGTACATATCGTGACCCATGCCGACCTCACACCCGACTATCTCTACATCGGTAGCCACCTGCCCGAGCGTCTGTCTGAGGGTCGGCGGTATATCATGGACTATGAAGCCTACCTGCAAACAGTCGGCACCCGCCCGCAGATCTCCAATCAAGTATATCCCATCTTTCCGCATACGGCTATCCCGTTCCTCTCCCTGGTGCAGGCCGATGTGAAGTTCCTCGTGTTGCAATATGGGGCCAACAGCGACGAATACCTCGCCTGTCTGCGCCACCATCCCGAGGTAGTGGTGGTGTGTATGAGTACGCATAAGAATAAGGTAGCCGATCAGCGCGCGCTCGTTCACGAGCTTTGGACCGAAGGACTGACCAACCCCGTCGTCTTTGCCCAGATGTATCGCCACTCGGCCCGGGAGAAAGAGGCTTTCCAACTGGAAGCCGCCGCCGACATGGGTCCACTGATGATCGACGCACTCACCGATGGCATCTGGCTCATGAACGATGGCGACCTGCCCAACGAAGACATCGACGCCACCGCTTTCGGCGTTTTGCAGGCTGCCCGACTGCGTACCAGCAAAACCGAATACATCAGTTGCCCCGGTTGCGGCCGAACACTCTACGACCTTCGCACCACCATTGCCCGCATTCGCGAGGCCACCCGCGAGATGAAAGGTCTCAAAATCGGCATCATGGGTTGCATTGTCAACGGTCCGGGAGAGATGGCCGACGCTGACTTTGGATATGTTGGCGCGGGCCCAGGTAAGGTGTCGCTCTACCGAAAGAAAGAATGCGTCGAGCGCAACATCGACGAGAAAGACGCCGTAGAACATCTGTTGCGACTCATCCGAAGCTCTTCCGAGAAAGAAAAAAGGTGATTTTGATCATCCGAGGCCTCGGATGACTTAAAAATGAGACGAACAACATTTCTGAGGCCTCGGATCGCTCAAAAACGAGCCAAACTGCGCTTCTGAGCCCTCGGATGGCTCAAAAATGAGAAGAACAAGGCTTCCGAGCCCTCGGACGATTCAAAAATAAAAGGAAATGAGATTTCGGCCACAGCCGACCATTCAAAAAGGAACCAATCAGGCTTCCCAACCTTGGGAAAGCTCCACAACCCAGAAAAATGAGCTTCCCAACTTTGGGAAACCTCGAAAAGGACAAAAACAACGATTCCCAACATTGGGAACACTCAAAAATAAAACAAACAGATATTCCCAACCTTGGGAAAGCTCGAAAAGGAGAAAAACCGAGTTTCCCAACCTTAGGAAACAAAAAATGGAATTTAAACGAAACAAAAAAAGATGAGCAAACCCCTCCACCCTCAAAACAATCCTCTCTTCATCTACAACACTCTGAGTAGACAGAAAGAACGATTCGAACCCCTTCACGCCCCCAACGTTGGCATGTACGTCTGCGGGCCCACCGTCTACGGCGACCCACACCTGGGCCACGCTCGCCCCGCCATCACCTTCGACATCGTGTTTCGCTATCTGCAACACCTCGGCTACAAAGTGCGCTACGTGCGAAACATCACCGATGTGGGCCATCTTGAACACGATGCCGACGAGGGAGACGACAAAATCGCCAAGAAAGCCCGGCTCGAACAACTCGAACCTATGGAGATTGCCCAGCATTATACCAACACCTACCACGCCGCTATGCAGCTCTTGGGCGTGCTTCCCCCCAGCATCGAGCCGCAGGCCTCGGGCCATATCATCGAGCAAGAAGAACTGGTGAAGCAGATTTTGGCCAATGGATTCGCCTACGAAAGCAACGGATCCATCTACTTCGACATCGAAGCCTACAACCGAAAACATCGCTACGGCATCCTCTCGGGCCGCAATCTCGACGACGTGATCAACGCCTCCCGACAGCTCGACGGTGTGGGTGAGAAACGCAATCAGGCCGATTTCGCCCTCTGGAAGCACGCCCAACCCGAACACATTATGCGCTGGCCCAGTCCGTGGGGCGAGGGATTTCCCGGTTGGCACTGCGAGTGTACAGCCATGGGACGCAAATATCTGGGCGACCATTTCGACATCCACGGCGGTGGAATGGACCTCGTCTTCCCCCACCATGAGTGCGAAATAGCCCAAGCCGTGGCCGCCGAGGGCGAACAGATGGTGCGTTATTGGATGCACAACAACATGATTACCATCAACGGACAGAAGATGGGAAAGAGCCTGGGCAACTTCATCACACTCGAACAATTTTTCAACGGCTCGCATCCCGCCCTCGAAAAGGCCTACTCGCCCATGACGATTCGCTTCTTCATCCTCTCGGCTCACTATCGCGGAACGGTGGATTTCTCCAACGAAGCCCTGCAAGCCAGCGAGAAAGGACTCGAAAGACTGCTCAACGGCGTGGCCGATCTACAACGCATTCAGCCTGCCAATACAAGCGACGAAGCCACGGCCCAACTCGTCAGTCAGCTGCCCGGCAAATGCTATGAGGCCATGAACGACGACTTCCAAACACCCATCGTGCTGAGCCATCTCTTCGAAGCCTGCCGACTCATCAACACGCTTCTCGACCATAAAGCACAGATCTCGGCCGAGCATCTTGAGCAACTCTCTGCCACGATGCACCTTTTTGCCTTCTCACTCTTAGGACTCAGGGCCGAGAACGGCAACAACAACGATGCCCGCGAAGAAGCTTTCGGACAGGTGGTAGACATGGTGCTCGATCTGCGTGCCAAGGCAAAGACCGACAAAGATTGGGCCACCAGCGACCGCATCCGCGACGAACTCGCCGCCGCCGGCTTCGAAGTGAAAGACACAAAAGACGGCGCAACGTGGAAGTTGAATAAGTAATGAATCCTTGAAAAAGGCCCATCGGCCATCAGTCTAACCGTACCACCCCGAACAAAAGCAACAGAGGGAGATAATCTTTCAATCGCTCTCGAAGCATCGAGAGCATCTTTTGCCGGTATCGGTTCACCGTTTTCACACTCAAATCGAGCTCCTCGGCAATCTCCGCCTGCGTTTTTTCTTCAAGAAAACTCTTTAAGAAAACCTCACGGTAATTGCCGGGGAGCTCTTTGAGTAGGGCCGAAAGCTGTTCGTAAAGTTCGTTGAGTGTGTAGACATGGTCGGGCCTATCTGCCGCCATCTCCATCTTTCGGCGCAACAAGTCGACGTATCCCGTCTCGTATTCGCGATGCTTCATGTAGTTGATACACTGGTTGCGCACGGCCCGCTGAATAAATCCCACCGCCGTTTCGGGATCGAAATCGTCCTCATCCAGTTTCTCCCAAACCCGCACAAACACGTCCGACACAATGTCTTCCCTCACCTCTCGGTCGGCCACAAAGTGCCGAGCATAGAGGCAGAACGGAGCATAATAAGCCTCAAAGGTTTGTTGAAAAAACTGCTTCTTGTTGATAAGACGAGATGATGGAGCCATATTGTATTGCGGAGAAGCCTGATGGCGGGGAGATTCTTGCGTTTTTTAGAAAACTGAAAATGCTTTTTGAAAAGACTTTAGAAACCTTTAGGAAAAACACGAAAAGGCTTTGGAAAGACAGAGAAAGGAGAAACTCAGTGGCAAGAGGCCGTTGATGGATCAGCATCTTGGGGCAGCAGACCGGCTATTTCCTCCAGACTCTGAGCCACGGCAATGTGTTGGCGGTAGTCGCCACGAATCATTCCGGTTTGTTGCAGATGGTCGAGCAAAGCGAGCAGCGGATTCCAAAAGCCCTTTATGTTATAGAGAATCACCCGCTTGTCGTGATAACCGATGCAGCCCGAAGCCGCCAAGGTGAACACCTCGTCAAGCGTTCCCACGCCGCCGGGCAGAGCAATGGCCACGTCGCACTGCGTGTTGAGCAAGTCCTTTCGGTCGCTCAGATTCTCGCAAGGATATTCTACATCCATATTTCGAGACGTTTTTCCATCCTTTTCCACGATTCTCGGCACAATGCCAATCACACATCCGCGAGCCTCGTGAGCAGCTTTGGCCACACACTCCATCAATCCCTGATTGGTACCTCCAAAGAGAATCGTGTGCCCTTGCTCTGCACACCACCGGCCCAACTGCTCGGTTGCCGTGAAAAAGCAAGGGTCAATATGCTCGTTGGCCGAGCAAAAAATAGCAATTTTCATACAAATCGTTTTTTCGTTTCAGCAAAGTTACGCAAAACAGGCGAGACAACGCCCGCCTGTTTTGGAAAAATGCCGTGTCCAGAGTCCATCTCCGGCAGTTCTCCTCAATGCTTTTGAGAAATGGCAGAAGCCTTCGGCCTCTCCCGTCTCTTAGTTATTTCACCTCCCAGATATCGTTCGTTTCCAACAGTTCGGCAAAGTTATGATATGTAGCCTTGGCCTTCACATCGTCTATTTGCAGAGCTACGCACTGGTCGTAAGTAGGAGTTTCCACGTCGCGGATGATGCCTAACGCTACGGGAAATCCGTTTTCGTTGTTCATCAAGGCCAACTTCATTTGCAGCGTATGGTCTTCGGCGTGCGCATCGTGCACCAGAACGTCATCGATGGTAGCCCCGTTCTCGCCCGGTTTCACCACTTTCAGGCCGAAACCTTCCTGTGCCAGGCCATATTCATTGTTCTCGCCGAAGAGCATTTTCTCGCCGTGTCGCAGATAGATGGCATTGGTTTTCCGACCAGGACTGGAGTAGACCGGGTCGTAAACACCATCGTTGAAGATGACACAGTGCTGCAAAATCTCGCACACCGACGTGCCTTTATGTCGTTGTCCGGCCTTCATCAGTTCCATCACGCCCTGGTTATCGGTGGCCACAGCCCGTCCGAAGAAGTTTCCGCGCGCGCCGAAACACAGCTCGGCAGGGCGGAAAGGATCTTCCACCGTTCCATAAGGAGACGACTTCGAGACAAATCCTCGTGGCGATGTAGGCGAGTATTGTCCCTTGGTCAGTCCGTAGATGCGGTTATTCAGTAAGATAATGTTGATATCGACATTACGTCGCAGAGCGTGGATGAAGTGATTGCCGCCGATGGCCAGTCCGTCTCCGTCTCCGCTCACCTGCCAGATGGTGAGTTGAGGATTGGCCACTTTGGCTCCTGTTGCGATGGCAGCAGCGCGTCCATGGATCGTTTGCATGGCGTAAGTCTTCATATAATAAGGTAGCCTACTGGAGCAACCGATGCCCGAAATCACTGCCGTTTCGTGCGGTGCGATGCCAATCTCGGCCATGGCTTTCTGCAACGAGGCCAAGAAGAAGTGGTCGCCGCAACCGGGACACCATCTTGGCGTTCCCTGTTTATAATCTTGTGCTGTATAAGTCATAACGGTTGTTTTATGAGTTGACGAGTGAACAAGTTGACAAGTTGATGAGTTGGTTAGTGGGCGAGTGAACAAATTGCCATCCCGTCGATCTCTTTTCCTATTCTTTCGCCTCGATAATCTTTGTAAATGCCTCGACCAATTCTTCGACGACAAAGGGCTGTCCCTTCACCTCATTATACTGATAAGGCACGAATCCGTCTATTTTTCCGCGCAGATAGAGGGCAAACTGTCCCATGTTTTGTTCTGCCACGACCACCTTGGGATAAGCTTTGAGCACCGCTTCAGTGTTTCGGGGCAGCGGGTTGATGAAGCGGAACTGCGCCAGAGCCACTTTCTTACCCTGCTTGAGCATCTGCCCAAGAGCCGAGAAGAGGTGTCCATAGGTGCTGCCAAAGCCCACAATGAGCAGTTCGGCATGATCTTTATCACCCTGAACAACGACATCGGGCACCTCGATGCCCGCCACTTTAGCTGCGCGCAGGTGCACCATCTCGTTGTGATTAGTAGGATCGGTAGAGATACTGCCCGTCTTTCCGTCCTTCTCCAAACCGCCAAGGATGTGTTCATAACCCTCCTGTCCGGGCACAGCCCAATAGCGGGCCAGCGTCTTTTCGTCGCGTTTATAAGGCGTATAGCAGCCCTTCATCTCGGCCGTAGCAAAGTGTGGACGGATGGCAGGCATTGCGTTGATGTCGGGAAGACGCCATGCTGCAGAGCCATTTCCAAGGAATCCGTCGGTGAGAAGGATCACAGGTGTAAGATATTCGAGAGCGATTTTGGCGGCCATATAAGCCGAATCGAAGCAGTCGGTGGGGCTGGTTGCGGCGATCACCGGCATGGGCGACTCGCCGTTTCTGCCATAAAGAGCCTGCAACAAGTCGGTTTGTTCGCTCTTTGTGGGCAGACCTGTAGAGGGGCCACCCCGCTGAACGTCGACGATGACGAGCGGAATCTCATCGATAACGGCCAGGTTGATGGCCTCCGACTTCAGGCAAATGCCCGGTCCCGAGGTAGAAGTGGCCGCCAGCGCACCGGCAAAGGCTGCGCCGATGGCACTGGCACAGCCGGCAATTTCGTCTTCGCATTGCACCGTTTTCACGCCCAGGCTCTTGTGTTTGGCCAGTTCGTGCAGGATGTCGGTGGCCGGAGTGATGGGGTAAGAACCCAGATAGAGTTGCAAACCAGCCCTTTCGGCAGCGGCAATCAGTCCGTAGGCTGTAGCTTTATTGCCCGTGATGTCCATGTAACGGCCCTTCACTTTCTGCTTCGACTCGATGCGATAGGTAGCCGGAACGGAAGCATGCGTGTTATGACCGTAGTCGTAACCCGCCATCACCACCTTGATATTGCTCTCGGCCACTTGCGGTTTTTTGTGGAATTTCTTGCGGAGGAAGTCGAAAGCCAGCTCCATATCGCGGTTGAAGAGCCAGCAGACGATGCCCAGGGCAAACATATTGCGACACTTCAACATCGACTTGTTGTCCATACCGCTATCTTTCAGACATTCCTTTACCATCGTTGTGATAGGGCAAGCCACCACGCAGTCGGGGTCGATACCCAGTTCTGCGAGATAATCTTCGGTGGTAAACTCTGCCTTTTTCAAGTCTTTCGGCCCGAAACTGTCGGTATCGATGATGATCGTAGCCTGCGGACGGGCATATTGATATTGCGTTTTCAGGGCGGCAGCATTCATCGCCACCAGTACGTCGCAGTAGTCGCCGGGGGTGAGAACCTTGTTTTCGCCGATGTGCACTTGATAACCCGACACGCCGTTGAGCGACCCTTGCGGGGCCCGGATGTCAGCCGGATAATCCGGAAAGGTTGAAATGTCGTTTCCAACGGTGGCCGAAATGGTGGAGAAGATGTTGCCTGCCAACTGCATTCCGTCACCCGAATCCCCTGAAAAACGAACCACGACCTGGTCCAGTTCTTTCACTTCCAATTCTTCGGACATAATAAGTAGCGCGTTAGATTGTTTATTGTTGTAACATTCGCAAAAGTATAATAAATAAAGGATAGGCACAAATATTTCTGCGAAAAAAAAGAAAAAATATTTTCTCTGTTGAACCGATGAAGGAGTGGTGCGGAGCGACGGAAGTTTAAAAACAAATAGGGAAAGCAACCTTCTTTATTTTTTTGCCACTCGTGGTATGGCAAAAGGTTAGAGAAAAGCAGACTTCTATTGAAAAAAGTAAGTGGCTGCGAGTCGACTTTTCACGCTATTCGGGGTGGTTTCTGCAAGCCATTGAATTTCAGTCGGTTAAAAAGCGACTCCTCAAAGCATATTTTTGAGGAGTAAGGAGGGGAGTAGTAAGTAGTAAGGAGAGAAGGAATAAGTACCTTGGAGAAGAGAAGTAAGGAGTAGAGAGAAACTCTCCCCCCCTCACTTAGAGAGCCTGGAGAGACCAAGACCTACGGCCTTGTTTTCCCTTTGCATGCCGTAGACAGGGTAGGTTCATTCCATTCGCCAGCCCTACCCTACCTACAGACTAACCCCAATGGGGTTGTTGGCGCAAAAGAATGTGAAGGTTATGCCAGGTTGTGATAGATACTTGATTCTTAGCCCGTTATCAAACGCTTTCCGAAAGCTAAGAAAACGAAGTGCAAAAGCTAAGAGATGACATCGCAAAAGCTAAGAAAATGCATTGCAAAACCTTAGCTTTTGAGGAGGAAGGGGAAAAGTAGTAAGGAGTAAGGAGGGAAGAAGTAAGTCGTAAAGGAGAAAAGGATGACGGGCGAAACGGAAAAGCGCGTGCCGCCATTTGCCACACGCGCTGCTGTTTCTCCTTCGAAGGGGAAGAATCAAATGGGGGTTATGCTTGTTTCAATCCTCTGCTTGCCCACATCAACACGCCATACATCAGTGCGCCGGTGAGCAGACCTGCCAAGGCATCGATGGCATAATGGGCCAGAATATACACCGTGGAGAAGCACATCAGGATAAAGAAAGGCAGCAAAACAAGGAAGAGACGCTTGTTGCCGGAGTGCCAGGCGAGCAACAGAATGACGGTACTAATGCCCACATGACTACTGGGAAAGGCGGCCGTTGGGCGTTCGCCGGCTTCGTGAGTTTGCTCCACCAGTTGGTAGAAGAGGCCATCGGGATTGCCGGGACTGATCATTCGCTCGCTGTGCGTGTTGAAATAGTCGCCCAGATGGGGGAAAATGCCCGCTGCTATCTTGTCGAATCCTACGGCAGGATAGTAGTATTGCGGACCGGTTACGGGCAGTACCACGAAGATAACGTAGAAGATGAAGAAGGATGCGATGATGACGAACGATGCCCTTTCGAACTCAGCGTAACGATAAAAGAAGTAGAACAGCACCACAACGAGAATCATGGGGAAGTAAGAGGCATAACCCAGATCCATCAACTCGCTGAAAAGGTAGCTGGGAACGGCTTGATGGAACACCAATGCTGGCTGAAAGCCGAACAACGACTGCTCGATGCTGGCAAAAACATAGTCGAGATTGGGCAGAATACGGTTGATTTCGTAGGTGTCGGGATACCACCACGACAGCAGATAGAGCTGTGCCAGCACACGGGTAAACCGAGTAAAACGACACGGCACCAGTCTGTACACCAGCCATAGGGCCAGGGTGATGACGCCGATTCTGATTCGTCCCCATACCATCGCCTCGGGATTGGAGAGCTTCGTGTAGGTGAAGAACACCACCAACAGAGTTAACAGCATGTAAGCCAGCACTACCCACTCAAGCCAGAGCAGTCCGCGTTTCGGGTTTTTCTCGATAGAGAAGAGTGTTTTCATCCAGTTCATACTACAACCATCCGTTTTCTTGATACCATTTGATGGTGAGCTGGGTTCCACGAGCCAGGTCGTAGTGCGGATGGAAGCCCAGTTCGTCCATCGCCGGCTCGATGTTGCACCGCCAATTGCGTTGTTTGAGAATGTGATACTTGTCGTTGTTGAGGGCCGAAATCTTGCCTGTGGCGCGCCCTACATATTCACCTACGAACGTAACGAGCCGCAATACCCATACGGGAGCTTTGATACGCAATACCCAAGGCTTGCCCAGCTCTTTGCAAATGAGGTGACTGAAGTGGGAAGAACTGTATACGCCGCCGTCGCTTAAGAAGTATTTGCGACCGCTCATGCCTCTGTCTAATGCCAGAAACACGGCTTGCACCACGTCTTGAACGTAAATAAAGGTGAGGTCTTGCGGGCGGAAACCCACCGAAAAGTCGCTATGTCCCTTGATGCTTTTGGCCATCAGGAAGTAGTCTTTTTCTCTTGGACCGTACACTCCGGTAGGTCTGAGCACGATATAGGGGAAGAGACATTCGCCCGGTTCTCCGTCTTCGTCTTTCGGGTTCAGACTGTCTAAATATTGTTCTGCCTGCCATTTGCTGCGCCCATAAGCGGTGTTGGGCATGGGGAGGTCGGTTTCTTGAATTTCTTCGTAGGGCTGCGACTCTCTCACCGGTCCGAAGATGCTGAGCGAACTGATGAAGATAAACCGCTTCATCTTCATCTTCAGGGCGATGATGGCATCGGCCAGGTTTTTCGTTCCCAGGGTGTTCACGCGGTAGAAGTCGCGTTTGTGCAGACATTTGGTGGCCCCTGCGGCATGCACCACATAGTCGAAAGTGTGCGGTTGGAGCTGTTTCTTCAACCGTTCCACGTCGGAGAGGTCGAGTTCGATGAAATGTATGCGCGGATCTGATAGATATTGGCGCGAGCTCGACGGTCTTACGGCGGCCCACACTTCCATATCGCGCTTCAAAGCCTCTTCAACGATGAAGCTTCCGATGAATCCGCTGGCACCGGTAACAAGTATTTTATCCATAAATATTAAAATATGACAACGCAGAAGTCGGGTTCTCAACGAACCGACACACTGCGTTGTCGTGTATGTCTCTCTGCCTCAAAGTCATATTCGATGGTAGGTCTGGTCGAAAGGTTGCCGATAACGGTCGCCCCAAACGCCTTTCGGCAAACGGATTCCACAAGAAACCACCATGTTGATTTCCGCTCTGCAGGGGAGATGCAGTAGGCGTTTGATGCGCCAACTGTCGAAACCTTCCAGCGGACAGGTGTCGTATCCGGCCTCGCTCATGGCTAACATAAACGTCTGAGCAGCCAAAGCGCAACTCTTATGCACCACAACGCGTGTGTCACTCTCGGATACCTGTCGGGTGATAGGACGGAAAAGACCTACGCATTGAGCCAAGGCTTTGCGCACAAGTCCGAGCAATCCGAAGCAACGAGCATACAAAAAGGGAATCACCATGCCGTAATACATCGCCCAACGCCTCGAGCGTTTGTCGTGCTTCTCTACCGGACTGTTGCGTCGTACGTTCTCTAATTCAAACTCTACAGCCGCCTGTGCGTGCTTGCGATATAAGTCCTGGCGAGTGACAAAAACCACTAATTGCTGCGCAGTGGTGGCCGATTGCTGCGAAAGACAGGCCTTTCCCATAGCCGTAAGCACGTTTTTATCAGTGATATGGTAGCATTCCCACAGCTGCATGTTGGAACTTGACGGGGCAAGCGTGGCCAATTCGATACACGCTTTGACGCGTTCGGCATCGATAGGTTGTGCCGAATCATAGCAACGAACAGCTCTACGATGTTCCAGAATCTCTTTTAATGACATAAAATCAATATGAAATGATCGTTGAAAGTTGGTCTCACAACTCGTAATGAGTTGATGCTGGAAACCTGTATCCTGATTCTTTGTTGATTGATGGCAGGTCTTATTTTCTATAATTCCCCAGTCCCTGATTGAGGAAGTCGATGTAATGGGCAATATCTTCGTCGTAACTGTACGACTTTCCGAGCGGATTTCCTGCATTGTCGAGCGTCACATAGAAAGGCTGAGCATTAGCTCCGAACTTGCTTCTTTGCAGAAAACTCCACTTGTCACCTACAGTTCGCAGGGTGCGTTTTTGTCCATTCTCCTCTATTTCGATAGGTTGGGGCAGCGGTTTCTTGTCGTCCACATACAAAGAGATAAGCACATAGTCTTTGGTAAGCTTGTCTGCCACTTGCGGATCTGTCCAAACGGCGGCCTCCATCTTACGACAATTCACGCAACCGAAGCCGGTAAAGTCGATCAAAACAGGCTTTCCCTGCGCTGCTGCAGCAGCCATTCCCTCTTCATAGTCGGTGAATTGAGCGCGCACCTCATTGTGATAGAGGTTGAAGTCCTGTGTACTCATCGGCGGAGCGAATGCACTTACTGCCTTACAAGGGGCTCCCCACAAGCCGGGAACCATGTAAATGGCGAAGGCGAACGAGAAAAGACCCAGCATAATACAAGGAACGGGCATGGCATCGCTACTGCCTTGATCGCTGGCGAACTTGAGTCGGCCGATGAGATACAAACCCATCAGCGCAAAGATAACGATCCAAAGCGAGAGGAATACTTCGCGATCAAGCAAGTGCCAACCGTAAGCCAGGTCGGCAACGGAGAAGAATTTCAAGGCGAAAGCCAGTTCGATGAAGCCCAGCACCACCTTAATGGTATTCATCCAGCTACCCGATTTAGGTGCTTGTTTGAGCCATGTGGGGAAGAGAGCAAAGAGAGTGAAAGGCAAAGCCAAAGCAACGGCAAACCCAAGCATACCAATGGCCGGGCCAGAGATGCTTCCTGCCGTGCTCACCTGCACCAAAAGAAAGCCGATGATGGGGCCTGTGCACGAGAAAGAGACGAGCGACAGAGTGAATGCCATGAGGAAAATGCTAAGGATTCCGCTGGTAGATGAGGCCTTACTGTCCACTGCATTGCCCCACTTGTCGGGCAAACGAATTTCGAACCATCCAAAGAACGAAAGCGCGAAGACCACCAACAGAGCGCAGAAGAAGATATTGAAGACGGCGTTGGTAGAGAGAGCATTGAGCGAACTGGCCCCAAACAGAGCCGTGATGGCCAGTCCAAGGGTGAGATAGATCACGATAATGGAGATGCCATAGGTCACAGCGTCGCGTATTCCCTTGGCTTTGTCTTGCGACCGCTTGAGGAAAAAGCTCACCGTCATCGGGATAATAGGCCACACACAGGGTGTGAAGAGCGCGAGAAGTCCGCCGATAAAGCCCATCGCAAATATGTAAAGCAGCGAACTTTCGTCGCTGCCTTCACTGCCATTATAGGCCTTCAACTCTTTGATAACAGGCTTCCATAGATCTCCTTGGGCCGCGATGGCCGCCGTATCTACGGCTGCAGGTGCACCGGCGACGGTGTCTGCAGGCACATCAGTTTGCAAAGAGACGAGCGGATCCTCCTTTTCGGCCTCCACCTTTTTCTCCTCTTGCGCTTCAGGAGCATCTGCTGCGCCCTTTCCCGAGTAGTCGAACTCCACCTGTGTGGGCGGCAAACAGTTTTGGTCGTTGCAGGCCCCGTATTCCAAATAACCTTTTATCTTATACGTTTTGCCTGTTATTTTATACCGCTGCACGAAGGTAACAGCATTCTCAAAGTAGCGCAACTTCATCTCGAAGAGCTTATCATAGTTGCTGATTTCCTTGCCCTTGGCCTGCAATTTTCCTGCGGGCTGTGCACCTTCGGCCTTCTCTGTGGTGAGCGTTGCCGAGATCGGACCGCCGCTGGGCAGGCCGGTTGAGTAGACATGCCAGCCATTATCAATCTTGGCAGAGAAGATCACGTCTACCTCCGTAGGCGAAACCTGCTTCTGCTGCACGCTGAAATGCACTGGATTTTGCATCTGCGCAGCCGCCGAGAGAGCGAAAAATGCCATCAAAGCAGCCAGTAAAGAAAACTTCATCTTTGTCATATCACATTATCTTATATTGCAAATATAGCTTATTTTTCTTGTTCATCATTTTTCTTGAGCCCTTTCAGCAGCCCTTGTGCGTCATGATATCGAGCACGCAACGGTCCGTTTCATCCATTCCCTGCCTGCCGATGGTGGCCAGATTGCGGATGCTTCGGTCTACATCCTCATCGATAATACCCTCTACCGAACTAACGCATTTGTGCTGAATGGCGAGCATAGCGCTCATCACGGCCGTGCTTACGCCCGTGGCCAGTTTGAGAGCGCAACTGGGTTTGGCCCCATCGCAAATCATTCCCGTAACGTTGGCAATCATATTTTTCACCGAAAACGAAATTTGTTCGAAAGTTCCGCCCATCAGATAGGTGATACCGCAACTGCTTCCCGTACTGGCCACCACGCAACCGCATAGTGCTGAGAGCGGACCGAGGTGCTGTTTGATATAGATGGCCGTGAGATTGCTGATGATGAGTGCTCGGATGAGTTCTTCTTCGGTGTTATGATTCTCGCGAGCAAAGGTCGTTACGGGCACGGTTGTACAGATACCTTGATTCCCACTGCCGCTGTTGCTCATCACAGGAACCATCGCTCCCGCCATGCGAGCATCGCAAGCACCGCCCGTAGCCGAGAGAACGTGAGCAAAAATGCTGTCGCCCAGTACGCCCCGACCCAACGGACTGCACATCGTCTTGCCCAGTTGATGACCGTAGTTGTATTCCAATCCGCTCTTTGAGGCATTCTCATTCAGGCGTTTGGCTTCGAGAATAAAACGTAGGTCGTCGATAGAGGTTGTGGTAGCAAACTCGTAAACCTTCATCAACGACAGTTCTACAGTGGTTTTTCCTACTGTCTCGGCACTGCACGAGGCCTTGTCCAGCAGCACCTTCTCGCCCTTTCTAAGAAACACAAAGTTGGTGTGCGCCCCTTTGATGCGGGCTTCAGCCTCGCTGTTTCCGGCTCTGCACACCACGTCGATGTAGAGTTTGTCGGAGTCTTCTTTCTCCAAACCGATGTCGATGCGGTTCTCGGCGATGAGCACTTTGCCGCGTTCCACACTCTCGGGGGTGCAGGCCTGGAGCACTTCCAGTTGTTTTTCAGCATCGCCGATGAGAATTCCCAGGGCGATGGCGATAGGCAATCCAATCATCCCCGTACCGGGAATGCCTACTCCCATGGCGTTTTTCAGGATATTGGCACTCAGCTTCACCTCCACCCGTTCGGGCAGAGTGCCAAGCAGTTCTTTGGCTTTCGCCGCGCACAAGGCCACGGCTATCGGCTCGGTACAGCCAATGGCAGGCACCACCTGTTGGTGAATCAGGTCGAGAATGGCCTGTCTGTCGTCGTTGGATAACATGATGTCACGTCTTGTTTTTTCACCTTATTATATTACGGTAAGCAAATGTGGGGATGCGCCTCCTCGGGTTCTGTCAAGGCAAACGCGATCCTATTTGTTGCAAAGTTAGTGTAATTTGCGAAAAACAAGCGAATGAACTCCATTTATTTTACCTCAATTTCGAAGCGCGCTTGCAACTTATTGTTTATCAACATCTTACAGAATAAACTGTAAAAGCTAAGAAAACGACCTGCAAAAGCTAAGAGAATGGAATGCGAAAGCTAAGAAAACGCATTGCGAAAGCTTAGCTTTTAAGGAGTAAGGAGGAGAGTAGTAAGTAGTAAAGAGAGAAGTAGTAGGGAGAAGAGGAGGAGTAATAAAGAGGAAAAAGGGAAGTAGTAAAGGAGTAAGGGGAAAAGTAGGAAGGAGTAAGAAGGGAAGGAGTAAAGAGGAAAAAGGGAGAGAATTGGGCATGCATTCTCTGTGTGGCGTATACAATAAATGGCGGAGGGGAGCGTTATATGGGCGTGTTGAAACGTTTAACAACTCTATTACTGTTGGCTGCACTCGTCTCTGCGGAGGCAAGGGCACAGTATGACGCTGCCTTTTCGCATTACTTCCACCTCGAACCGGTCTTCAATCCGGCTGCTGTGGGGAAGCAATCGAAGCTGAATGTCACAGGAACGTATGCGCTGAACTTGGCCGGATTTGAACACAATCCTCGTGTGATGCTCCTCGCTGCCGATCTTCCCTTTCGCTTTGCCGGGGCTTTTCATGGAGCGGGCGTGCAGGTGATGAACGACCAGATCGGACTGTTTAAACATCAGAAAATCGCTGCGCAATATGCCTACAAACAACGATTGCTGGGCGGAGAGCTGGCCATCGGTCTGCAAGCGGGGTTTTTGCTGGAGAGCTTCGACGGCACGAAGGCCGATCCTGCCGATGCTTCCGATCACGCCATTGCCACCGCTCAAGTGACGGGAAACGGTTTTGATATGGGTCTGGGGCTGTATTACGTGCACGGAATGTGGTATGCCGGTGCATCGGCACAACACCTCACATCGCCCACCATCTTACTGGGCGAAAAACAAGAACTGCACATCGGCGCGGCTTATTATTTGACGGGCGGATGCAATATCCGGCTAAGAAATCCGTTTGTAACGATAAAACCCTCGGTATTGCTCCGCACCGACGGCACCGCTTACCGAGCCGATGTGACGGGACGCGTGGTCTATACGAGCGAGAAACGCATGCTCTATGCCGGCGTGGGGTATAGTCCTACGGTCTCGGTAACGGGCATGATCGGCGGCAGTTTCCATGGTATCGTGGTGGGATATGCCTATGAGATGTATACCACCGTTATCAAACCCGGCAACGGAAGTCATGAACTCTTCGTGGGTTATCAGCAAGACTTGAACTTCGCCAAAAAGGGAAAGAATAAACATAAAAGCGTTAGAATATTATAAACGAATGATGAACAATAGCAGAACGATCGCTGCCGGTTGCCTGTTGGGCCTGTCGTTGTTGCTCGCGGGCTGCTTTGGCGGTAAGTCGATATCGACCTCCGGGCGCGGCGGAGAGGTGGTGGGCGTAGGCGGAAGCAAGAGTTTTGCCGAGCCAACACCCTACGGAATGACCCGCATTGGACGCGGTTACCTGAAGATGGGCTTGGAAAAGAGCGACAGTCTTTGGGGAAAAGATACGCCGGTGAAAGATATCTCGGTAGACGGATTCTGGATGGACGAAACCGAGGTAACCAACTCGAAGTACAAGCAATTCGTGATGTGGGTGCGCGATAGCATCCTTCGCACTCGCTTGGCAGACCCGGCCTACGGCGGAGACGAGACCTATATGATTACCGAAGACAAAGATGGCAATCCCATTCAACCGCAGGTGAACTGGAAAAAACCTCTGCCACGCAAACCCAACGAAGATGAACAACGCGCCATCGAGAGTCTGTATGTCACTAATCCTGTGACGGGCGAGAAACTCTTGGACTATCGACAGCTGAACTATCGTTACGAAATCTACGATTATACTACGGCCGCGCTGCGACGCAACCGCATCCTTCCGCAGGAGCGGAACCTCAATACCGACGTGTCGGTGAACCCTAATGAGGTGGTGATGATTTCGAAAGACACGGCCTATGTCGACGATAATGGCAACATTGTGAGCCAAACCATCAACCGACCGCTAAGCGGCGCGTGGGACTTTCTCAATACTTACATCGTGAATGTCTATCCCGACACGACGTGTTGGGTGAACGATTTTGCCAATTCGGACAACGAAGTGTATCTTCGCAACTACTTTAGTAATCCTGCTTACAACGATTATCCCGTGGTGGGCGTTACGTGGGAGCAGGCCAATGCTTTCTGTGCATGGCGCACAGACTATCTCTTGAAAGGCCTGGGGCCCGTTGCTCGGTTTGTGCAACGCTATCGTTTGCCCACCGAAGCCGAATGGGAATATGCCGCACGGGGCAAAGGCGGCGCGGAGTTTCCTTGGGAAAACCCCAACGTAAAGAACGGCGAGGGCTGCTTTTATGCCAACTTCAAACCCGACCGGGGCGACTATACGCAGGACGGAAACTTGATAACGAGTAAGGTGGGAGCCTATCAAAGCAATTCGAACGGTTTGTATGACATGGCCGGAAACGTGGCAGAATGGACGAGTACGGTATTCACCGAGTCGGGCGTTGCTGCTATGAACGACCTCAATCCGCAACTCGACTATAAGGCTGCAAAGGAAGATCCCTATCGATTAAAGAAGAAAAGCGTGCGCGGCGGCTCGTGGAAAGATCCCGAATCGTATATCCGCAGCGCGTGGAGAACTTGGGAATACCAAAACCAACCCCGAGCATATATCGGCTTCCGCTGTGTGCGCAGTTTGGCAACAACGGCTACCGGCAAACCTAAAAAGAACAAAAAATAAGATGACGGCATACAGTAAATATAATTTTGTCTATCGTTTGCAGAAATGGATGGACAGCGTTCCGGGGCAAACCTTTCTGAATTACGGTTACAGTTGGGGAGCATCGGTCGTGATTCTCGGGGCCTTATTCAAACTCACTCATCTGCCCGGAGCCAACCTGATGTTGTATTTGGGCATGGGAACAGAGGTGATTGTGTTCTTCCTTTCAGCTTTCGACCGACCTTTTGACAAAACGGCCGACGGACTGGAACTGCCTTCGCACGTAACGGAAGAATATCTCACGGGTGTCGAGGCGGTAGCCCATGCCGTGCAGAGAGAGACTTCTGCGATGTCGACCACAGGGCAGAACACAATAAAAACAGATGCTGTCGCAACGAGTTCAACCTCTTTGCAACAAGCGGATGCCAAGCCTTCGGAGGGCATTCTTTCTTCTTCTCCATCATCAGATGTCGAAGTGGCCGAGGCCACCAGTCGTTATATCGACGAGCTGAACAGATTGACCGAGACACTGGAGAAGGTAAGTGAACAGAGCGCACGCCTCACTCGAGACAGTGAAGAGATGGAAAACCTCAACCGAACACTCACCGGTATTACCAAGGTTTACGAGATGCAGTTGAAGGGAGCCAGTCAACAGATAGGCACTATCGACCAGATTAACGATCAAAGTCGACGTATGGCGCAGCAGATAGAGCAACTCAACGCCATCTATGCCCGCATGATCGAGGCGATGACTGTGAACATGAAGATGCAGAATCCTTAACCGTTGCACCGATGGCAATCAAGAAACGGCCCATATCTCCACGCCAAAAGATGATCAACCTGATGTATATCGTGTTGATGGCAATGCTGGCTCTCAACGTCTCTACTGAGGTGTTGGAGGGTTTTTCGGTGGTGGAAGATAGCCTGAATCGCACCATTTCGGGCTCGATGAAAGAGAATGCAGCTCTGTATCAGCGGTTGGGCGACAAATTGAAGACCAATCCCGACAAGGTGAAAGCTTGGTTCGATAAGGCCGAAGGCGTAAAGGCGGCCAGCGATTCGCTCTATAACTTGGCACAAAGACTGAAAGAACAGATTGTCAAAGAGGCCGATGGACAAGATGGAGACGTGCGTAACATCGTGAATAAGGAGAATCTCGAGGCAGCCAGTAGGGTGATGTTGGCCCCCGTTTCAGGACAAGGGCAGCGGCTTTTCAAAGCGATCAATACCTATCGCGACTACATTCTGCGGATGGTGACAGACCCTTCACAGCGTGAAATCATTGCTCAGAATCTCTCGACGGCCGTTCCTAAAGCGCGACAGATGGGCAAAAACTGGCAAGAATACATGTTTGAGAGCATGCCAGTGTCGGCTGCTGTCACGCTGCTTTCTAAGTTGCAGAGCGACATTCGCTATGCCGAGGGCGAGGTTCTCCACACGTTGGTGGCCAATATCGACCTGAAAGACATCCGAGTGAACAAGCTCGACGCATTCGTTATCCCCGAGAAAACCACACTTTATCCCGGCGAAACGTTCTCGGCCGGCATCGTTATGGCGGCCGTAGACACCACGCAACAGCCCGACATCTATATCAACGGCAAGCGTGTAACGCTTCGCGGCGGTCGATATGCTTTCACTGCAGGCGGCATTGGCGAGCATTCTTTCAGCGGATATATCACCATGCGCAATGGGTCGGGCGAGGTATTGCGCCGCAACTTCTTGCAAAAATACGAAGTAGTAGCCATGCCTACGGCGGCAACCGTTGCTGCCGACTTGATGAATGTCTTATATGCCGGCTATTCAAACCCGATGAGTGTGAGCGTATCGGGCATTCCACAGAACGCTATTCGAATGTCGATGACAGGCGGAACGCTCACCCATAAAGGCAACGGACGCTACATAGCAGTGCCCGCAGCGGTAGGAAAAGACGTCACGTTCAGCATCTCGGCCAACGACAAAGGCAAGACACGCTCGTTGGGACAGGCTGTGTTTCATGTGCGAAAGCTGCCCGATCCGACAGCTTATATCGGTCTGGGCACCGACCGATTCAAAGGAGGAGCCCTACCAAAGGCCTCGCTCATGGGGGCAACCGGCATCCAGGCGGCCATCGACGACGGCATTCTCGACATACAATTCCGGGTGATTGGCTTCGAAACAGTGTTCTTCGACAACATGGGAAACGCTGTTCCGATGGCCTCTTCGGGCAGTCAATTCTCGGAGAAACAGCGCGAAGCGTTCCGCAAACTCTCCCGAAGCCGACGCTTCTACATCAGCAACGTCACCGCCATAGGCCCCGATGGGATCACCCGAAAACTGCCGCAGGCCATGGAGATCATCGTTAGATAAAACAAGAAAGACGACGGAAACGCCGGGAGATAGAGCCCGGTTGATGTTCCGTCTGAAAGAAATGAAGAAATAAGAACATTCAGAATCTCAACCCATTATGCTTCGATATCTATTTATATTTCTCATAGCATGCAGTGTCAGCTCGCTGTCCGCCCAGCCCAAAGCAAGGCGACAGGCGCAGCAAGCCGCACAAACGACAGCCAAAGACCAGGTGACGCTGCGGGCACGTCTGTCTTTTCCGACCGAAAACAAGATGAGTGAAGACGTGGTTTGGCGGCGCGACATCTATCGCGAGCTCGACCTCAACGATGCCGCCAACGCCGGATTGTATCACCCCGTAGAGCCTATTGGCAAGCAAATGAACCTCTTTACCTATCTCTTCAAACTGATGATGACCGGCCAGATACCCGTATACGAATATCGGTTGGACGGAAACGAAAGTTTTGAAGACTCTGCTCGCGTCAAGCCCAAGGCTTTTTTGGACAACTATCACATCTATTACGAGCGCAAAGACGGTCGCGTGCGCATCGACAACAGCGACATCCCCTCGCGCGAAGTCACTGCCTACTACCTCAAAGAGAGCACCTACTACGACCAGACCACCGCTACTTTCCACACCCAAGTCTTGGCTCTCTGCCCCATCATGAAGCGACAAGACGATTTTGGAGACGGCACAACGACCTATCCTCTCTTTTGGGTAAAGTACGAAGATCTCGTCCCCTTCCTCTCCAAACAAACCCTCATGACGAGCCATCTCAATAATGCTGCCACGATGACGCTGGCCGACTTCTTTACAATGAACAAGTATCGGGGAAAGATTTATAAAACCAATAACATGCTGGGCCAAACGTTGGCGCAGTATTGCAAAACCGATTCGGCCCTTACCCGCGAACAAAAGCGCATCGAAAGCGAGATTGCCGCCTTTGAAAAGAACATCTGGGGCGATAAGGTGCGTAAAGATTCGCTCGACAGTATCGCCAAAACGCCCCCGGTAAAGAAAGCCAAGAAAACGCCACGCACCACCCGTCGCACCACCGCCACCGTCACTACGCGCCGCACCAAGACCCCGTCTGCCCCGTCGACATCCGCCTCACCGCGTGTAAGCGTACGTCGCGAGCGTCATTAATCCTCGTAGACAAAGCACTGAACAACTGTTCAACGCTTTGTATTGGTAGAATAAAAACTCGAAATGGTATGAAAAAAATGATTCGTGCGGCTCTCTTAGTCGCAGTGATGATGTTGACAATCAGTGCTCAGGCACAAGTGAAACTTGGCGTAAAAGGAGGCCTCAGCGTCTCGGATGTGCGCGTTAGCGGCGACATCTTCAAGGCCGACAACCGCCTGGGTTACTTCATTGGTCCTACCCTCAAAGTCTCTTTCCCCGGCATTGGCCTTGGCTTTGACGTATCGGCTCTTTACGAACAGCGCGAAGCCCGCCTCACCGAGACCGCCATCAAAGCCCATTCCGTCGTGAAACAACAACAGGTGAGCTTTCCCCTCAACACCCGATACAGCATCGGACTGGGTCGTTCGACCAACATTTTCTTCTTTGCCGGTCCGCAGGTCAGCTTTAACGTAGGCGATAAGACGAAGAGCATCATCAACCGCGCCGCCGAATGGCGACTGAAAACCTCCAACTTCAGCGTCAATGCCGGTGCCGGTGCCACCGTTCTCTCTCAGTTGCAACTCTCCATCCATTATAATATCGCTTGCGGAAAAACCGGCGAAGTGACCATGGACAGCGGCACCTTCCGCTTCGATAGCCACAACAACGCCTGGCAATTAGCCCTCGCCTACTTCTTCTAAGTTTGAAGTTGACGAGTTTTTGGATCCTCTACCCCCTTCACTAAAAGGGGGTAGAGGATCTTTTCCGTCAATTGACGAATGCATAAGCAAACGAATTGACAAGGAAGTTGGTCTTTTGTCGAATGAAGAGCATCGTCTTTTGGTGAGCCCATCAACAAGCGGCGAATGTTCAAAAGTCTCTCCCTCCTTCCATACGACTTCCCTCCTTCCCCCTTATTACTTCTCCTCTTCCCCCTACTACTTCTCTCTTTACTCCTTACTTCTCACCTCCTTACTACCTACTACTTCCCCCTTACTACTTACTACTTCCCTCCTTACTACTGACTACTTTTCCCCTTCCTCCTCAAAAGCTAAGCTTTCGCAATGCGTTTTCTTAGCTTTTGCACTCCCATCTCTTAGCTTTTGCATTGCATTTTCTTAGCTTTTGCAAAAGCGATGGTTGCGAATCATAAAATGTAGGTATTGTCTTGTTGAGAGAGTTGTTGTAAATTTGCAGCACATTTTTAAAGAAACAAGATTGAAGTCGCACCCGATGACGGTAATAACTCGCTGTTCTTGCAGTCGCAACAAGACTGCAAGGCGTTTAGATTTATTCCTGAGCGAGGCGTCGAATCTTTTAAAAAACCAATCAATATGAGAAAAATTTTACAAGCAATTCTGTTTGCCGCTGCTTCGACAGCCAGCCTTTCCGCTTCTGCTTCCCAACAGAGCACAACGCGCATCGTAGGAAAATTCCCTTCCACCATTCAGGAAGCCCCCACGCCTATCCCATATGGCGTGAAGATAGAGAACCATATCGTGGTGAAATGGCCGGCCGAACTCATCCCCACAGACGGTCGAGTGGTGCTCGAAGAAGGCATCGTAGGCATCGGCGAACGGGCTTTTGCCGAGACACCGCTACATCATATCATCTTCCCCTCTACACTCCGCACCATTGCTAAGGAAGCTTTCTATGGGTGTAACGGCCTGCAAGCCATCGTTGTGCCCGAGGGAACTGAGACGATGGGCGAGAGTGCGTTTGAGGCATGTCATGCCTTGGTGGGTGTTTCGCTGCCGTCTACGCTCCGGGAGATACCCGATAAAGCCTTCGTTTATTGCTCTAAGCTTAAGAATGTGCAGCTCAAGGAGGGACTTACGCGCTTGGGCGAGAGTGCGTTCAACAGCTGTTCAGACTTGCAGAGCATTACACTGCCCGCCTCGGTAGAGTCGATGGGCAGTTATGTGTTTAAAGGTTGCACCGAGTTGAAGACGTTCACAGTTCCCGAAAAGGTGACCGAACTGAAGGATAACGCCTTTAACGAGTGCTCGTCGCTGACCCAAGTTCAGCTTCATGCCGGCATGACAAGCATCGGACAGTCGGCGTTTTACAACTGTAGCTCGCTGAAAAGCATCGATTTCCCGGCAGGTTTGAAAGTCATCGACAGTCAGTCGTTCCTCGGCTGCAAGGCTTTGACGTCAGTAGAGACGCCCGAAGGATTGCAAACGCTGGGGGCTTCGGCCTTCGAAGGGTGTTCGTCGCTGACCAACGTCGTGCTTCGAAAGGGCATTACCGAGGTTAGTATCAAGGCATTCAAGTTCTGTAAGGCCCTCAAAGAGGTGGTTGTACCCGAAGGAGTGACGAAATTGAGAAACTATGCCTTCCACTATTGCACGGCATTGGAGACCGTTGTGTTGCCCGCCAGTCTGGAGAGCATTGGCTTGAACGGCTTTGGCAATTGCTCGAAGCTCTCCAAAGTCACCTGCTATGCTCCGGTTCCGCCTATACAGACGGGCAACGTGTTCATGAAAACGCCCAATGGCAAAGCTCTGTTTGTGCCTGCCGGCAGCATCGCACAGTATCAAACCACGGCGAACTGGAAGGCCCCGAGCTTTGCTTCTGTCACCTCGGGTCTCGACAAAGTGGAGACTTCTGCACAAACACAACAAGCTACCGACGCCCCACAAGGCATCTACACACTGCAAGGCGTGCGTCTGGGCGAAGCCGAAATGTTGCCTTTGCTTCCCGCCGGCACCTATATCGTGAACGGAAAGAAAGTGATGAAATAACAACCGTCGGGAAATGAACAGACTTCTTCTTTTCTTTCTCTTCTTCGCCGTTGGGCATGGGCTTTTTGCAAAGCACATCACACCGACGAAAGCGCAGCACATGGTCGTACAGTTTCTTAAGGGATTGCGGGAAGACACGCGGGCTGCCATCGACGCAAGAGAGGTGAAACAGGTGAGATACGACAGTAGGTCGTGTTATGTCTTCAACGTAGGTCGGCGCAACGGGTTTATCGTTGTGAGCACAGACGACCGCATGGAGCAAATCCTGGGTTATGCCACAACGGGACGTTTCGATGCCGCCCATCTTCCTGCCGACCTGCAATGGTGGCTGGCTTGCTACGATGAGCAGATGGATCGCTTGCCGATCGCTCCGGCTACGCGCACCGTTACGCAAACGAATCCGGCCCGAGCGCGCATCGAACCGTTGGTTTCCACCCGCTGGGACCAGGGCAAACCCTACAATCTAAAGACTCCGAAGGTGGGTCATACGGCTACTTACACCGGCTGTGTGGCCACGGCGACAGCGCAGTTGCTGTATTATCATCGCTGTCCGACAGCCTCTACCACAGCCATTCCGTCCTACATCACCAGCACCAAGCGGCTGCCCATGCCTCAACTGCCTGCCACGACGTTCGATTGGACCAAGATGCGCCCCGTCTACGAGGAGGATGCCACGGGCGAAAGTGCCGATGAAGTGGCCAAACTGATGCTTTACTGCGGACAGGCGATGAAGATGGACTACAATATCGATGGCTCCGGGGCTTACGTCAACGAAGAGGTGTTTTCCAAATACTTCGGCTTTGCCAAAGGCACACGTGAGGTTTCGCGCTCGGACTACACGCTGGTGGCCTGGGAAAAGCTCATCTACAACGAATTGGAAGCTCGTCGGCCCGTGCTCTACACAGGCGGAAAGGTGAGCGGAGCGCATGCTTTCGTTTGCGATGGATACGACGGAAATGGCTATTTCCACATCAATTGGGGATGGGGAGGACAGTCGGATGGCTACTTCAAACTCTCCATTCTCAACCCTTCCGACCAGGGAGCGGGCAGCAGTAGCGGAGAAGACGGCTACACACTCTCGCAAACGGCATTACTGGGGCTCAGCACCACGCCCGTGACCCTTGAAAAGGAAACGCCCGATAACCGACTGACGGCCTCGGAAGTGTGGCTCTATCAGACTTTCGACACGCGCAAAAAAGCATCCGACAACTTCAACATCACCAACTTAGGGCTTTACACCTACAATCTCACCGCAGAGATGCAGAGTTTCGAACTCAACTGGGCTCTGTATCGAGACGAGACTCAATTGCAAACATTTTCTGCTGCCGCCATCAATAACCTCAAGCCTGAATATCGTGTGTCGACCAACAGCGACCTCTCTTTTGGGGCGAATCTGACCGACGGAACCTACCGACTCGTGCCCGTATGTCGACTAAAAGGCGAAACCGAATGGAGGCCTTGCATCGACGCCGACCTCCATTTTGTCGAACTGGAGGTGAAGGGGCTGCGCCTGAACATCAAGCTGCACAACGACGAGTCTGACAAGATCAAGGTGAACGACTTGACTTTTCACGGCAAGTTGCGGGTCAACCGCCCGGTAGAAGTTCGGCTTAGCGTCAGCAATGAGGGACGGGCCAACAATCCCGAACTCTATCTCTTCGTCAATGGAAAGGTGGTTTCGGGCACAGGATCCAGCATCGACCCGGGTCAGACGGGCGAGGTGTCGCTACATTTCACACCTTCGCAGGCCGGTGTTTATCGCATTCGCGTCTGTCAGACTTCGACGGGTCGGCGACTTTTGGCCTCGAAGGAGGTAACCATCACAGCCGGTAAGCCTGCCCAACTGGAACTGAAGGCCACCGTTACCAATGCCAATGCCACCACCCTCGTACTGAACGACAATGCTTTGCGCTGCCATGTCGACGTGACCAACAAGGGAACAGAGACTTATGCCGATCCCATTGTGGCCAAACTCTACAAGGTGGTGGGCGAATATGGCTACGGTCAGCAGACGAAGAGCCAGGAACTGACGCTGAATGTCAAAGCCACTGCGGGTGTAGACTTCGAGTTCGACGGATTGGAAGAGGGCGAACGCTATTTCCTCATCCTCCATTATCTCTCCGAAGATCAAGCCACCGGCGAGCTCTATTCTAAAATCTACACGACGTCCGGCACCAATGGCATCTCTACGCCCGATGTTCTTGACGGCGAACAGCCGTTGCCCGTCTTCAACCTACGGGGCGAACGGGTGGCCAGCATCAAGCCTTCAGACATTGATCAACTGTTGCACACGCTGCCCCGCGGCATTTACATCATCCGGGGGCGCAAGTATTGCAACTGACGCAACTCCCTCTTTCAATAGCAAACGCCATCTGCTTGGCCCCGTCGGGGCGGCAGATGGCGTTTGCATTGGAAGAAGCTGTGAGGAGTTATTTGATAGGATTGCCCTTAGCATCTTTCCGAGCGAGAGCGGAGATTTTCACTTCGAAGTCGGCTGTGGTGTTGTTGTCGTCTACGAATTTGCGCCCATCCCACTTACGGGTAAGAGCCAAACCCGAGTATTTGGGATATTCGCTCTGCTTCATGCTCGAGATCGAAGCGTCAGAGATGGCGTTGTGGCCTTTATCGAGCTTACAAGGGCGCATCTGGAACCTACTGCGAGGACAGATGGTGATGCAGTCGATGACGTGACTAAAGGGCACTTCGATGGCATAGAGATCGCCGAAGGCACTGCTGGTGACGGTGATGTAGTGTCGGTAGCCTCGTCGTTCTTTGGTGTCGGGATAATGTGCTTTGAAGTCGTCGGGCGTCCAGGGCAGTCGAATCAGTGCCAGACCGGCATGTTCGGAGAGCCCACCGAAGTCGAAAGCGGGAGTCACCTTCCCGCCGTTCTCTTTCTCTTCGAGGATAGCGTGGAGGTCGGGCACGTTGGGATTGTTTTTGTGTCCAGGGTCATATTGGATGTTGGTCCATTCGAAGTCGGCCTTCGAAAGGTCGAGAAAGGCATCGAGTCCTTTATATAGCGAGAGATCTTCGCCCTCGAGTTCTTTCTCGTACTGTGCTTTGTGGTCGATGGCGTATTTGGCTACCACGATCGATTGTCGGGGTTGAACAGGATGTTCCGTTCCCGATCCGGGGAAGTAGGAGATGCCCGAGGCACCGTAGTATCGGTTCACGAAGTCGTCTTTCGGAGCGAAAGTGACAGCCTGCGTGGGGTCGATAGCATTGGTGCAGAGAGCCAGTCCGTCGAGATATTTCACTTCGTCGGTGGGGTTATAAATCACGATATACTGGTCGTCGGTATACATTTGGTTGGTGTTCTTCCATCCCCAAGCGGAGAGGTCGCGCACCCAGTAATGCCCTACGTAGAACACTTCTTTGATGATGAGATGGTCTACCCGGCTTCTCGAGTTGGATTGTTTCACGGGTAGTTCGTTGCGCACGCAGCCCGCCAGGAGCACGAGCGCGGCGAAGAGAAGGGAATGTTTCATTTCTTTGTTGTTAGGAATAAGTGGTGAGGAGTAAGGAGGTCAAGGAGTAAAGGAGTAAGGAGGTAAGGGAATAAGGAGTAAAAGGGGGAGGAGAGAATTGAGGGCGGAGCGAAGGCAAACCTTTCTTTACTTCTTTACCTCCCTACTCCCTTACCTCCTTACTACTTTACTCCTTACTCCTTTCCTCCTTTCCTACTCCTAAAGAAACCAATTGCCGAATCCCGAGCCTCCGCCGATGCCATGCGTGCGGAGGTTTTGCGAAGCCTCGAGTGCCTCTTGGGAAGAGAGTCCTATTTCAAGACCGAGATAATAGTAATAAGGATCGTTGGGATCGATGGCCGTTGGGTCGGTATCAAAGCTACTGCAAAAGATTTTGATCGGAATATTGAAGCGCAGCACCTCTTGCCATTGCGAGTCGGCACCATAGTCTTTAGCCTCGTCGGGGTTGTAGGCCTCGGCGCAGATCAGCTTACTGATGAACTCGTAGGTAGAATGCCGGCGTAGATACTCGTCGCGGGGGATGAGAGCCTTCTTGCCCTTGGGGCATTTCATCACACGCACCGAGAGATAGAACCGAGGCAGAAGATAAGAGGGACGGGTGTAACGACCACCGCGACCAGTCGTGGGGTCGGTGCGGTGAGTAATCTCCAAGGGCCAATCGGAGTGGAGGGCATCATTCTCGTCGGCATCGATATCGAAATTGAAATGACCTTTCAGTCCCACGCGGTCTTGGTCGTAGGGAGCCACGGCCCAGTCGGCATCGCTGCGCGAGAGCGGCGGCAGGAGTCGTTGATTGAAGAGTTCGCGGGCACCGTCGCCCATTGCATCGTGAATCCAGGTGTCGCGGTAGGTATATTCGAAGATCTTCGGGGTAGCCTCGGCCCGTTGCTTCCACGAGGTCTTCCCCTCGAAGAAAGGCGAGCGCACGGGCGTGTGATCGATGGTGCCACCCTTCTTCCACTCGCCGTATCGGTCTTTGGCAGGATGCCAGGTGCCGCGGCAGTCGGTCACGTCGTAAGGTTGGCCCCGGTCGTCGAGGTCGCTCACGGTGAAGAAGATTTGATACTGGTCGGATTGCTCGAGAATCCGATCGTTGAGGAGCTGCCCGTCTTTATCAAAGAAATAGAGGCAGAGCCCCCAACGTTTCAGCCGTCCGCCGATGAGGCGGATATAGTTGGGGCCTTGTTTGCCTTCAGCCTGCTCGAGATAGGTGACGGTGCTTTGTCGTTGAACGTCAACGGTAGGCCATTTGCCGGCGTTGTTGTGAACGATGACAAACTCCTCTTGTTTCCAGGGCGCGTTATGGTAGACGAAGTTGCCGTGCATCATCGCATCGCCGTGCGAGTGCCCCTCCTTGAACATGATCAGACATGTGGCCCAGTTGTTGAAGGCCCCCTGTGGGTCGGGGTTGGCCAGGGGAGTGTTCACCCGCACCTTTTTCAGACTATCTACATAGCGGTCGGCCCCGCTATGGGCCACGGCTTTGGCCTCAAGCGGATTGTCGTTGTAGTCTACGTGCACGTCGCCAAAGAGAAAGTTCTCGCACGAGGCGCACAGCGTGGCGAGCACTGCGAGCGAGAGGATAGGCGTCAGAATTTTATTCATATTGTTAGGGATTTTCGTTTCTTAAAAGAACGTCGTAGGGGTACGACGGGGACCTCTGCCCTCCGTTTGACCTTTCGTAGGGGTACGAAAGGCCGTCGGGCTCATTTTCGGGTCTTCGTAGGGGTACGAAGAGGAGTTCTGCCGGCCGTTTGGGCTTTCGTAGGGATACGAAGAGCTGTCGGTCTTATTTTCGAGCCTTCGTAGGGGTACGACGGTGGGAGATGCCCTCCGAGACATCGGGAGATGACTTCCCACCTATCGGGAGATGACTTCCCGTGCCTCGGGAGATGCTCTCCCGCACCGATTTACATCAGCACCACATTGCGGCGATACTGATAGAAGAAGTCTTGCGGAGCGGAGAGCATCCGCCACAGCTGTGCGGCATTGGCCTTGGGATAGAATCGCTGGATGTCGCGGCAACACTTCTGCTCTCCGTCGCGCGTATCGGCGATCACGCGTACGGGCAGAGGGTAGTCGATGTCGAAGCTGTCCCAACTGGGTTGCAGCTGGTTGAAGTCCCACATATATCCGTTTTCGCTGTTGGCGGGATTGCAGTATTTGGCAGGCTTCTCGGAAGCACCGGCATATTGGCGACCCTTGTTCATGATGTGACAGATCTTCACTTGCAGTTGGAAGGCGAGGTTGGCCTTTCGGAACTGCATCACGCCTTTAAACCCGAGCCGGTCTTTTTGCGAACCGGGTTCCAGACTGCGATTCTGCCGCAGCAGTCCCACGGTCTCGCCGTAGCGTTGGCGGGGCGCGTCGGTATCGGGGTCGACAAAGTCGTCGTTATACGATTCTACGAAGAGCCGCCCCAGCTCCTCCTCCACGGGGTCGGTGTCGCGGTATTCGTAGGTGAAGAGTTCGGGCGTGAGCTCGTTCAGGCGCATCAGGTCGATCACCTTGTAGAGATGATAGGTCTTACCGTCGGGAGCGGTATAGGGCAGGGTGGCCTCGCTCTTGCCCGAGGTTTCGATGGCGCGCCAGGCCAGGTCGACATCATAGGGCACTTGGTTCTGCCCGAGAGTGAACCCGTCGGGGGCGTAGATGTTCGACATCGACGACTTCGTAGCCCTCTCGCCCACTCCACCGTTCTCCTTAAAGGTGTAGCGATCGTAGTAGGTGGGCCGTTCGTTCAGCGTTCGCGGGTAGGCCAACTGCACACCGCGCTCTTCGCCTCCGCCGGGCATGGCCTTGTTGAGCGAGGTGTTGCCCACGCCGAAGAAGTGCTGGTGAACCAGAAGCGTGGCGTTGTCTTCGTCGGGCACGCTCACGCCATCTTTGTCTTTCTTATAGGGATAGCCCGAGAATTGGTGGTTGATGAGCATCCCGTTCTGGTCGTAGTATTTGAGTTCGAGACCATAGAAAATCTCGTCGGAGGCCACGACGTCGAAGTGGTCGCGCTCGGTGGTGACGGTCATCTGTCCGTTGTCGTCCTTGGCGATGTCTATTTCCTGAAGGATGGGAATGAGCGTAGAGTCGCCCACGGTGTGGTAGGTGTTGTAGGCCAGGAGCGAGTCGGTGCCGTCGGGGCCCACACCGATTCTTCCGCCCTTAAACCCCATGCGCAGAATGGCATGCACGGCATAGATTTGTTCGTGTCCTTTCACGTCGCGCTCGATGGAGGCGGCAGGGGCTTTAATCAGCTTCTTGAAGAAGTCGTCCACTTGCTCGTTGCTGCAACCGGCCAGCAACACGGCGGCGCAGACAAGGGCGGAGAGAGAGAGGGTGTGTATCGATTTCATTGCTGTTGAGGGATGTTTAGAATTTGAAGAGCGTGCGCAGTGAGAAGTTGGCCCCACGCTCGTGGGCGTAATACCTGAATCGGTCGGTGTATTCTTTGTACAGTCGATTGAGCACGTTCTCGCCCACGAGCATGAACTTGAGCTGCCGGCTGTGCGGCAGACGGATGCCCAACTCGGCTGTGCCGTTGAGCAGGAAGTAGGCAGGGGGCGAATCGGAAACGAGATCTTTGTCGGGGTCGAATCGCGTCTGCTTCGTTACATAGATGCCCGAGAGCGAAAGCGATGCGTGATATTTCTCGCCAATGCCCAGGGAGCGGGCGTAGGTGGCAGAGAGGCCGTAGCGATCGGAGGGCATGAAGGGCAGCCAGTCGCCCCGGGTGAGGTTGCGGGCAAACATCCACTCGCCCTTGCCCACGAGGGTGAGCCCCTTCACAGGTGTCAGTGTGGCCTCGATGTCGCCGCCATAGAGGCGCACGTCGTCTTGGTCGTAGATAAACTTGGGATATTTACCGCTGGGATGATTGTGGAATCGGTCTTTGCCCGTTCCGATGTGATCGTAGATATAGCTGTTGATGCGCTGGTAGAACGCACTGGGCTCTACCGATAGCCAGGTGTTGCGATAGCGCGCGCCGACAACCGACTTATAGCCGCGCTCGCTGGCGAGATGGCGGTTGCCCACCACCCAGTAAGATCCGTCTTGCAGACCGATGGCGTAGAGCTCGTTGATGTCGGGTGGACGCCACGACCAACCGATGTTGGCCCGCACATCCCAGTTGTCGTTCAGCTGATAGTGAGCTGCAAGGCTTGTCGTGAAGTTGCTGTAGAGTTTGAAGTCGTCGTAGTAGGTATAGCTGCTCAAACTGCTGTAGCCGTTGACCGACATCACGCGGAAATCGTACCGCATGCCTAGGGCACATTGCAACCGACCCCATTGTGCCTTGTGCAGAAAATAGCCTCCCATGGAGAGGGCGGCGAAGTTGGGTACGAAGGCGGGCTGTTTGGTTCCGGGGTAGTTGTAGTTGGTTTGATAGGTGTTAGACAACCCCACATCGGTTGACATGTTCCAAAGCCGCCACTTGGCATGCCACAACACATCAAACTTGTAGGTCTTGAGAATGAGGTCTTGCATCGGAATCCAACTCCATTGCGTCTTCTTCCTATTTTCGAACTCCTGCCGCAGGTTCTCCTGAAACGACAGGGTAAAATCGATCTCGTGCAGCGGGTTGAGCATCCACTTTAGTTCGCCCTTGAGCGTGATGTGCTGCGACTGCTGGAAGGGCGGACGGATGGTGTAGGAGAAGGGTCGGAGGGTGGCAGGGTCGGGGCGACCGTATTCGAAACGCTTAATGAGCTGATCGAGGTCGGAAATCTTACTGGCATAGTAGATGCCGCTGCGTTGATAGTAGAGGCTGGAGAAAAGGGTAACCGTGAGCTTCCGCCCTTGCCAGCCTGCCAGGGCCGACAAAGAGATGGTGTTATAGCCGGTGTTATTGAGAAGATAGTCGGCCGTGCGATAATCGCCGCCCTTGGTATACATACCATGCAGGCGCAATCCCCATTGTCTGTAGCCTGCCTCCAAACTGCCGCTACCACTGCCGCCGCGGGCGTTGGTGTCGTAGCCTAAGTTGAGGTTGCCTTTCAGTTGTGGCTTCGTGTTGCCGTAGGGCAACGGAGCGTCGTTGAGCAGCACCACGCCACCCATCGCCCCGAAACCGTAGCGGATGCACTCGGCACCTTTCACTACTTCGACCATGCTCGACCCGGTATAATCCAACTCGGGAGCATGGTCGGCTCCCCAACTCTGACTTTCTAAACGCACACCGTTGTTCATCAACAGAATCCTACTACTGTGCATGCCCTGAATCACGGGCTTGGCAATGGTGTTGCCCGTACTGATAGAGCTGACGCCGGGCACGGTCTCGAGCAGCTTGGCCAGCGACGTGGCTCCGCCTTTCTCCAGGACGTCCGAGCCGATGGCGGCCGACTGCTGCAAAAGGTTGGTGTGATGACGTTGCGCCGTCACCACCACGTTGTCTATCATCTTGGCATCTTCCTGCAACAATAGCGTCACACTCTTGCCCGGAACAACAGACACGGTTCTCGAAATCTTCTTGAATCCCACATAGCTCACCTCTACCTTGATGCGAGCCATGGGATGCGCCAACTGGAGGGTGCACCGTCCGCTGGCGTCGGTTGCCGCAGGGCTCACTGCCTCGGCACAACGAACGGCTGCCCCCACGATGGGCTCGCGGGTACTTTCGCTCAGAACGACGAACGAGACCATTCCTCGCTCGTCGCCATCGGCCACGCTGACAGAAGGGAGGGGGCTGCAGACGACGGTCGGCATGTTGTTGTAAAGGATGGAGGGATGGCTTGCCGGACGGGGCACAGCTGCCGTCGACAAGACAATGTTCAGTAGACAGGCCAGCAGCCACAGCTTTCTTCGTCTTGGGCTACTGCTCCACGCAGTGCCCGTCAACTTTCTACACGATATCAGCATTTCTGTTTTTTAGTTAGGATGGTTGAGATGCAGGTGCATCCATGCGAATTGATTTTCCGGTGCAAAGTTCGATGTTCTTGACAAACGAGGCAATACCTTAAAGTAGGTAAATTCTGCCATCCCTCGAAGTAGGTAGAGGGGATGAGGTGACAAGTTAATAAGTTGACGAGTTAACGAGGTGATGAGTTGACGAGTTCATAAGTTGACGAGTTGACAAGGAAGCGACCTTCCTGCCAACTCGTCAACTAAAAAACGAATGTGTCGTTGCTATGGACAGCAGCGTTTGTATCTTCTCTTTTGGGTTCTACGCCCCGTCCGTTTGAATGTATATAAGGAGTTCTCTCGAACTGATATAAGGACTTGTGTTGGATTGATATAAGGAGTCCTCTTGGATGTATATAAGGAGTTGTGGAGAACTTATATAAGGACTCCGATGACACTCTTTCTATCTATCCTCAATGGCTCCTTACATACCTTATCGACAAAGCTTATTAATACTTAACAAATGCACGGGCTTGACCGACATTATTATGGTATATAAAATAACTCCAACGTAGGGACTTGGGGGTTGTCATCATCCATCCTCCTGATGCTTGATTGGTAGCCGTGAACAAGGTGCTCGACCAATATCGTCCATAGGCACCGTTTCTTGCCAGGGCATCGCCTCCTACAGCCGAAAAGGCTTCGCTCATCAGGTTGCCATACCATTCATAGGCTATGCCCTGTGGTTTATAATGCTCGATAATAGAAGTAATGGTAGCACTTCTATCACCAAAGCCCAGGTTATCGTATAACACCCGGAAATCACTGCTCGAAGGCAGATACCACGTCAGTGCGGGCGAGCCGCTGTAAGAGATGCCGCTGCCATAGTCTACGCAGGTTTTAAAGGGTGGAAAATCGGGATTTCGTCCTTTCACCTTGTCGCCTCTTACAACGCCGGTGCTATAGTTGGCGTCCCAGGTCTCGTCGATACCGCTTTTGGCGTCTGTGGTGAGTGCCGTCTCAGCATGAGCCATATCTACGCTGTGTGTATTTGTATTCAGATATCCGGCATAGGCATAGTAGGGGTCTGCCCAAAAGCCATTACTGCTATATGCATTTCTCAGTGCCACGGCCATGTGCCCCACTTTATCTATAATCACAGCAATGGGCGTTTTTGTTCCGCCAACGCCGCCAAAGGGTGTATCTTTCAGCGTACCAAGACTGCCGTCGCTCATCAAATAGAGAAACGTGGGCTTCATCTTTGCCTTGACGAGATAGGTTTCGTTGGCATCTGCTTCTTTGCTGGTCTTGGTGGGCCGAAGCCAACCGCTAAGTGTCTCTCTAAAGAGGGTTCCACCGGTGAAGTTTACTTGCAGGGCTGCCAGATCGGTCTTGGGTAGGAAATAATGATAATCGGCCGTGGAGGTGTAGGCGTAGTTCTGCCCGTAGTTGGAGGCTGTGTACTTGGCTTCTGTACTGGCAGAGAAGCTGTTTGCCTCGGCCGTCATGGCGGCATTGGTCTTCACGCTGTAGCTTCCATCGGCCGGATTGTAAGACACGGTTTGGGGGATGGGACTCGCCGAACTAATCGTGGCCGTAAGGGCGGGGATATCTTTCTTCACGGTGAGCCGTGTACGTACGCGGACGCCTACATGCTTGGAGGATAGACTGACGGTTTGGTCGGTAGTGCCCAAGGTGATTTGCTGTCTGCCGATACGGGCGGTAGCAGCATTGGCCAAGGACACTTCAAGTCTGTCGCCAACGGGCACCACTTGGTCGTTGAAGCAAACGAAATCGTAGGTCTGATTCCTTGCCAATTGAATTTCGGTGGGCGATCCTCCGTCGGGCGTAAAACTGGTGGCCGTAAAGGTGCCTTTCATCTCGCCCTGCATCACTCCGCCTTTATAGACACGAATGGTGTAATGCGTAGGAGTGGTCACACCACGGGTGGCGGGTGTAGACTGCTCGGCCGGTTCGTTCTCTACGGTTGTTTCTGCCTCGCAGTCGCTCAGCTCTGTTGTGACGGGAAGGGAGGGCTGTGCGGCGGCGCGAGTGACTTCGATGTCTGTGCCGAATCCTTCTTCTGCCATACGGAACTGTACGGCTTGCATCGTTATTTTCTGCCCGCTCTCGTTGTTATCCTCTTTACTGCATGCGGTGAACGCAAGTGCCCCTGCGGTCAGCAGAAGGGCTAATACTATCTTCTTCATTCTCGGTCTGCTGTTTTTATTCAAATTCATTTTCGTCTCCATCGTCGATGTCTTGTTCGTTATCCCATTCATCTTCATTAAAGCCCGGCGCATTGGGCTTTACTTTCGGGCTGCCGCAGATAAGACTGGTTTGCTCTACCTCTACCACCTCGCACCAGGGTGCAAGATAGGTTTGCTTTCTAAATTCTTGTTTATTCATAATCTCTCATATTTAGTTGATGAAAATTGTTCTTATTTCTCCTTTCCGTACCTTGACCAACAGACATGAAAAGAGAAGCAAAGGGAACTCCGGAGAGCCCTTTGCTAATAGGGGACGCACTCGTTTCGCGCGCGCGTAGGAAAAAGTGAAAAAGTATTACGCTACCAATAGGTGCGCATGGTGTGTGTGTGTGTGTGTGTGTGTGTGTGTGTGTGTGTGTGTGTGTGTGTGTGTGTTAGCAAATTATTTGGATGCACCAAACAATCGGCAAACAAATTTGCAGCGAAAGTCAACTTTCTCTGCGCCGGCCTTACACCTTTTATATATATACGATATGTAGCATTGCTATTCACGGCGACAAAGGTAGCACTTTCTTAGAGATTGGCCAAATACGGCAAGGGGAATTCTGTGCAGGGGTGGGCTTTGAAGAGAACGTTCATCGGTTCGAGGCATGCGGATGGCCCCGAACCGATGAGAGGTTTCTTACAATTGCTTCTCGGGATAAAGGGCATTCCACCACGAGCCGTCGCCTTGCAGATAGCGGGCCAACCAGGCGAAAATGGTATCTTGCCATTTGATGCGCTTCTGATAATGGGTGATGGTATGGTTTTCGCCGTTCACCACCACCAAGGCCGTGGGTCGTCCCAGCAGTTTTAAGGCGGTGAACATCTGAATGCTCTCGCCGATGGGCACATTGGTGTCGGCATTGCCGTGGAGGAAGAGTAACGGCGTGTGGATTTTCTCGGCGTTGAAGAGCGGGCTTTGGTCTACATAAAGGTCTTTGCGCGTCCATGGATAACTGTTGGCCATCGACACCTCGCTATAGGAGTAGCCCCAATAGCCCTCGCCCCAATAGCTGGTGTGATCGCTGATGCCGGCATGCGACACAGCGGCGGCGAAGAGGCGGGTCTGGGTTTGCAGATATTGGGTCATGAATCCGCCATAGGAGGCTCCGATGCACCCCACGCGTTGGGCATCGACATAGGGATGGGCGGCGAGGAAGGCCTGGGTGCCCTCGATGATGTCGTCGGCCACTCCCTTCCCGGCAGTGTTGACATGACGAGAAGAATGTTCCTGTCCGAAACCGGCGGCTCCGCTGGGGTTGATCAGATAGACAACGTAGCCTTGCGCCGCATAGAGGTGCAGAGGATAACGACTTTCGAAAAGGCGACTCACGGGCGAACAACCGCCGTAGTAGTTCACGACGAGAGGGTATTTCTTCGTGGCATCGAAATGGGGAGGCAGATAGCAACGACCGTAGATGGTGTCGCCACGCGAGGAGAGGAAGTTCCACGGTTGGCAGCGACCAAGGTCTATATCTTGGAGCTTCTCACGACTGAGGTCTTCTACGAGCGTAGACCGTCCGTTACCGAGTTGCAAGGTGTAGAGTCGGTCAGAATTGGAAACACTCTCGCCCACCCATGCTGCCACAGGAGCGTTGCGGGCAAAGCTCACCTGCGAAACGTAATCCTCGGGCACGTCGAACCGATGGAACCGAAGACTCTTGGGGTCGAGCCGGAAGAGCGAGCGGCAATCTTTGTCGAGCGCGGTGAAGTAGATATGCTGGTCGAAGGCGTTCCAAGAAAAGTCTTCGATGCTGGGGTCGAAGTCTCGGGTGAGAGCCCGGACGGCTTTCGTACCGATGTCTACGAGGAAGAGCTGATAGTCGAACATATTGGGGATGCGTCCTTCGGGCACGTTTTTCCCAATACCACCGAAAGCCTCGGGTGCACCTTTCACCAGCAGTCGGGTGGCATCGGGCGAGAAGACGGCCGAAGCGATAAAGCCTTCGTCGTGCAGGAGGCACTCGCTTTGCATGGTGCGCACGTCGAGCCGATAGAGCGAATAGAGGGTGGTGGGCCGCTGAGTGAGTCGTTCGCGCGTAGTCATCAAGAGAAGGTAGCGACCGTCTTGCGAGATGTCTTGCAAGGCGACGTTGTGAAAACCGAAGGTGAGTGGGCGGCAGAGTCCTGTTTGCAGGTTGTAGAGCGAGAGGCCCGAGCGTTTTCGCCAGTTCGGTTGTCGGTCTTCGGGCGAGAGAATCTCGTAGAGGTCGCGGTCTTCCTTGGGCCCCTCTTGTGAAGTGGCCAGCACAAGATAGTCGGCCTGTGGCGAAGGAGTGACGGCCCCATCGGGAATGCCGCGGGCCAGCGTCTCCTCGCGTCCGGTGTGCAGGTCGGCGGTGATGAGATCGCGCCCGTTAGGCATCCGTTGCGTAATGCAGTAACGGTTGGTGTTAGGAATCCAAGCCATCGGTTCGGTGCTCTCGCGTAGGAGGTGCCCCGTTTTGAGGTCGGAGAGCCGCCACAGAGTGCGGGAGCTGCCGCCTGCTGCCACCTCGTGATAGGTGGCGATGAGGTAGCGACCGTTGGCCGACAAGCTCGTTTGGGTGCACTTTCGTCCGTCCAGAATGTCGGTCAGGGTGAGCAGGCGACGCTTGTCGGTGCTCACACGAAAGCTCTCATCGGCACCGAGAATGCCGATTTTGAGCGAATCCGTCTGTCCGTTCTGCGAGAGATATTTAATCACCACGCGGTGGGTTTGCGGAGCGAGGGCGATGTGGGGCGAGGGAAGACGTTTACCGTCGACGTACACCTGAAAGTGTTTCAGACCTCTCACCGAGAAGCTCACCCGGCGATAGGCTCCATTCTGCACCGAGAACTGCAACAGGTGCAGGGCACAGGGAGCGGGCGAGGTGGGCGTGAGCGCACCGGAAAAGAGCTGCCCGTCTTGAGCCAGGTCGAGATGCAGCGGCGTGTCGAGCAGACTACTGGGTGTAAAGGGCCTTTGTTGTGCGTCGACGCTGTCGAGCAGTACGGGCCGTGGCACGTCGAACGGACCGGCATAGCGAAACGTTTTCACCTGAATGTCTTTGGCGGATACCATAGCCGTCATCGTGAGGGCCAGGGCGAAGAGAAGTTGTTTTTTCATTTTTTGTTAAAGGATAAAAGGGTGTTGACGAAGGAATGAAATAAGGTAGATGGGTAGTCTGGTTACGGGGAGAAGAAGACTAAGAAGCAGAGGGGGCGGTCTGCTTCGGACCGCGAACCTTTTCTCCAGCCTTCAGTCCGCTTTTGATCTCGATGTCGATACCATCGCTCAGCCCCAGGCTCACCCGTCGCCGCTCGTAGGTCAGCGTCTTTCCGGTGCCCTTTGCCACGTAGACGAACGCCTCTTTGCCTACGAATTCGACGGCACTCTCGGGAATGGTGAGTGCACCCCGGGCCTCTGCGAGCACGATTTCGGCATTGGCGCTGTAGCCGCTGCGGATATGTCCGTCCTCACGAGGCTGGACTGCCGCTTTGATTTCAAACTGATTGGCTCCGTTGCTTTCTACAGCTTTGGGCGAGATGTATTCGAGCCGAGCCGTGAAGCGGAGGTTTTGCAGGGCCCCGACGGTGATTTGCAGCGTCATGCCGGGACGGAGACGTCCCACCTCGGTTTCGTCGATGTTGCCTTTGAAGATGAGATCGTGCATGTTGGCCACACTGGCGATGGTGGTTCCGTCGTTGAAGGTATTGCTCAGGATGACCGAATTGCCCACCTTCACGGGGATATCGAGGATGACACCGGTGATGGTCGATCGGATCAGGGTAGAGCTGGCCTTGGCATTGGCCTTCGACACGCCGTCGCGCACCACCTGGAGGTTGTCTTCGGCTGCGGCAGCCTCTTCCCGAGCCTGTCGGTAGGCTTGATGGATTTTATCGTATTCGTCGGCCGAGACGAGCCCCTTATCGAAGAGCTGACGTTGGCGTTCGTGGTCGACTCGGGCCTGTTGCAGGTTGACGCTGGCGAGTCGCACCCGGGCTTGTGCCGCACTGAGTTGTCCCATGTCGGGAATCACCTTCACTCGGGCTATCACCTCGCCGGCCTGCACCGTCTCTCCGGCCTCTTTGAGGAGGTGGGTGATGATGCCGGAGATTTGCGGTTTGACGTTCACTTCATTGCGAGGTTCGATACGTCCGGTGATGACGGTGGTCTTACGCAGGTTTTTCACGCAGGCCACCAACTCGGTGTACTGCACAGGCTGGGGCTGCGATTTCATCCATAGAAACCAGAATGTGCCCACGAAGAGCAGGACGACGAGCCCTGCAAAGATGATTTTCTTTTTCATAAAACGTTTGTTCTTATGTCTGGAAAGTGCGTCGTAGGGGTACGAAAGGGCTTTCTTCTGCCCATTTTGCGTTTCGTAGGGGTACGACGCTCTGTTTTTCTTCTTTTCTTGTTTTCGTAGGGGTACGAAAGGCATTTAGGTCGGCCATTCTGCATTTCGTAGGGGTACGAAGACGATTTCGGCTCATTTTCTGCCCAAAACGGGTGGGCGTATTGCTTATTTTTTCGCTCGTTCGAGGCAGAACGGGAGACGTTTTCACTCCTCGCGCATGGCGTCGATGGGTTTAATGTTCATGGCGCGCAGGGCGGGAGCCAGTCCGGCCAACACACCCAGCAGGCTCAAGGCTCCCGTAGCACCGAGGGCTGTCCAGAAGTCTACCTGAAAATGGGCGGTGACGATGCCGTCGGTGATGCTGGCCAACTCGGCCAACTGAAGCACACCCACGGAGAACAACAGACCCGACATCCCGGCCACAGCCGTGAGGAGGATGCTCTCCGAGATGATTTGCCCCAGAATCTGATGCGGCGTAGCTCCGATGGCGCGGCGGATTCCTATCTCCGTGGTTCGTTCTTTCACCGTCACCATCATGATATTACTCACACCAATGGCTCCGGCCAGCAGCGTTCCGATGCCCACCATCCAGGCCAGGAGATTGATGCCATGGAAGAGATTGTCGACCATCGAGAAGAGCACTTCCATGTTGAAGGACGAGATGGCGCGTTCGTCGGTGGGGTCGATGCGATGGCTTCGAGCGATGACAGCGCGTGCCTGCGGGATGAGCGTGCTCACCTTCACGCCGGGTTGTGCCGTGAGGCAGGCCATTTGCAGACTGTCGCCTTTGGCATAAGCGCGCTGCATGAGGGTGATGGGTACGCAGACGCTCTCTTCGGCCCGACCGTTGATGTTGATTTCGCCTCCACCATAGTCTACACCCACCACCTGGAAGTAGATCTCACCCACGCGGATGCGCTTTCCGCAGGGGTTACCGCCCGCGGGAAAGAGGGACTTATACACTTTCTTGCCGATGACGCACACCTTGCGGCTCTGTCGAAGGTCCATCTCGTTGAGGTAACGACCGTAGAAAAGTTGGGGCGTTTCCACTCGGGTGTAGTTCGGTTCGAGTCCTTTCAATACGCACGTTGTCTTTTCTTTGCCGCACACGGCTGTCTTTCCCCATTCGTTCAGAGTGCCCGTCACGATTTCCAGACTGGGCACTTGCTGGCGCAGGCGTTCGATATCTTTGTTGGTCATAGCCCAGGCGCGCCCCTTTCTCAGCCCCTCGTAGGGCTTCGTGGTGGGTTGTGCCCAGATGATGGCTGCGTTGTTGGCAAATCCTTCGAAGTTGCGCGAGAGAATTTCTCTCAGTCCCTCTCCGCCGCCGATGAGCGAAACGAGCATGAACACGCCCCAGAACACACCGAAACCGGTGAGGAAACTCCGCGTCTTGTTGCGCGAGAGCGTTTCGAGAATCTCTTTGTAGCGATCTGTTAGCATCCGTCAATGATCAATGGTCTGTTCTCAATTGTCAATTACAAAGGGCCTCGATGGGTCGCACGCGGGCTGCTTTTCGAGCCGGAATCAGTCCGGCCAGCGTTCCGGCCACCACGATCAGCAGCGTCGCCTCGAGGCAAACGTCGAAGCCCACCGTAGGATTGACAAACACCGACATCTTGAAGACGCCCGCATCCATCTGCATATCGCCCGCCTTGGCGTCCATATAAAGGTTGGCTGCAATGCCGAGTAGCATACCGATATAGCCGAACAGCGTCGTGATGACAACGCTCTCGAGGATGATGAGCCGCAGAATCGACCACGGCGTAGCCCCGATGGCCTTTCGAATGCCGAACTCGCGCGTACGCTCCCTCACCGTGATGAGCATGATATTGCTCACACCCACGATGCCGCTCAGCAGCGTAAAGATGCCGATCACCCACAGAGCGGTGTGTATCACAGTCACTCCCTGTTGCATTTGCAGAGCCTGCGTGAAGCGATTCCATATCCAAACGGCCTGCTCATCGTCGGGAGCAACGTTGTGATGGGCATTGAGTCGGCGGCGATAGTGGCGTTCGAAAGCCTCGTTGGCTTCCTTTGTGTCGAGCCCTCGGAAGCTAAAGACGATGTTGTCGGTCTTGTTTCCCCGTCCGTACATCGTCCGCACGGTGGTGAAAGCCGAGTAACCCTTGTTGTTCATCTCGCTTTGATTATCTTTATAGATGCCCACCACCAAGAACGGAATATGCCCCACGCGCACGCTTTGCCCCACGAGCGTCTCGGGATGTCCCGCTGTCAGTTCCTTAGCCATGCTCTCACTGAGCACCAACGTCTTGCGTTGTTCTTGCAGATCGAGAGGATCGACGAATCGTCCACAAAGCAACTCCTTCTTGTTAATGTCCATTTCGTTAGGATATACGCCGCAGATGCTGCCCGCAACGTAGTTGGAACCGCGCGAAAACGTCTCTCCATTCACCTCCACCTCAGCTCCAACAGTCTCCACATGCTGTGGGAATCCCGTTCGGGTCTCATCGATATCGACATCGTTCAGCGTGATGGCGCGCCCCTCTTTCAAGCCTTTGTATTCTTTGGCGGTGATTCCACCGCCCGCCACCATCGAGTTGGCCAGTCGACGGTCCATCTCCTGTCGGTTGGCATTGAGAAGTCCGTTGCCCGCTCCCAGCAGAAAGATGAGCATAAAGATACCCCAGGCCACGGCAAAGCCCGTCAGAGCCGTGCGCAGTTGATTGCGCCGGACCGTCGACCAGATTTCTGTCAGCAGACTGTACATTGTTTTTCCTTTCTTCGTTTTGAATCTCCCGACCGCTTGTTCATCCTCTTTCGATAGACAAACGGTCCGCCGTTACTTCATCACCCCATTCCTTCCGAAAGGCGTAGCATCGTGTTCCCGATTATCGTCTATCCGCTCGATGAGCCCGTCTTTTATTCGAACGATTTTGTCGGTCTGATTGGCCACACCGCTTTCGTGCGTCACAACGACGGTGGTGATACCCTCTTCGCGGTTGAGCTGCGTCAAGAGCGTCATCACTTCGAGGCTTGTTTTCGAGTCGAGTGCTCCCGTAGGCTCGTCGGCCAGGATAATTTGTGGGCGCGTGATGAGGGCCCGTGCGATGGCCACCCGTTGCTTCTGCCCGCCCGACATCTCGTTGGGATAATGCTCGGCCCATTGCTCTAAGCCCAACCTCTCCAGGTATTGCAGAGCCATCTGGCGGCGTTTTTTTCTACCCACACCCTGATAGAAAAGGGGCAACTCTACGTTCTCAGCGGCCGTTTTGAAGCCGATGAGGTTGAACGATTGGAACACAAAGCCGATCATCCGGTTGCGATAGGCTGCCGCCTGTCGCTCGGAGAGATCTCGGATGAGCGTTCCGGCGAGTCGATATTCGCCCGTATCGTAGTTGTCGAGAATGCCGAGTATATTTAATAAGGTGGATTTGCCCGAACCGGAAGCCCCCATAATCGAGACGAATTCGCCCTCGCCGATGGAGAGAGAGATACCCTTGAGCACGTGCAGAGGCTGCGCGCCGAAGTAGGTTTTGTGAATGTCTTTGAGTTCAATCATATCCGTCAGACGCAGAAACGTTGATCAAAGTTGCAGCACCATCCTGTGTTTTTTATGCTTCATACTGGACCTTGATGGGGCAAAAATACGAAATCTATCCTTTACAAACAAGTCTGTGCCGCATTATTTGGCCGGTTTGTTTGGATGGGATGCAACAAAAATCATGTTCTTTTCACTTGGAAGAAAGTGGTGATCATCCCTATCAAGTTCAATCCCCCATTGCCAATTGGAATCAGGATGCCACAGCAGCGTGTTGCAAAAGCTTAGCTTTCACCGCGCATTTTCTTAGCTTTCGCATGCCATTCTCTTAGCTTTTGCAGGTCAAAAGCTAAGGTTTTGCAAAACCACTTCTCAACAGTCCTATTCAGACGGGGCAAATGCGATGGGAGTAAAGCCCCCGACCAACGAGAAAGATAAAGGCAAGGAGGACGGCGCACGTTGGTGTGTACCGTCCTCCTTGCCTTTGTTGATACCGTTTCCGGTTGTCTTTGCACTGGCTTTAAAGGGCCTGGAGCGAGAATTACTCTGAGAAAGCGGCGGCCTCAGCGGCAGCGATGATGTCTTCGCGCGACTGCTCTTTGGCCGTGATATGACTCAAGTCGAAGTCGGGATCTTCCTCCTTGGCAGAGGATTTTTGAGGCTTTTCGATCTCCATCCGAGGCTCTTGCAGAGCGTTCTCCGACTCCTGACCGACATGGACTTCTTCCTTGGCAGCCGGCTTCTTCCTTCTTCGCGGCGTAGTTGCGGCCCCTTCCACAGCGTCATCTGCCTTTTCAGCAGCGGTGCGTTCCTTCTTCTTCGGCGATGCAGCCGGTTTCTCCGTCTCCGCCTTTCTTCTTCGTGTGGCAGAAGCGGAGGTATCGGCAGCCATCGGCTTTTCTTCTTTGGTGGCAACGATCGACTCCGAATCAGTCGATTCTGCCGGTTTACGGCGCGTTCTTGGTTTGCGTTCCGTCTGTTTCTCAGAGAGTGCAGGTTCGGCGTTCTCCTTTGGCAGCTCGGCCGGGGCTTCCACAACGGCCGTTTCCTGGGGAGCTTCTGCCACAATCGTTTGTTCGGAAACGATGATGAAGTCGTTTTGTGGCTCCGTATCGGGCACACTGCTCACGGGTTCTTCCTCCATCTTCGTGCGTTGGGTCTTGGCTGCAAACACCTCGTCTATGAAAGAAGGTTCCTTTTTGAGTCGTTCCAGCGTGAGTTTGGAAGCTAACTGCTGACTCTCTTTCTTGCTATAGCCCTTGCCCACACAGCCTTCGACACCTTCGAGCACAGCGCAGAACAAGAAAAACGGACTTCCGTTTTTGTCTTTTCCCTGCTCTTTCACCTTGAAATCGAGTTTGACGCGATTCTTTTGGCTCCATTCAATGAGCTTACTCTTGAAGTTCACCTCCTTATAGGCCACCTTGTCGATGTTGATCATCTTGGCCAGGATGCGCTGTTCCATGAATTTCATGCAGCGGGTGTATCCTCTATCCAAATAGATCGCTCCCACTAAGGCCTCGAAAGCATTGCCTCCCATGTAGTTGTTGTGGGAAGAGCTGCGCCCAGACGAAAGAATCAGTCTACTGATGCCCATCTCCTGAGCAAGCTTGTTCAGTGTTTCGCGCTGCACGAGCTTACTCCTCGTGTTGGTAAGAAAGCCTTCCCGCTTGCCGGGGAAGTGGCGATAGACGATGTCTCCTACGATAGCGTCGAGGATAGCGTCGCCTAAGAACTCCAATCGCTCGTTGTTGGCCGGCTTTCCGTTGGCTCCGCGGCGCATCACACTTTTGTGCATCAACGCCAATTTGTAGTATCGGATGTCTCGAGGGTAAAAGCCGAGGATGCGATACAGAGACGAATAAAGCTCCTTTTCCTTGCGGAAAGGGAGCTTTATCCTATCGATAAGATTACTCAGCATACTTTTTGAAGATCACACAAGCGTTATGTCCACCGAAACCGAACGTGTTGCTCAGAGCCGCACGCACCTTACGCTGTTGCGCTTTGTTGAAAGTGAAGTTCAGATTGTAGTCGATGTTCTCGTCTTTGTCTGCCTCTTCGTGATTGATGGTGGGCGGAATGAGGTCGTTTTTCACGGCCAGCACACACGCCATCGCCTCAACGGCACCGGCAGCACCCAGCAAATGGCCCGTCATCGACTTGGTAGAGCTGATGTTGAGCTTGTAGGCAGCCTCGCCAAAGAGTTCTTTAATAGCCTTGGCCTCTGAAATATCGCCCACCGGAGTCGACGTTCCGTGCACGTTGATATAGTCGATATCCTCGGGTTTCATACCTGCATCCTCCAGCGCATTTTGCATAACGAGACGCGCACCCAAGCCTTCGGGATGACTGGCGGTGATATGATGTGCGTCGGCACTGGCCCCTTCGCCTACCATTTCGGCATAGATCTTTGCTCCACGAGCCTTTGCATGCTCAAGTTCTTCAAGAATCAAGCAGCCAGCACCTTCTCCCATGACGAATCCATCACGGCTGGCACTGAACGGACGAGAAGCATGTGCAGGGTCATCGTTGCGAGTTGACAAGGCATGCATGGCGTTAAAGCCACCCACTCCGCAACCGCAGATAGCGGCTTCGGCACCTCCGGCCACAATCACGTTGGCTTTTCCCAAGCGGATGAGGTTGAAAGCATCGGCCAAAGCATTAGTAGACGATGCACAGGCAGAAGTGGTTGCATAGTTAGGGCCATGAAGACCGTACATGATCGATATGTGTCCGGCGGCAATATCGGCAATCATCTTCGGGATGAAGAAAGGGTTGAACTTGGGTTCTTCCCCAAGATGCTGTCCGAAATAGGTCACCTCGTCTTCAAATGTTTTGATACCGCCGATGCCTACGCCGTAAACTACGCCAATGCGGTTGCGGTCTTCGCTCTCCAAGTCGAGTCCGCTGTCTTTCATTCCCTGCATGGCAGCGATGATGGCGAGCTGTGTATAGCGGTCCATCTTTCGTGCTTCTTTGCGGTCGATATAGTCGGTTACGTTCAGACCTTTTACCTCGCAGGCGAACTTTGTTTTGAATTTGGTTGTATCGAATGCCGTAATCGGGGCGGCACCACTCTTACCGGCAACTAAGTTTTCCCAAGTTTCCTCGGGCGTATTGCCTACAGGAGTAACGGCACCGAGTCCTGTTACTACTACTCTTTTTAACTCCATCTATGAAATAAAATTAGCTTTAAAAGCGTTTTCGGCGCAATCAATGGGGTAAAGAAAGGGTGATTGAGAAAAAAGTCGTTTAGCCTTTGCATTTCCGCCTTCAACTGCGAAAGTCGAAATCTGCCGTTGAATAAAAATAGGGATAGCCCTAAGGGGGAATTGAGTTTTTGGGTATGGCGCTATCAAAGAGATAGAACGCCATAACCAAAAGCATCAAACATTACTTCGAGTTCTCCTCGATGTAAGCGATAGCATCGCCTACTGTACCGATTTTCTCTGCCTTATCATCAGGAATAGAGATGCCAAATTCTTTCTCAAATTCCATGATCAGCTCTACAGTATCAAGAGAATCTGCACCAAGGTCGTTTGTGAAGCTTGCTTCGGGCTTTACCTCTGCTTCGTCTACACCAAGTTTGTCAACGATGATAGCTTTTACTTTCGATTCGATTTCTGACATAATTGTAATTTTTTTAATTGTGTTTGTAATTAAATTTCATCCAAAAATTCGGGTGCAAAGGAAAACATTTTTATTCATACTCGCAAATATTTCGTGCAAAAAAGCACTCTTTATTGCACACTACACCCATGGTTGTGCATGTTTTGAGGGCTTTTGTTAACATTTTAGTCCTCTTTTTTTAATGTCTCGTAGCAAAGGAATGAAGGCATGTTGATGGATTTTCGGTGTCCCAAATGAAAGAAAAACGTTGCACATATATATAATAAGGTGTACCGAAAACCGATGATACCCCTCCAGGGAGGAGCGAATGTGCCGATGAAAACGGAGCGCAGAGGATATGATTTGTCATCATTTGACAACCAATTACCTACAAAAATACCGTGCATTACTCCCCTCCTTACCGCGCACAAATTCTCTCCTTAATCCTCACTCCATTCCCCCTTACTACTTACTCCTTCCCTCCTTACTACTTAAAAGCTAAGCTTTCGCACATCGTTTTCTTAGCTTTTGCACTCCAATCTCTTAGCTTTTGGCATGCGTTTTCTTAGCTTTTGGAAATTGTTTGTAACCGATTGAAGTGAAGAGAGAAAGAAGGAGGAGGTGGCTTTCAGGCCGCAGGAGAGTTGATCGCTACCAGTATCTGCACCCTGAGCTGGCGGATCATCGGGCACTGCACAAAGAAACATCTCTGCCGAGAGCCCCAAAGAGGGACATCTGGGCAGAGATGCTTTGACAATGAAAGGACAACTACGCTATTCAGGACACCGAACGGCATCTACAAACGAGGGCACACCGCCGTCGTACCAGCCATAATAATAGGCGTCGTAACCGTTTCCGGTGAGGTCGGTCACGATGTAATAAGAGCCCGACTGGTGCGCTTCGTTAAACCGCCAGTAGGCCACCAGCCCCTCGGAGAGCGGGTCTACCCAGCAGACATTGTTCTTTAACTCGGCTGCTGTGCGAGCGGTGGCCCACACACGGGCCTCGCTCACCCAACCTTCCATGCAGCGATCGTCGTTGGCAGACTGACCGATGAAGAACAAATCGTGCTGCCCGTAGGCACTGGCCAGGCTGATCGTGGGTCGGCTATCGGTAGTTTCGGCTTGCAGTTCGCCGTTGATATAGAGATATTTCTTACCCGTCTCGCCGTTATAGACGCAGGCCAGATGCACCCATTTGTCGTTGGGCAGCACGTCACGAGAGTCCATGTGGTTGGGATCTCCCAGTTGTAGCTTCCAGCCATCTTTGGGTCCGCCGGCCGTTCTTAAGCAAAGGTTCTCTTCAAGCCCCATCACCGAGTAGCACCACTTACTGCTGCTGGCGTTCATCTTTCGAAAACGCACGCGCGCCTCAAAGGTAACGGTCTTCATGGCCTTGGTGTTGAACTTGGACTCGTGGCTGAAATCGGCATAATAATACCGCCAAGGCTGATCCAAGTCGGCCGCCTTGGTGACGATTACCTGGTTCACTACGACGTAAATGGTGCGCGACGCCTCGATCACAGGCAGCTTCCCGCCTTCCACCTTCTCAATGCTCACGGGCAGAACATAGGTGATGCCCATCTTCATATCGTCTCGATTGACGATGCTCAGACGCATACCGGTGGTCGTGATATGCTTCCCTTGTTCTATTTTCAGCTGAGTGTTGTCGAGTTTGTAGGCACTGGCGGGCAGCAACTCATAGTTTTTGTGGTGTTCTTTGTTGAAGGTCTCCACCAGTTCGGGGTTCACCTTCATGTCGATCGTCAGGTTCTCAGTGGCCAACGACGAGGAAGCCACGTTGATACCGATGGCCGACGGAACATCGTCTACGGTGAGTGCCGCCGTCACGTCTTTGCCTTCAGTGCCCACGATGTACACTCCGTCATAATAACCCGGGCTGTTTTTACAAGCAACCCAAAGCAAAATCGATAACAGAATGGGAAGTTTCCCTACTATTGATTTCATCATTTTTCTTATATTAATAGTGATTTTTGAGAACAAACAAGCAGCAAGCCCTACTTGTGTTCTTGCATAATTTGAATGGCTTGACGGATGTAACGATAGTTAGGCGTGTTGTTATAGTCGTTCTCCATGTGGTAAGCACCACACCCGCCTTTACGTTTGGCGATCTTTCCTTCGAACTCGGGCAAGAAATGAGCCATGCCCAAGATCGACGGAACGAGTGGTCCGCCCTCGCGCAAGGTGTGACTCACACCCCCGGTAGTGGCCTTTCCACCTTCGAAAGTCTCGGCAAAGATGTATTGTTCGGGCTTCCAACCGCGATTGGCAGCACGGTTAAAGCGACTTTGAAGGTCGGAGAAGCCCCCCGAATCGTAAGACTGCACCACACCGTAGTTGAAGTATTCGGCCAGTTCGGGATGCACATCATAGGGCACTCCGTCGATAATAAGGAGGTTCTTCGTGCCCGATTTGGGACCAATAAACTCGCCCAGCTTCTTGACAAACACAGCCATGTTGTCGCGATAGTTGGGATATTTCGTCGCCGGACCTACCAACGGACCAGTGAAAGGCCCACCGGCGGGATCTTGATAGCCCGGTTCGTAGTCGAGATCGATGCCCTGATAGCCATACTTCTTCATCGTATCGACCAGCGCAACGGCATAAGCCTCGATGCCTTCTTTGGTCACTTGGTCGTGGTTTTCGCCACCCAGGAACGTCTTCGGTATCTGATGGGCGAAGATCGTATAAGTGACGCGTGTACCTTTGACGTTCTGTACATACTCAAGATCTTCGCGATTGTAGGTTCCACTCCAAATAGAGATGATGTCGACACTATCGGGAACACTCTTCAACGACCCAATCATACTGGGCGAATCGGTGTTCCATCCACCGAACCAACCGAAGAAAACCTCATGGTCGTCGCGTTGTTTGTAGGCCCTGAGGTCGGCATAATACTGTTCCGACTTCGGCTCCGGCTTCACGATATCCAATGCCTCGATCTCGGTGCTGCACGAAATCAGTGTGCTCACGGCCGAGAATGCCAGCAGCAAAGATGCAATTTTATTTCTCATTTTCTTATTGCTTTAGGTTCATTCTTTTATTTCTTGTCCCACCAAAGGCGCGTTCCGCCGGTATCGGCACCGCCCAACAGCTTCACGGCTTTCTCCACTTCGGCCTTATTTCCTGTGTATTCCGACTCGGGGAAAGGCAAACGACGCACCTGTATCTCGGTGTTCACAGCCCCATTGCTCAGGTTATCCACCACGGGGAAGAGCTTCGGGTAGCCCGTTCGTCTGAATTCGCTCCAGGCCTCCTGCCCCAAGGGATACATGGCAATCCACTTTTGCGTGATGATACGCTCGAGTTTCTTCTCGGTTGTGGCAGCATCGTCCCAGGCTACCGTGATGTCTGAGGGGGCAGCAGCCGACGGACTGCGATACACACCGTCGTAAGCCGCCGGCTGATGGGTGCTGGCCAGATAGGCATCGGCTTGCGCATCGAGCCCATGTTGTGAGAGCGAAGTTCTGATTCCCTGCTCATACAAATCTTTGGCAGTGCCTTTCATCTGCCAATTCAGCAAGGCACCCTCGGCTCTCAGGAGCCAAACCTCGGCTGCAGTCATCCATAAATAAGGCGTAGCCTGTGTGATGGTAGGCTTGGAAAGGAGCGGTTTGCCCTGGAATCGGTTTCCATTTTTATGTCCGTTTCGCAGTCCGTGATACTTGTTATCGGTTCCTTTGGTGAAGAAGATGCTCAAGCGCGGGTCGTCGAAGCCCACGAGATAGGCTTCCATCGAGGCTCCCATGCGGTCTTCGTTATAGCCTTCTTCGCTATAAAGGTTATAGAACGGATTGAAGTAGGTGAACGACAAAGCATTGTTGCTTTGCATCGTAGGATTGTCGGCATTGCTTTCTATCACCCCATAGCTATTGTTCACCGCAGCTTCGGCCAGAGCCTGCGCCCCGGGATAGGCATAACGCACGCGCATGGCCAAGCGCAGCTTGAGCGAATTGGCAAAGCGTATCCACTTGGCGATGTCGCTTCCGTAGATCAAATCGAACTTTTCGAGCGGCTTACTGCCTGCGTTGTGTGCGTCGAACTCGGTAAGAATGCCGATGGCATGATCGAGTTCTTTGAAGAAACGCTCGTAAACGGCCTCCTGCGAGTCGTAAGGCACCGGACTGGCCAAGCCGAATCGAGTATAAGGAATCGGCCCGTAGATGTCGGTGGTCTTATGCATCGCCGCCACTTTCACCACCTCGCCCACGGCAAAGAGCACGGTAGAAGAATCGGTTTTCTGTCGAAGCACATTCCACGAAGAAAGAAAGTCGACGAAGGCCACCTTGAACGGGCGGTTGATCCAACCGTCGGGGAAAGAATAAGTGGTGCCGTTATAGCCGCCCTCCCAGTTCTGTGTACCGGCATAATAGCCTGCATACATATTGCCGACGAGGTCTTCTGTGAGCTGAAAATCGTTCTGATCTTCAGGTGCTACACGGCGTTGCATCGTCGTGAGATAGGTTCCCCACAGATTGTCTTTGTTGAGTTCGCTCTCCATGATCTTGTCCGGATCTTTGTTGATATCGCCATCCATGCAGCTCCCCAACGAGAGAGCGGCGATCAACAAACCGGCCGAAAGACACATGTTGGTTATCAAATTCTTTTTCATTTTATTTCTTTATTTTGCTGAGATGCGAGTGTAGCTCGCCCGATGGCTCGACCTTGTCTTTCCTTTTCCGCTGAGAAGGTTTTCCCGTTCTCGAGCGGCTGCCTTGCAAAAGCTAAGAAAACACCTTGCAAAAGCTAAGGAAACGCACGCTAAAAGCTAAGCTTTCGAGGCACAAAAGCTAAGAGATGGAAATGGGATTTGTAAGTCGCTGTGTGCAAAACACTTATCCGATGCCTTCTCTCGTGCCATCACTCGCAGGATGGAACATTAAAAATTCACCTTTACACCGAAACCTAAACTGCGCTGACTGGGCGGCATGAAATAGTCGAACCCTTGATAGTAGGTGCCCGTATTGGCCGTCAGTTCCGGGTCGAAGGGGGCCCGGTTGTGGAACATCATCAGGTTATGCCCCGTCAACGACACGGCCACCTTCAGCCGGTTGGCAAACCAAGCCTCGGGCAAAGCATACGACAGCGAGAGCTCGCGCAGGCGAACGTTGGTGGCACTGTAGGTATAATGAGCCAGCAAACCGGTTTTTCCACCGGCCACTACGGCGTAATACTGCTCGGGATTGAGGTATCCGTTGTTCACCTTCACGCCCTTTCCGTCGCGCGCATCGGCTGTTTGCTTCGACACACCGAACTGGTCCATCAAGGCCTGCGTGGCCGAAACGACCACTCCTCCCACACGGGCGTCGATGAGGAAGCCCAGCTCCAGTCCTTTCCAAGCAAAGCTGTTGCGGATGCCCAAGTTGTATTTGGGTGCCGCCGAGCCCACTTTGACAAACGTCTTGTCGTCTTTCGAGACGCCTCCGTTGGATAGAATGTTTCCTTGGAAGTCTTGTTTCAGTTTGCTGGCATAGATGTCGGACATCGTTCCGCCTTTCCGAAGAATCATTTTATACGATTCAGCACTCGAAACCTCGAACTCTGTGGGGGCTTTGACGGTGGTGTTGGTCTTGCGATCGGTCACGTATTCGGGCAGCAACTCCTTGATTTCGTTTCGGTTGAGCGAGTAAATCAGTTGTGCATTCCAGTCTACCGGACCTAATTTCTGATTCAGTCCGATGGTCAGTTCGACACCCCAGTTGTTCACCTTTCCTGCATTCTCGTAAGCATAGGCATAGCCCGTGCTCGGGGGCAACTTGTATCTGAAGAGCTGATTGTAGGTGTTGGAATTGTAATAGGTGGCTGACAGATTCACGCGATTGCCGAAAAGGCGCACGTCCATACCCAATTCGAAGGCTTTTGTCATCTCAGGCTTCAGGTGATTGGCCGGCGTATAGGTAGAACTGGTGGCGTTTCCGTTAGACAAAGCGATCGTGGCATAGGGCAGATAGGCTGCCGGAGGGTTGCCCACCTGGGCGTAAGAACCGCGTATTTTCCAAAAAGAAATGACGTTTTTGGGTAATGGCAGTACTTCGGAAAGCAACATCGAGAGGCCCACCGAGGGATAGACGACGTTGTTCTTGGCCGTTCCCTGAAGAGTGGAAAAGATGTCGATGCGGCTCGTTGCGTCGGCAAAAAGGAAGTTGCGGAAGTTCAATTCCACCTTGCCATAGAAGGATTGTGTTTGTGTGTGCAAGTTGGAATAAACGGTACGGCTCTCTGCCGGCGACATGTTCGAGGAGTGGAAGAAGTTGGGAACACGAACTAAATTCCCCTCAAAAACATGCGATTTATATTTCTCATCATAAAAACTGCCACCCAGATTGGCCAATAACCGAAGATCTTCGCTCAACTTCTTGTCTACGTTCAACAGAAAATCGAGATAAACCGATGTGTTTTTGTCGTCTTGTGTCATCCAGTTTCCTTGCGGTTTGGCAAAAAGTCCGTCGGTAGAAGCATACAACTTTCGTTCGAAGTCCATGTAAGCATGATCCATTCGGGCTCGTCCCAACACGTTAAGCCAGTCGGTGATGTTCCATTTCATCGACAAACTCACGATGTTTCGCTCGCGGTCGGTGTTGAACATATTGCGATTGACAATCCAATAGGGGTTCTGCATGCCTAAACCTAAGTTGTGATAGGGCCAGTTTTGTAGTTTGAAGTTGCGCGTTGCATCGTACATTTCGTACACTCGGTAACGATTGATGTCGTCACTGGGCGGAAACAGATAGGTCGAAACCAAGGGATTGTAATACATTCCCTGCCCGATGCCGTTCTGTGTGTTCTGCTTGATGTAGAACAAACCGAAGTCCATCGAGAGCACATCTTTAATAATGTCCCATGAATTGCGGAAGGTGAGGTTATAACGGTTGTACTTATTGTTGGGAATAATGCCCGCAGCGTTCACCGCTCCTAAAGAAATGTGAGTTTGATTGGTTTCGCTGCCGGTGGAAAGAGCCACCGAATTCATTACGTTATAACCTGTTTGAAAAAAGTCGAGCGGGTTGTAAGACGACGGACGCTGCAACTTCTCACCCCAACTGGCAAACTCGCCCTCTTTGCGTCCATAGGTATTCTGAAATTGGGGCGTAACAAACGGACTGCTGAAACTGGTGCTATGCGAGAAAGAAATGCGGGGTTTGCCCACAGCTCCTTTCTTTGTGGTGATGAGAATCACACCGTTGGCACCACGATTTCCATACAATGCCGCCGCAGAAGCTCCTGTCAGAACCGACATACTTTCGATATCGTCGGGGTTAATATTGGAAATGCCATCCCCATCGGCCACTTCCACCGCCTCATAGAAGTTATCGCTCTGCTTGGTTCTTAGTCCTTGCATCGGAATTCCATCGAGAACGTAGAGCGCATTGTTCTCTCCGAATAGCGATTTGGTGCCTCGCATCACCACACGAGAAGAACCACCCACGCCGGAAGAGCTCTGATTGATCGTGACACCGGCTATTTTGCCCGCCAAACTGTTGATGAAGTTGGCATCTTTTACCTGCGTCACCTCTTTGGCTTTTAAGTCTTGTACGTTATAAGTGAGAGCTTTGGCTTCGCGCTTGATGCCCAATGCCGTTACCACCACTTCGGAAAGCAATTGCCGATCTTCTTCCAACACCACCGAAAGCGGATGATTGCCCGACACTTTCACGGTTTTCGGCGCATAGCCTACATACGAAATCTCGAGCCAAGTGCCGTCGTTCACCTGCAGAGAGAAGTTTCCGTCAATATCAGTGATAGCTCCCGAGCCTCCGTTTTTGCGTTTGACGCTGACGCCTATCAAAGGTTCTCCCTGACCGTCTTTCACGTTTCCTTTCAGCATAAAAGGGGTACTGCCCTGCTTTCCGTCAGTTTTCTTCACTGAAAGGATGATTTGTTTGTCCACCACTTCATAGGAAATGTTGGTGCCACGGAAGATATGGTCGAGTATTTCCGTGATGTTTCCGTTCTTATTGTTCACCGATACCGTCTTATGGGTATTCAACGCCTTATCATTATATAAGAAAACGTAGCCCGAAGACTTTTCGATTTGATTCAACACCTGCTCGATCGTCGCGTTATGGGCAGAGATGGGTGCGTTTAAGCGTTGACTATAGACGCTCCCTGCATACCATTGGAGTGCGATGGACAGCAGTGCAACTTTTGTCCTCATGTTTAAGGTGATTTTAGATTTCTGCACACGCCTTTTCTTTGCTGTGTGCTTGTAAATAAATAGATTGTTATTTCGTGGGGAAAAGAGGCTGCACACAGTAGCGCAGCAGAGTGTTGGATTGCTGGAAGAGCGTGCGGCACGAGCCGTATTCCCCTTGCTCTTCGTTGATTTCATTCTTTTTTCTGTGTCATAGAGGTAGGTTTCTTTGTTTTAGAAATGAGTTATCGATTTATTCATTCAAGTCTATCACAATGGTTTTGCGCCCTGTAGGATGCCCCAAGGCTGGCTTTCCGTCCACCGTTTGCCACTTCATCGAGGTGGATTTAGCCAGATAATCGAGAATCTGCGGCAGTGTTTCGCCATTGAAAGTGGCTCGATATCGGTATTCTTTTTGCGAGCGACGGCGCAGAATCAGCTGCACATTGAAGTGCCGTTCCAGAGCGGCGAACACCTCTTCAAGGGTGGCATTGCGGAAGATGAGTCGACCTTCGCGCCAGGAAGTCTTCTCGTCGGTCTCCACTTTTCTGCGTTCCACACGTCCCGTTGCTTTGTCGTAAGAGAGCCATTCGCCCGGTTCCAGCCGGCATGGGCTCTTTTTTCCGGGCAGCATCACATTGACTTTCCCCTCTTCCAGAGTTGTTTCCACGTGCGGTTCTTCGTCGTAGGCCGACACGTTGAAGTGAGTTCCGTAGACAAAAACGCTGAGCCCGGCGGCTGTATGCACATAGAATGGCGACGATGCATCGGCCTTCACCGCGAAATAGCCCTCACCTCGCAGCTCCACCTGTCGTGTTTTGCTATTCAATAAGGTGGGATAGCGCAGTCTACTACCCGAGTTGAGCCATACAACACTATGATCGGGCAGTTCGTATCTCACCACCGTACCGTTGGAAGCCACCACTTCGGCATACTGCACCTCTTGTTTTGCTGGGCGGAAGTGTAGATAAGCCAATACCATTGTGCTGAGAAGCAACGGTAAAGCCAGCATTGCTGCATAACGCACAAGGCTTTGCCGGAGGCGATACCGACGTTTCCGGGTTATCTTTCCGCATACTTCTTGATAGGCAGCGACCGTGTCGACGGCTTCGATAGCCAAGATGTCTTTGCTCAATCTTTCGGCTTGAGCAAGCAATTGGTCGATAGGAAGATGGTTATTGTCGTCCAAAATTCAGTTGTGTTTAGGTGCTTTATATGAAGTAATACAAACGAACGGCGAAAAAAGGACAGACTTTTTGAAAAATTTTTTAGTGTTTTACAAATGGAAGAAATGATCCAAGCGTCAACCAAAGGCTATCCAGGCATCTATCCGACAGCCATCCATCCCTCACCGTCGGCTCTGCCTTCCGCATTTCAGGACTAAAGAAAAGCATGAAAGAAAAAGATGTCGGCATGATCACTCATCCCGACATCCCAAAGAATAATGTTAATGTACGTTGGTGTGTTGCAAAGCAATGATGCTAAAAGCAGTAGCTAATGTAACGCCAACCAACATAGCGATTGTTTCAAAATCTAATAACATAATCTTTAACCTTAAAATCTATCAAACTACTAACCTAATGAAAACTTATTATGAAAGTATTCTCTCGAACACGTTGCAAAGATAATGAGAAATTCAATACCTTGTATAGCAGGATGCTATTTTTTGTATTTATTTTGCAATTACTTGATTTACGTCAACCGATAGACTCCTTTTTCCGAATCACAGTCAGTCCATCTCGCAGCGGAATGATCGCCTTTTCTACCCGCGAATCCTGGGCAACGAGGTCGTTGAATCTTTTGATTCCCGCCGTCTGAGGGTCGGTTTCATAGGCAGGATCTATCACATGACCGTCCCAAAGGGTGTTGTCGGCCAGGATGATGCCTCCCGGACGCAGCAGAGAAAGCACCATTTCGTAGGTCTCCACATAGGTTCGCTTGTCGCCATCGATAAAGGCCATATCGAAGACAAGGCCCAGTCGTGGTGCGTTTGTAATGGCATCGCCGATGAGAAAGCGGATTTTGCTGGCCACAGGCGAGCCTTCTATCCAGCGGCGGGTAAAGTCTTCCTGCTCATCGTTGATTTCGAAGGTCCACACTTTCCCGTCTTCGGGTAGAGCTTCGGCCATACAGATGGCACTGTAGCCACTGAACGTGCCCACCTCGAGAATATTTTTGGGCTGCACCATCCGCACAAACATCTTCAGCAGTCGACCTTGCAAATGTCCACTGGCCATGCGTCCGTGGAGCGTATGGATGTTGGTGGCGCGATAAAGACGGTAGAGATAATCGCCCTCGGGGTCGATATGAGAGAGGATGTAGGCCATTTCGGCCTCCTCTTTTTCCGAGAAACGGGAAGGCGAAGTGAGCGTTTGATGGGGCGGTAGATTCATGTTGAGAGTGCTATATATAATAAGGTGTAACGGCGTTCGACATCTATAGCCTTGCCGGCGAACAAGAACCAGCGCGCAAACTCTCGATAGCCAGACGGTAAGAGTCCAGTCCGAAACCGGCAATCACCCCCTTACAGGCTGCCGCCAGGAGCGAATGATGCCTCAACGCCTCGCGTTGGTAGACGTTGGAGATGTGCACTTCCACTACCGGAGCCGACAGAGCGCGGATGCAATCGGCCAAAGCCAGGCTCGTATGGGTGTAGGCACCGGCGTTGAGAACGATGCCATCGCAGCCGAATCCCACCTCTTGTAGTCGGTTGATGAGTTCTCCTTCCACGTTGCTTTGATAGTAGTCGATGTCCACATCGGGAAACGCAGCCCGCAGCACGGGCAGATATGCCTCGAACGAAGACCGCCCGTAGATCTGTGGTTCGCGTGTGCCCAGGAGGTTGAGATTGGGCCCATTGATGACGTGTATCTTCATTTCAACTTTTATTCGTACATTTGTTGCACAAAGCCACTGCTGTCTGCACCGTGTGTACAGGGTTTGATCGGCAGGCAGAGAAGCGGCTTTCTGCAAAAGTACGAAAAAGATATGGAAAGCGAAAACAAAAGTTCTGCCGATGTGGTGAGGCGTTATCTGCGCTATCTGAAGCTGGAACGCAACTACAGTCCTAACACCATTGCGGCCTATCGAACCGACTTGCGTTGGTTGACGAACTATCTGCAAGATCGCCATCTCGAGTTTTCCGACGTGCGATTGGAGCATCTGGAGCATTTCTCGGCTTCGCTTCACGACCATCATATCACGCCGCGCTCGCAGGCACGCATCCTGAGCGGCGTGCGTGCTTTTTTTAAATATCTGCTATTGGACGACTATATCGACGCCGACCCCACAGAGTTGCTCCCCTCTCCTCATGTCAACACCCATCTACCCGATGTTCTTTCCACGGCCGAGGTAGACTTGTTAGAAGCCTCGATCGACCTTTCCAAGTGGGAAGGTCAGCGCAACAAGGCCATCATCGAGGTGCTTTTCAGTTGCGGACTCCGCGTATCCGAATTGGTGAATCTGAAACTTTCCGACCTCTATCTCGACGAAAAATTTATCCGCGTGCTGGGAAAGGGGAGCAAAGAACGCCTCGTTCCCATCTCGCCAAAGGCGATTGCGGAACTGAAATACTGGTTCGTCGACCGCAACTTGATGGTCATTCGTCCCGGTGAAGGCGATTATGTGTTTCTCAATCGGCGAGGGGCACACCTCACACGCACCATGATTCTCATCATGATCAAGCGCCAAGCCGAGGCGGCAGGCATCCAAAAGACCGTCAGTCCGCACACCCTTCGCCACTCTTTTGCCACCTCTCTGCTCGAGGGCGGTGCCGACCTGCGCGCCATCCAGGCCATGCTGGGGCACGAACGGATAGGAACCACCGAGATATATACCCACATCGACACCTCTACGCTGCGCGAAGAAATTTTAAACCACCATCCGCGCAACTGCATTCCATCGAAAGACGACTGATTTTCCCTCATCATCTATTCATCATTCGTTACGAATAGCAACGGCATTCTAACAAAAAACCGATGACGCACGTCGCGTATGGGTGCTCTTTTGTTGGGCCTTTATGCGCCCAATTGTCGATGGGCATTGCTCAATTGTCAATTAAAAACAGCCCCAAATAGGGTTCCCCATCTCCTACCTTAAGAGATCGGACAGACCAACCCCTACAGGGTTGTTATTGATTTGTATCGCTTAGACAGGGTAGGCGCGCTTCGCTTGCCAACCCTGTCCTACCAACAGACCAACCCCTATAGGGTTGTTTACAAAAAACGACACCTCTCCTTATTACTTACTACTCCCCTCCTCGACACTTATCACACCTCCCTTTACTCCTTACTACTCCCCTCCTTACTACTTACTACTTCTCTCCTTACTACTTACTCCCCCTCTCTTTATTTTTCAAAAGCTAAGAAAACGATGTACGAAAGCTAAGAAAACGCACGCCAAAAGCTAAGAAAATGAAGTGCAAAAGCTAAGAGATGGAGAAATGCCTTATCAGGCATTGGTAATAAAACAGTTATACATCTGGAAACGGATCAAGAACGACAACGAGCGAAAAGTGCTTTTGCCGATACACAGGTGATGAGGATGCAACTTATCTATATTCGTGCATATATTTGTTAAAAGAAAAAACAAATCGAGGAAAATCATTATCTTTGCAACGGATGGATTTGCCTTCGGTTCGGCCGGGGGCCGTCACAGAGATTGCACCCGCCCCGCCCTCGCCCCCCAAAAGGCGACACACAGAGGCATGCAAGTTGAGACCGGCCGCACACGGCGGCACCGTTTGTTATCCGCAGACACTCCATTTTATCAAACAAATTACCATTTATAAAAACCCAAAAAGTAGATTTATGCGTTTTAGAAACTGGCTTTTGCTTGCTGCTTTGGCCCTTGCCGGTGCCACGCAAGCACAAATGCAGATGCCCCCGATACCGCTCGACCCTGCGGTGAAGATCGGCAAACTGGACAACGGACTTACCTATTACATCCGTTACAACAACTGGCCCGAGAAGCGTGCCAACTTCTATATCGCCCAGAAAGTGGGCTCGATACAGGAGGAAGAGGCACAACGCGGACTGGCACACTTCCTCGAACACATGTGCTTCAACGGCACGAAACACTTCCCCGGAGATGCCCTGTTGCGCTATTGCGAGAGCCTGGGCGTGAAGTTCGGTGCCGACCTGAATGCCTATACCAGCATCGACCGCACGGTGTATAACATCGACAATGTGCCCACGGCACGGCAGTCGGCCCTCGACTCGTGTCTGCTCATCCTGCGCGACTGGGCCGGAAGCCTCACACTCGACCCGAAAGAAATCGACCAAGAACGCGGCGTGATTCACGAGGAGTGGCGTTTGCGCACGAGTCCGGGCAGCAGAATGTTCGAGCGCAACTTGCCCAAACTCTACCCTGGGTCGAAGTATGGGTTGCGCTATCCCATCGGACTGATGAGCGTTGTCGACAACTTTAAATACAAAGAACTGCGCGACTATTACGAGAAATGGTATCACCCCTCCAACCAAGGCATCATCGTGGTGGGCGATGTGGACGTAAATCATGTGGAAGCCGAAATCAAACGACTCTTCGGCGACTTGAAAAACCCGCTCAATGCCGCTCCTGTGGTGGAAGAACAGGTGCCCAACAACAACACGCCCATCGTGATTGTAGACAAAGACAAGGAGCTAAACGCCAGCATGGTGGAGGTGATGATGAAGCACGACGCTATGCCCGACTCGATGAAAACCGACCTCTCTTACCTCTTATATAACTATGTAAAAGGGGTGGGAATCGGCCTTCTGAACGACCGTCTGGCCGAAGCGGCTCTCAAATCCAACTGTCCTTTCGTGTCGGCCAATGCCAGTGATGCCAGCTATATCTTTGCCAAGACGAAGGATGCTTTCACCATCGGCGTGTCGCCCAAAGACATGTCGCAAACGGCCGAGGCCCTGAAAGCGGCTTATGCTGAAGCATTGCGGGCGGCTGAGTTTGGCTTCACGCCCTCCGAATACGAACGCTCGAAAGCCAGCACACTGGGTTCGCTCGACAAGATGTACAGCAATAAGGACAAACGCTTCACCCAGCAGTTTGCATCCGAGTGCACTGAGCACTTCCTTGCCAACGAACCCATGCCGCCAATCGACTTCTACTACGAAACCATGAAGAAGATGGTGCCGAGCATTCCCTTAGACTATATCAACGAGACGTTTAAAGAATTGGTGGCGAAAACCGACACCAACCTTGTCATCATCAGCTTCAACCCGGAGAAAGAGGGCAGCGTCTACCCCACCGAAGAAAGTCTGTTGGGAGCTGTCAAGCAGGCACGCAGCCAGAAACTCGAGGCTTATGTGGACAATGTGAAAAACGAACCACTGCTCGCTACTCTGCCCAAACCGGGCAAAATCAAGGGTGAGAAACGCAACGAGAAGTTCGGCTACACAGAGATAACGCTGTCTAACGGCGTAACGGTGCTGCTGAAGAAAACCGATTTCAAGAAAGACCAGGTGTCGCTGAGCGGTAAAGGCGGCGGCGGAAGCTCGCTCTATGGCGAAAAAGATTATACCAACCTGCAACTCTTCGACGACGTGGTGGAAAACAGCGGACTGGGTGTGTTCTCCAAAACAGAACTCTCGAAGGCTTTGGCCGGTAAGATTGCCTCGGCCAACCTCTCCATCTCCGACCGACGGATGCAGGTCAGCGGTTCGTCTACGCCCAAAGATCTTGAAACGATGCTGCAACTGGTGTATCTCCATTTCACTCAGATCAAGAAAGACCCAGAGGCCTTTAACAACTTGATGGCCTATCTCCAAATGGCACTTAAAAACCGGGAGACTTCACCCGATGTGGCCTATCAAGACTCGGTGCAGGCCACTCTGTATGGTCATAATAAACGACTGAAACCGCTCGAACTCACCGATCTGCCTAAGATCAGTTGCGATCGGATTCTGCAAATGGCTGCCGAACGTACGGCTAATGCCAATGGCTGGTGCTTCACCTTTGTGGGCAACTACGATGAAAAGACCATCCGTCCGCTTATCTGCCGCTATTTGGGTTCGTTGCCTTCTAAGGGTAAGAACATAGAAGGAAGACGCACGAAATTCTTCCAAAGAGGTATCGTCAAGAACGACTTCACCCGTAAGATGGAAACACCTAAGGCCAATGCCACGATGGTGTGGTTCAACGAGTCGATTCCCTACAGCGTGGAGAACTCGATCAAAGCCAATATGGTGGGCGAAGTGCTCAAAATGGTTTACCTGAAGAAGATTCGCGAAGAGGCCAGTGCAGCCTACTCATGCGGCGCAAGCGGCTGGGCCACTATTGATGATGACTATCATTTTGCTGCTGTTTATGCCGTTTGTCCGATGAAACCGGAGAAATCGGCCGAGGCTTTGCAGATTATGCGCGACGAAATGCCTCAGTTGGCCAAGAGTTGCGATGCTTCGATGCTGGCAAAGGTGAAGGAATATATGCTCAAAGAGGCTGACGACCAGGCTAAGAGCAATGACTATTGGATGGGCGTTATCAACACTTGGCACCGCTATGGCATCGATAGTTATACCCAATACAAAGCTCTGGTGGCCGCACAGACGCCCGAGAGCATCTCTCACTTTGCAAAAGAAATTCTTAAGGCAGGTAACCATATTGAGGTGACCATGATGCCCGCCGAGGAGAAGAAGTAATTTCAAGAGGGAAGAGGGCGGTTTCCGATCGTCGAAAACCTCTGCTCTTGATGGCATCCCTCGGTCTCTCCTACGGGTATCGCAGATCGTATTCAGATAGACTGTCCTCGAAACGCTCGCCTCTATGGGCACGTTTCGAGGACTTTTGTTTTACTCTGCCAATCGATTAAAAAGATATAAAGAGACAACACGGTAGAGAATAAAAAGTGAGAAAGCTTGCGGGATAGGAAGTTTTTTCATAAATTCGGCACGAGAAACTTTCAAGAGCTCTAACAGAATGAATCAGACCAATAACTATTGCGTGATTCTGGCCGGCGGAAGAGGGCTGCGCTTGTGGCCCTACAGCAGGTTGTCGTATCCTAAACAGTTTATCGACTTCTTTGGTTGCGGAAGAAGCTTACTGCAACAAACCTTCGACCGCTTTCTCAAAATCCTCCCCATAGAGCATATTCTGGTTAGCACGAACGAGATGTATGCCGACATCGTGCACCAACAACTGCCCGAACTGCCTACCGAAAATATCTTAGCAGAACCGATCTACCGCAGTACGGCACCCAGTTTGGCCTGGGCCTCGCACCGCATTCTTCACCTCTGCCCCGAGGCAAACATCGTGGTGACACCATCAGATCAGGCCATACAAAACGAGAAGGCTTTCGAAGAGAATATCCAAACGGGATTTAACTTCGTCAATAGCTGTAGCGGTATGCTTACCATGGGCATCAAACCTACACGCCCCGAACCGGGTTACGGTTATATCCAACTGGGCGAACGGGCTTCTGAAGGGGTGTATAGGGTGCGCTCGTTCACGGAGAAACCTGATCGCTCGTTCGCCCGCCTCTTCCTCGAAAGTGGCGAGTTCCATTGGAATACGGGCCTTTTCCTCTTTCATGCTCGCTTTGCCTATGACCGACTGTGCGAACTGCTGCCTTCGGTTCTGCGCCAGTTCGATGAGCAATATCCTACGTTCACCCCACAGGAAGAGACGCGCTTCATCCACGAACACTTCCCGCTCTACCCCAATCTCTCTCTCGAACATGGTATGCTCGAAAACTCTACCGATGTGTATGTGATGCGATGCGACTTCGGATGGGCCGACCTGGGCACCTGGCATAGCTTGTTCGAGTCGATGCAAAAGGGCGAAGAGGATAATGTTGTCATCGATTGTGATGTGATTTTAGAAAATAGTCGCGATAATATCGTTAAGGTTCCGAAGGGTAAACTGGCTGTCATCAACGGTCTGGATGGCTATATTGTGGTGGAAAAAGATAATGTCCTGCTCATTTGTAAAAAAGAAGATTCTTCGGCTTTGGTGCGGAAATATGCCAACGAAGCTCGACTCAAGAAGGGAGATGAGTTTGTGTAAACGGTCTCGACTGCAGATGCGAGGTAGATTGAATTAGTTTTACAAACTCACAAGAATGTTCCAACACCCAATAACTCATAAGGCTTTTTCTAATGATCGTCTAAAACTTTTCTTGCAAACTTTTGTCTATCTTGGAAAAATATGTACCTTTGCACCCACAATAAGCCCAGATGGCGGAATAGGTAGACGCGCTGGTCTCAAACACCAGTGGAGCAATCCATCCCGGTTCGAGCCCGGGTCTGGGTACTATAAATCTCTTGTAAGTTTTTGACTTACAAGAGATTTTGTTTTTCTAACATATACTAAAAGCCTACTATATAACAATATTATGAGAAAAGTGTACTTTTATAGTTTCTCGCCACTTATATTTAATTAATGGCAACTTTCCCCTTTTATTCTGTTTGTTTCCCTTTCTCGGCTTTTTCTCCAATGAATGCCCTATCTTTGTAAACAGTACCCATCATAGAAATTGCAAAATGGGAAATGACAATCTAAAGATACAGCTTGACAGTATTCAACGAATAATTACAACGATGAAGTTTTGTGGGAAAGCTCCTTCTTTGAATCATTGACCAAAGAACAAAAACAGAAACATACCTCTTTATCTGTTTCTTCATTTGAATATGCGAAATACATTAAGGCACACACCTTATATAATGATGCCCTGCCGATGTTCTCGTATCTTGTTGATGCAATTCTATATGAACGATACGCAAAATGTCTCATGGTAGAAATAGAACGAATTGAATTGACAGAGATACAAACCGATCGGTCTCGCTCTTCAGTCTTGATAAACGATGAACCATGTAAGCAGAAAAGGAAACCTGTCATCGTTGGTAAAAGGACAACTCCATTTCAATCAGATTTTACAGACGAGCAAATTGAGATTCTTACCGCTTGCATCAACGAAATTCAATTATTTACAACTTGCATATCTTCCAAGATACTCAAAGATTTTTTTGCTTGTAAGCTAAAAGGTGCCCTGAAATCAAACAACAACCGCCAGTTGGCGTATCTCATGCAAAGTCTTAATCTTCGAGGGTTCATTACTGATGAATGGCAATCTGCGATTGCTCGTAATGAACTTGTCTTGGGGAAAACAAAAGATACGCCACTGACACGCACCGACCTTTCCACCGCAACAGACCAAATCAATATGAAGCAACCGAAAAGATGGGAAACCATTGATAACTACATCAAACAACTGAAAAAAAGGTTGAGCATAGGTTGATATCTCAAACATTGCTCAACGTCATTTACTTTTATCGTTTCTAATTTTGCCCTCGTTAACAAATAATTAACGAAGGTGCACCTTCATATTGTTTAATTCAAAATGTTTTCAATATGAACAAGACATTAGAAACTCGAGTTGAAGAACTCGAACAAATGGTATTCATGAATAAGAATGTGTTGAGTTTTGAAGAAGCCAGCAAGTTCTTAAACCTCTCAAAGAGTTATCTCTACAAACTCACATCAGGGAACCTGATACCACATTACAAACCGCAAGGTAAAATGCTTTACTTTGAGAAAGCTGAACTTGAAGCGTGGCTACGGCAGAACCCAGTTAAAACTGCTGCACAAATAAATCAAGAAGCCCAGCGGTATATAATGAGTAGCAAACCCTTAATGCAGAAATAGCTCATGGCACAGGAAGAATTTATCCGTGTTGGCACGACCTTATACAAGATTGTGAATCAACCACGCATCAATGGCGGTTTTGTCAAGAAGCGTATCGTCTGGAACAATGAAACGCTACGGCAGGATTATGGAAAGGATTTTATTGCCACAGTCTCGAAGTATGATGGTTTCTGCACCGTTCCCAATCATGTGGACTATCAACCTGTAATTGATAAGTTTCTTAATCTCTACGAGCCGATAGGACACCTGCCAAAAGAAGGAGAGTTTCTACACATCGAATCATTGATAAGACATATCTTCGGTGAACAGTATGAGTTAGGCATGGATTACTTGCAATTGCTCTATCTCCACCCCGTGCAGAAACGCCCCATTCTCCTGATGGTGTCAGAAGAACGCAACACAGGCAAGAGTACGTTCCTTAACTTTCTCAAAGCTGTTTTTCAAAACAATGTTACTTTCAACACCAACGAGGATTTTCGCAGCCAATTCAATGTTGATTGGGCTGGTAAACTGCTCATTGTCGTGGACGAGGTCTTGCTCAACTGTAGGGAGGATAGTGAACGATTGAAAAATTTCAGCACAACGCTTTCCTACAAGATGGAAGCCAAGGGCAAAGACCGAGACGAAATCTCCTTCTTTGTGCTGTGTTCCAATAACGAGTTACTCCCTGTCATTATAGACATAGGAGAAACCCGATATTGGGTAAGGAAGATAAATCGTCTGGAGAGTGACGATACCGAGTTTCTTCAGAAGTTGAAAGCAGAGATACCTGCCTTTCTTTATTTTCTCCAGCATCGCACGCTGTCTACCCAAAAGGAAAGCCGTATGTGGTTTGCAACCAAGCTGACCTTTACACTAGCCTTGCAACGCATTATCCGCAGCAACCGCAATAAGATTGAGTTGGAAATGTCCGAACTCTGTTTGGAGATTATGGATCAGATGGTTGTTACCGAACTTTCATTCTGTATCAATGATATGGTGTGCTTGCTGAACAACACAGGCTATAAGGCAGACAAGAGTCAAGTCCGCAGGATTGTGCAGGATATATGGAAACTCATTCCTGCCTCCAACACGCTGACATATCTGACTTATCAGATGGATTACAACAGCTTGCGGAATTATTCACCCATCAAGCGGACAGGCAGGTACTATACCCTAACCAAAGAACAACTCACAAACATTTAATCATTATTTTGATGAAATGATGAAAAGTATATATAACAGATTGATTGGCAATGCCTATTTGATTCATCTTTCCACTCATCAGTATGAAAGAATGATGAAAGGAAAAGACGATACTGTCCAAAAGAGAAATACATATCTTTTCTTTTGGTAAGTCCTGTGATGAAACCATGATGAGCAAGTAATTTATTTGTTATGAAATGGTTATGTGCATTTTCATCAAATCATCAATTTTTCAAACCATTCAACTTCACTCTAATATGAACATACAAGAAATTAAAACGATAAAGTTGCAGGATTTTCTTACGAGTCAAGGATATTCTCCCACCAAGCAACAAGATAACAACTTGTGGTATCTTTCTCCTTTTCGTCAGGAGAGCCACGCTTCATTCAAGGTAAATACCGAGCGTAACCAGTGGTATGATTTCGGTATAGGTAAAGGTGGAAACATCATAGATTTGGCAGAGCAACTCTACAAATCCTCTGATGTATAGTATCTCATTCGCAAGCTAGCGAGTAATGCTTCACGTTGTATGCCAATCTCTTCTACATCATTTGCTGGTATCAAGGTAGGACAGCATATAAACTCTTTTGAGAATTTACAGGTACTTTCCCTATCACACCCTGCTTTGATAAGGTATATTCGGGGCAGGTGTATTGATGTGGAGGTGGCAGTTTCTGTATGCAAGGAACTGCATTATGATTCCAATGGCAAACATTACTTTGGTATAGGTTTTCCCAACATAGCAGGTGGCTATGAATTGCGCAATCCATTCTTCAAAGGCAGTATTGCACCGAAACACATCAGCCATTTCTATGCCGACAAGCCGAAGAAAGTATGTTTTCTTTTTGAGGGTTTTATGGACTTTCTGTCATTCATGACACTGAAAAGGAAAGAGAATCCACAGATTACAAGACTGCGGCAACAGGATTATTTGATACTCAATTCTGTAACAAATATTCATAAGACGATAGAGAGATTATCACGCTATGACAGCGTTCAATGTTTCTTGGATAATGACGGTGCAGGAAGAAATGCCTACCTGCGATTATCGAAGAAATTAGGAAATTCAGTTACAGATGCTTCAAATTTATACAATGGTTTCAAGGACTTAAACGAGTATTTATGTGCTGAATTCAAGCATTCAGAGAAAGCTGAAATCAAGAAAACTAAAGGGATTAAGCTATGATTGTAGGATTTGCTTTGCATAATCTGTTTTTCGGGGAGCAAGTTTATGTTTTGGGCATACCAAAACCATTTGCTCCACCTCCTGACAGTCGTTGCAGAGGATTATCCCGCTGGTCTTCATCAAATCAAATTAAAGAAACAAGTATGATAAAAACAGAATATAAAAAAGGTGGTCGTCCAACCAAGGGCGTAGCCGAAAAGAAGAAATACCGTATCACGGTGAAACTGAATACGCAGGATTACTATACGCTCAAAGGCAAAGCCAAAAGCGCAGGAGTAACCATGAGTGAGTTTGTAAGGAAAGTTCTTGAGGAAGGAAATGTCATTGAACGACTGACAGTAGAGCAAGCAGACTTCATCCGCAAGCTGTGTGGTATGGCAAATAATCTCAATCAGTTGGCACATCGTGCCAATGCGGAAGGGTTTCATGTCATTGCTCCTTTCCATAAAACCATCATTGGCAAGATAGATGAAATATTAAATCTGATACGAAGATGATAGCCAAAATTATGAAAGGTTCGGGCTTCAAGGGTGTCATCAATTACATCCTTGACCCGAAGAAAGGAACAGAACTTATAGACAGTTCCGGAGTGAGAACAGACAGTATCAGCCATATTGTCCAAAGTTTTATTGCCCAAACGGAATTGAATCCACGAGTAAGTAAGGTTGCCGGACATATCCCCCTGAGTTTCTCGGTACAGGACTCTCCTAAACTCAGCAATGAATGGATGGTAAAAGTGGCTCGTGAGTACATGGAAAAGATGGGGATAAGAGATACACAGTACATCATCGGTCGTCATTTCGATAAGGAACACCCACATATTCATATCGCTTTTAATCGGATAGATAACAACGGCAAGACCATTTCTGATCGTAACGACAGATTCAGAAGTGAGAAGATTTGCAAGGAACTAACCGCTAAATATAGCTTGTACTTCGCTGGTGGTAAGGAGAATGTCAAAGAACACCGACTGAAAGAACCTGACAAGACCAAGTATGAAATCTATCAGACATTGAAAGCAGAGATTGCTCAGTGCAGGGATTGGAAAGACCTTCTTGCTCATTTGAAAAAGCAAAATATTGATGTCCGCTTTAAGTATAAAGGCAACTCACAGGAGGTGCAGGGAATTATCTTTGAAAAGAACAGTTATCATTTCAATGGCTCTAAGGTGGATAGGAATTTCAGCTATTCTAAAATAGACTTTGCTCTGCAACAGAATAGCAGGGAACACGAACAACAGATGCAAGGAACGATAAACTTCATATCCAATGTTGCAAGCGTTACGAGCGAAATAGCCAACGAACTCATTGAAGGAGGATTGGGATTATTCCAGACCCATGGCACTGTCCCTGCGGAGGTTTACAACACACTCGATAAAAAGAAGAAAAAGAAAAAACGTAAAATACATTTATAACTATGGCTGATAATAATACATTTGTCCTCTTTGAGGGAATTAAAAATAAACTGGAGACAATTTACAGGGAACTAAAGGAACTGAAAGAAAAGAGAAATGCCTCTACTTCTCTCCTAGCTCCATCTACAAACGCACAAAGTAATGAACAGCAGGAACAGGAATTGCTCAATCAGTATGAGCAGCGGACGAAAGATATACTTAACGAGTACATTGGTGTGCAAGTGCGCATTAAGGATGAAGAAGCTAAGTCCATAGAAAAATTGGTGGAAAACGTCCTGACCATGCTGCACGAGTGGCAGGAGCAGAAGGAGCACCCACAACCACAAGAACACATCCATAGACACTGCTTTGACATCAAATCCTCGAAAATCTTTACCACTGTGGTGGCAGTGTCTATCATCTGCTTTGTTTCGTTGGTCGGTAACTACTTCTTGTGGAAAAGCAGGCTGCAATATAAGGACGACGCCTTGAAGTTCCGTATCATCAGAGTATGGCGAGGATACAGCCCAAAGGAAATCCTATGGCTCAATGATGTGTTCGATATTCATCGCAATGAAAAGATTATCAAGCTAATCAAGGAAAAAGCAGATGATTACGACATGGAATTGAAGCAAAAGGTAGATAGTTTGATGCAAAGAAAACTAAAGTAGCCCCACATGAACAAGCCCAACCACACGAGATACTAGGTTGGGCTTGTTATAGTATCATACTATTCTATAATTTCCCAAAAACCACTTTTGTCAGAACCAACTCTACGTAGATATTTACCTCGCATAAACTCTATATTGCGCATAATTGTACTTGCATTCAATCCTGTAATTGTTGCCATTTCATCCTTTGTAATATAAGGATTTTCAGCCATTAATCGCAAAATGTAAATACGATTGGCTGTAAGTTTTTCTCCTCTTACGATTGCTTTTTCAATTAGCTTCTTAATAAGGTTCTCACTATTTACAGTTGCATTTTGGGCAGTTGCGTTTGCAGTCCTTTTTGAAGTATTTGCAGTTGCATTTATTTGGTTTTCTGCCTGAGACACGACCTTCGGTACTGTCATTTTCAAAATAAAATCATCAAGATGGAAAGATAAATGTGATGTACCATTAGCCTCCAACTCCCGGCACATGCGATCTACACCTTCGCCAAATTCCTTTACATAGTCGTATGCTTTAAGGAATTGTGCTATTTTAGAATTGCGTGAGAAATGTGTATGACGAATGTTGGAAGGCTTGACCGTTCCTGGCAATCTGTCGGGCGATTCGAATACAAGACGATTGTCAAACATCTTGATTTGGATTTCCGTACCCTTAATATTATAGGCACGGTGGTAACAAGAATTGACAACCATTTCCTGAATTACAAACTTTGGATAATTTCTATGGGTTACAAACTGCCCATGTTGTCCAAGGAATGTATGTTCCTCTACTTGGGTTTCAAGATAAGCTATCGTGGCTTTCACCTGATCAAGTATCGTTCCTTCAAAGGTTACATCCTTAATTACGTTCATCTCTGCACCCACTCGTTCCTCTGTACCTTTATAGCGGATGAAGCGAGTACGCCCACGAGGAAAGAACTTTTGAGGATATCTTCCAAACAGAAGAATAGAAGCCACACTTACGTGCTCTTCTCCCTTTACATTGATAGTCAAGAAGCCATTATTCTCTTGTAAATATTGCTTTGCTATTTGGTATAACCAATTAATTCTGTATATCTTTCGACAGCAGCCATATCAATATCATCTACCCTAGCACCATACACAGCCGTATCTTCATAGTAGCGTTCGCCTTTATCATACATCAACTGTATGCGTTCCTCAAAAGACAGCTTTCTACTTTTATCACCAACACGCATATAGGCTTCATCGGCTTGATTGGAATGTAGCTCAGAACTCGCAGGAATATACATCAATAAAATATGATTCTCGTTTCCATCCTTATCTGTACAGGGTAACAAATCGCTAGTAATAGGCACAGAAGGATTGCAGAAATCTAAAGGAACACGCAACAATTCATTCAGCTTCTCCGTATATTGATTTACACCTTCTATCCTTCTTATCTTATCAGACACACCAATAGCAATCGTTCCGCCATCGGCATTTGCAAATGCAACAATAGTAATAGCCAATACCTTAGGAGCAATTTGAATGCTTTTGCAGTCAAAGGTTTGGTCTTCCTTGCGATTCTGTATTTCTTCTATAGTCATAATACTAATTATACCATAACTACATGCAACGCATCTATTATTTTCTTCCCGAGTTCATAATCTTGAATACATTCATCATATGAGAGATTTATTCGATTTGCATGAACATACGAATGCCTACCTTGTATCAAGTTTTGATAACAGGACCTCACAGAGGGCTCAACTTGTTCCACTTCTGTAATTTTTGTTTCAAAATTCATTGCCAAAGTATTATCAATTTTTTTGATTTCCTTTTTTAAATCAGAGATCTCTATTCTTCCATTTAATATAGAAAGATAATTTTGAATAAAACCACCAAATAAATGATGCTTATTAGAAGCATAATCTATAAGTATCTCCTTTATAGCAAGTTCATATGAAGTTACAGCACTTACAGAAATTGCACCAGTAAACTTAGGTAAAGCTACTGGCGAAATATGAGGTTTTAAAGTATTAATCTCATTAATCAACTCGTCTGCAGGTTGAAACTTATCGGTGTAAGCCATCACTAAACAAAAAAGTTTCTACATATTCAAATCTCTCCTTAAGGATTTTTTCATCAGTTGTAGCTAATGTTGTCAAATCCGTGAACTTTTGATCTACAAGAAGTTCCTCATATCGCTGAGGCAGATTTGCTGGTAAATTATCTATATGTAACAAAATCTTGCAAAAGACAGAATCAAACAAAGATACATTAAAAGGTCCGCGTACATGAAAAGGCTTAATCCTTAACTTTGAATCAATATAGTCTGCTGTTCTTTCGAAAGCAATAGCAAAGCTATCTATATTTTCACATGCATTCATATTGCTTTTAGCTACTTTATTGAGAAACTCTTTCATTGGTTTTTCATATCTACTTAGATAGTAAGCTAATCCATAAACTCTTAAAATCAGCTCTATATCTGATTGATTTTTAACAATGTCTTTCTTGTTTATAACTTTACGCCATGATGGATTTTTATTTAGTTCCTTCAACTTATTTAAAAAGTCACTTCTAAATACGCAATTCCTTATTTCTTGTGACTTAAGGGGAGTTCCTCCTGTATTTAGTCGTTCAAAAATGTGGTATACAGATGTATTTTCTTTTGTAGGTGAAAGTTGTCTTATATTAATTGCTCTCAGTACAGAAGAAGCCAGTTTTCTTTTATCTTTATCGTCTAAATCATTATAAGTACAATTATAAAACTTGTTTTTAGAATTTAGTCCCGACAATTTAAAAACCTGTCGTTTCCCTGTTTGACTTTCTTTGCCAAAGTATCCTTCAAAAAAATAAACAATACTTAATAGACGCTGCTGACCATCAATGACCAAATTCTTATTTTCGTCATCAATATATAAAAAAATAGGAGGGACTGGTAGTCCTATTAAAAAGGATTCAATGAGTAATGATGCCTGTTTTATATTCCAAACATAACCACGCTGATAATCAGGAATCATAATGTCCTCATTTTTAAACATTTCAACAAGTCCCATTAACGTATAATCAGAAGGATAAGATGTAATATCGTATTCTATATTAATCATCTCTTCGGCCTCATTCTCTGAAAATTCAAAGTCTTCCATATTTGTTAGTTTAATAATCCCTTGCAAATATAACATTATTTTCTATATAGTAGTCAATTCCGGCAAACTATTTATCGCTTCAGACTTCAATTTATCCACTGCACGAGTGTATTTTTCCGTGTGTTTTAATCCGCTATGTCCCAATAGGCTGGCAACGGTCTTGATGTTGGCACCATTATTCAGGATGTTCACGGCAAAGCTGTGGCGGGCACAATGCCAGCTGATGTGTTTATTAATACCTGCACGCTTTACCCACCGTTTCACAGACTTACTGCAACTCTCATATGAGGGAAGGTTGAAGATAGAGGAACTTAGGTCCTCAGGAGCTTCGCCAATCAAAGAGAGTAAACCGTCATTGAGAGGAATAATAACGCCACTATGTGCAGAATGTCCTTTGGTCTTATTTTGTTCAAATTTCAACAGGCAGTTGGTATAATCTACATTCTTATAGGTAAGGTCTTTTACATCGCAGAAGCGCAGACCACAATACAAACAAGGGATAAAGGCACGTCTGACATTAGGATTCTCATTCTCATAATAACATTGAATCAGTGCTTGTATTTCGGCCATTGAGAGTACATCTTTGCGTAACACTTGGTCATCTACCTTGCACACAACACCTTTGCAGGGATCTTTCTGCATTACTTCATGGTCTATGGCATAGCGTACAACTTTCTTGAAACGCTGATAGATACTCTTTGCTCCTTCACCAACACTTCTTCCGCTGCGCAGATCACACAAGAAGCACAGCGATATATCATGGGCAGCAAACCCTTAATGCAGAAATAGCTTATGGTACAGGAAGAATTTATCCGTGTTGGCACAACCTTATATAAGATTATGAACCAGCCACGCATCAATAGTGGTTTTGTCAAGAAGCGTATAGTGTGGAACAATGAGACGCTACGGCAGGACTATGGTAAGAACTTTATTGCCACTGTCCCCAATCATGTGTACTATCAATCTGTGATTGACAAGCTTTCTCTCTACGAGCCTATGGGATTTGCATCTCTAAAGCAAAGGACTTAATTCTTCAATAGCACATCCAGCATTCATGAAAAGATTAAAAACATAAGACCAATCACGATTATTCGTATTTACTGCAAACCAAAAACAGCTTTTGAAGACTAAATGCAAAGCATCTCTATCCTCAACCAAAGCAAGTCTTCTTGATATAGAATTTTTCTCAAGAGAACCATTCTTTACCTTTTCTTCTATAAATTCCTTTGTAAAGCCCAAATCAAGACCTATCACAATTAGGTTTTGTATAGCTTTTGTATAGAAAGTTGTTCCTTCTGCTTTCCTGGCACAATAACACTGAACATCCAATAATGCAAGTCTATCATCAGGGCTTACATTTCTCCAACGTTCTCCAACCTTAGACAAATCAAACTCTTCATCTATATTCCCAATTCGTAAATAAGAATTAGTCTCCTTTTTGTCTGGTTCTTCTTGCTTTTTTACCAATCTAATATACTTAATGCACTCTGATTCTAACTTGTCTATTTCTTTTTCAGAATATACAGCGGTATAAGTATCATTCTTTTTATAAAATGCAAGAGGAGTCTTATGCAATTCGTATGGTAAATCTGCATCAGGATCAAATTCAAAAGTATAACCTTGTGCTTCCAGTTCAAGCAAGACAGACATAAGAGTACTATTATAATTTTTTTTTAGGTTACTCGTACTATTGAAATATGAACCAACAGGCCATTCTCTTATCCTTCCTGTTCCACTTTCAATATATTGATTTTTTTCTGCCAGTTCTTTAGATTCTTTCATCAGTTCATTATGTTTATAAGCAACATAAACAAAGAGAATCACAACTGCGACTATGATAATTATTAAAGGTTCCATCATAATTTGTCTTAAATATACATTAGCACCTAAAACTCATTGCCTCTCAACGCACAATCAAACTCTATATCCTTGCAAATCTGTTCAATTATAGGAGTGCACTCACATTTCAGAATAGAGAGATCTGCAACTTTAGGTAAATATTGATTAAGTTCCTGTGCAAGTTCCTTATATTCTTCCATAAGTTCATCACCAATAAAGTGATGAAAATGCATTGTTTCTACATGCTGGACTGTTTTACAGAAAAGTAGAAGTTGATTGCCTAAATGCTTTCGCGCACCATCTGGCATATAATGTGCAATGCCAGATATGATAGAGAAAGCAATAAACTTCATGAATTTTGTCATAAAGATTATTCCCAGTTGACAGCCATCTATTAGGTCAGCATACTTAACATCAGATATATCCATATCATTGTTTATCAAATAATTTTTCAACAAACAATAGTAAAGCAACTTTGCTACCGGAATACTTTCTTCATCCGTCAGTTTTGCTTCATCAGAAAGGAGATGATATAATGCTGTAGCCATCGCATAAGGATGAGTTGTTCTTGTGAACTGATATTCATCCTTATTAATTTCTCCTACAAGAATTCTCGCCTTATGGCAGATTTCTTTTTCATTCTTTGAGTTGTAAACAGCAACAAACTCTTGGGCAAATTCTTCAATAAAAGTCATTTCTTTGATACTGTTGGCCTTTCACAATTCCAATAGACCTCTAAATAGTTTATATATGTAGAAGCGTGGAACTGACTATGCCCACGTTCTAAGTTGAAGGTCCTGAGAAAACCCTGTGTACAAATGTAGTAATAGCAGCCCACGCTATAGCGTGAGAACCACTATGCTATCCCTGTACACAATTGAAAGTTTCTCAGGTTTTCAACTTACAAGATAAGCATAACGCTTCTTCTTTTCCAACGATGTCATGTACCTTTAAAAAGGACACGATGCAAAGATAACAAATTTATCTTGAAAGGTTATTTGAAAGCCAATATTCTTCAGCAAAACAGTACTATTCCATTCGAAAATTGCAATATGACAAAACAATTGTTATCTTTGTGTCTGTCGAAAAAAGCCATTATACACTTTAAAACGACAGCATGATGACCCTCGAAGAATACAACCTGTTAGATGCCGACTTTGCCCATTGCCCCGGCACCCATTGTGAGAAAGCAAACGAATGCCTACGCCACACCGCCCACCAGATGCTAGCTAAGAACACGCGAGAGAGCTACACCGTTGTCAATCCCGCCGTGATAACCGGTCGCCAACCCTGCTCACTCTTCATGCCCGACCGCAAGGAACGTTACGCATGGGGCATCTCCCGCATCTACGACAACGTGCGCGCCGCCGACCTACGCGGCATCAAACTAAGCGTCATGTCATGCCTCGGTTCCTCTTCCTATTACAGGATTAAGCAGCAACGCCGTACCATCACCGAAGAAGAGCAACTGGACATCCGCCAAGCTTTCACCGACATGGGCTACGACGGACAAGCCATTGAGTTCGACCGCTATGAAGAACATTACCCCGCACTTATGCGACTAAGAAAAGGCGACTGAACCACCCGTCTCACGCATTTTTTATTACGTTTGTCCCTATTATATTCTGTCCTAAGTCAATCTATAGAATATTCTCTTCTCTTTCATCTTTATATATAGAATTGTCCAAACGCGGATAAGTCATTAGCCATATTTGGAGAATAGATTGCCCATATTTGGACAATTGATTATCCAAAGATGGCCATATCACTCAGAATGTTGGATGAGCCAAAAAACATGAAAAGGAAAGGAAGAGTAGAATAAAATATATAAATTTGCAAAGTCACGATTAAGTGTCGAACAAGAAGTAGCCATTCATAAAGATATGATTAAAAGATAATTCACCTAAAAGACAATATATCATGAACTTAAGATTGTTCCTTGTTTCTTTTGCTTTATATTGGCCTTCCACCTCATTTGCAATACATCCCGACAGCATCAATCATCATCTAAAAGATTATCAATATCTAACAAGATTTACTGAAGCTAATCTTGCTACTTACCCATATATTCACAAAATGTATGGTAAGGAATACGCCAAGCTTAAAAAGTCGATCAGGCGACATTTACTGAAAGGTCAAGATATAGAAACCGCAACTTGTGACTATGTCTTTTGGTTTTTCTCTCAATTCGATACGCATTTTATAGTTGACCGACATCGATTCTGGCAAGAGTATGACCGAAGGGTTCATCCCAAGTATAACGAAAGGATGGAGTATGACCCTCAACCCCTTGCGTGTATGCTCGATACGGATACCTATCTGGTAAGAATACCCTCTTGCAGCGGTCAGAATCCCACTTACGCATGGGTCGATAGTGTTGCCCAAGCCTATAAAAGAACGAATTGTCCCTATCTCATTTTAGATATTCGAGGTAATTCTGGGGGAAATGATGCCATTTGGGAACCTTTTCTTGAGATACTCGCAGACCATCTACCAAAGAAACCTTGGAGAGTTCTATTCAGAAACACCCCCATGAACAGAGAAGTACTCATGAAACAAGGTGATACAAATATCGTAGAGAAAGCCCGTCAATCGAAAGCACAGTTTGTGCCATTGTCAGAAGAGAACAATAACGAGGAAATGCCTTTCATTGCAAGCCATTTAAAAAAGGCGGCAATTCTCGTTGATAGCAGAACAGCAAGTTCTGGAGAAACCTTAGCTCGTTTTGTAAAAGACTATTGCCATCGTGGAAAAATATATGGACAAGACCCTACCAGCGGAGCAAACCTATCGGGTAACATTGCTCCATTTCAGCTGCCACATAGTGGGATTACTTGCTATTATCCAGTTTGTGTCGACGAAGACTTCGCTTTGCAAATAAAAACAAAAGAAATAGGAATCAAGCCAGATATAAAGATCCCGCTACCACTTCCCGCCTCTCTCAAAGATCATATTGACACATGGGTTGTATGGGTTGCAAAGAGTTTGCAATCAAACTGACACCATAAAAACAACAGCATGATGAAACAAGAAGAATACAACCTGTTAGATGCCGGCTCTGCCCATTGCAGCGGCGAACAGGGCGGACGAGCAAACGAATGCCTACGCCACACCGCCCACCAGATGGCTTGCAGAGAGCACACGAGAGAACAACACCGTCGTCCATCCCGATGAGAAAGTTGTCTACGAAGCGATGGCGTGGATAAACAAGGTAGGTCGTGTTCTTCAGTAACTCGTTGAAACCTTAATGATATAGCATTTTCGAAGGATCCTTTCATCCCACAAGGGCATCAACTTATGACAGACTAAGGGGATAGATTGCCCCGAACAAGAATGCGCCGCAGCTCTCAACGAGTTGCGGCGCACTTCTTATGTTTAACTAAAACTGTTGTTCTAAACAAATGAAAGCCTCACGGTTTTCATTGTTATCCGTTAAACAATCTATCAATCTACCTTAAATCTAATAACTAAAAACCTAAATCTAATATTACTAACCTAAACAATCTATTAACCTTTTGACGTTGCAAAGATACGACGAGATTTCAAACCGCGCAATAGTTTTGATGCACTTTAGTTGTAAAAAGCCCCCATTCTTGACATAAATCAACACCATGTGTCCGAACACAGATACATTTATGCTTCTTTCTTCCTTATTTCGCTTTCGTTTTGTTTGCTGTTCTGCCTTTCCAACGGCTAACCGACACGAGCTGTTTTGCCAATTGAGGTTTTTTTCTTAAGTTTGCATCTATCTATAAGGCGTAAGACACGGCAGTATGAGAATTTTGATTGTGAACACAAGCGAGCGAACGGGTGGTGCGGCTGTGGCCGCCAATCGACTGATGGAGGCTTTGAACAACAACGGCGAAAAAGCGAAAATGTTGGTGCGCGACAAGGAAACAGACTCCATTACCGTGGTTTCGCTGCGACGACAGTTCTTTCAACGGTGGCGTTTCCTGTGGGAACGCTGGTGCATCTATTGGCATCTGCATTTCTCAAAACGACATCTCTTCGACATAGACATTGCCAACACCGGCGCAGACATCACCCGATTGCCCGAGTTTCGAGAGGCCGACGTCATTCATCTCTCGTGGGTGAACCAGGGTATGCTCTCCCTCCGCGGCCTCAGAAAGATTCTTCGAAGCGGCAAACCTGTCGTCTGGACAATGCACGACCTTTGGCCTGCCACCGCCATTTGCCATCTTACGCTGGGCTGCAACCTCTTTAAGCAGCAGTGCAGAACATGCAAATATCTACCGGGAGGCGGCTCTGCTACCGACCTTTCAGCTACGGTGTGGACCAAAAAGAAAAGAACCTACGACCTGGGGCCTATCCATTTCGTGGCCTGCAGCAAGTGGTTGGCCGACCAGGCACGACAAAGTAGACTACTGCGAGGGCATTATGTGTCGGCTATTCCGAACCCCATCGATACACGGATGTTTGTCAAGGAAGACCGAACACTGGCTGCCCGACGGGCCCAACTGCCCGTAGACAAACGCCTGATCTTGTTTGCCGCCCAACGGGCAACCAATGAGAACAAAGGCATGACCTATCTCATCGAGGCTTGTCGTCGACTGTCCGCCTTACATCCGCAGCTGAAAGAGACGGTGGGTATAGCAATCATGGGAAGCCATTCGGAAGAGTTAGCCCATGAATTCGACTTTCCCGTCTACTCCTTGGGCTACGTTACCGACACCCGTACCTTGGTAGACATCTACAACAGCTCAACGGTTTTCGTGCTTCCGTCGCTCTCCGAGAATCTACCCAACACCATTATGGAGGCCATGGCCTGTGGTATTCCGTGCGTAGGCTTCAACGTTGGCGGCATACCCGAAGAGATCGACCACCGCAAAAATGGCTATGTGGCGGCCTATCGGGATGCCGAAGACCTGGCCCGCGGCCTGCATTGGGTGCTCGAAGAGGCTCCATACAACGAAATAAGCACCCAAGCTATACGCAAAGTAGCTCAGTGTTACTCGCAGAATTCGGTAGCGATGCACTACATCGAAATATACAATCAGGCCATCGCCTTTAAAAAATGTAAGTTATGATAAGGCTTTCTGTCATTACGTGCACTTACAATGCTGCACACGAATTGCCCCGAACGTTAGACAGTGTTCGGGCTCAAAGCTATCCGTATGTGGAGCATATCCTGCTCGACGGACGGTCGACGGACGATACATGGTCCATCGCCCGGGCTTATGAAGAGCAGTCTGTCGGGATGGAAAACGGCCATACCGTTGTGTTGAAGTCCGAGAAAGACCAGGGACTATATGATGCCATGAACAAGGGTCTTTACCTGGCAACGGGCGATTATCTCGTGTTTCTCAATGCCGGAGACGTGTTTCCATCCGACAACACATTGGAACAGGTAGCCAATGCCGTGGGCGAAGGCGAAGCCTTGCCTGCCGTTCTTTATGGCGATACCGATATAGTGAACGATGAAGGACGCTTTCTTCGCCACCGTCGGCTCTCCCCGCCCGAACAGCTCTCTTGGCGTTCGTTTCGCCAAGGCATGCTGGTTTGCCACCAAGCCTTCTACGTTCGCACAGACATCGCCCGTCAAACGCCCTACCATCTGGACTATCGCTTCTCGGCAGACGTTGATTGGTGCATCCGTGTGATGAAGAACGCCGAGGCCATGGGTCTACCTTTGCGCAACATCCATGCCGTGGTGGTGAACTATTTAGAGGGCGGAATGACGGCCAAAAACCACCGTGCCTCGCTCAAAGAGCGTTTTTCCGTGATGCGAAACCACTACGGTTTGCTTTCAACCCTACTGATGCACCTATGGTTTGTGGTGAGAAGGTGGTTCTAAGGCCAGTCCATTTCACCCCATAAAGAAATGTCCGGCAAGCCACGAGCCTGCCGGACATTTTTTTATAAAAACACGATTCCGCTTATTAAGAATATCTAAGAATCTGTCCTGGTCGAAGTTTGTCTGTCTTCCGGATATGGTTCAGCTGACAGATCGTTTCGATAGAAACGCCCCGTTTCTCTGCAATAGAGGCCAAGGTCTCGCCAGACGACACTTTGTGGTAGAGCTTTTCGGCCGCGTTATACGGTATCGGAGCCGTCTCTTCGCGATCTCTTCCAGGCTTGCCCACCACCTCTTCGCGACTGTAGCCTCCGTTGCCCACCACGCCACGCAGATGAGTAGCCTCAGCAGAAGCCTGCTCGTAGGTGGAACGACGGAACATATAGCTATCTGCCACCACGTCTTGTGCGCGAAAATCGAAGAAGATAGCCGGATTCAGAGCGATGCCGCAGAGGCGTGTTTCGAAGTGAAGATGCGAACCGGTGCTACGTCCTGTGTTGCCGCCGAGGCCGATCGGATCGCCGGCGCGCACGTCTTCGTTTTCCGTTACCAGTTGTTTGGAGAGGTGTCCGTAGATGGTTTCCAAACCATTGGGATGCCGGATGACGATGTATTTTCCATATCCTGCCGCCTCATACTTCACGATGCGCACCTTTCCGGAGAACGCAGCGCGGATAGTATCGCCGATATAGACCTTGATGTCCAAGCCTTTATGTTGGCGTCCCCACCTGCTTCCGAAGTTACTCGTCACCACTCTACTGGGTGTGGGCATGCAAAAATGGCGCAGGTTGATCAGGAAAGAGTCGGGCAGAGCCGTGAGATGATGCGTGCGAGTGTTGTCCCACGTATCGTAAAGGCTGGCCGCCGGCATCTGTATATTTTCTCTTTTGATGATGGTTTGAAGAACCAGCGTATCCACCGACTTCATTTTCCTGTCTACCGGAGCCTGCCTTGCCAAGAGGTCTTGGCCGGCAGCGGGAGCCGCAAACAGGGCGATGAATGCTGTAAAAGCAATTGTTTTTATCGTTCTTTTCAGTCTCATTTTTTATTCTTTAGGTGCAACCTCGGCGAAAGACCAAACAAATGTGTCTCGCCCACGACCCGCATCCAAAAGGGGATGACACAGGGGTTGATATCAAAAGACGTTGCAAAGGTAATAAAAAAAGCAATAGGAGAGGCACCCGCTTAACAGTTTTTGTCCGCGCGTAGCTCTCTCTTTCTGCGCGCTCGAGCCCGCTGTCCAACTTTTATACAAGGGTCTCAGCAAAGAAGCTCTGCGGTACCACAAATTACATTTATTTAACTTCTCACCTCGTTTTTTACACAATTCTCCTTGCTGTTTCGTTGCTTTGAGGGGCACCATTGCCCTCCCACAAAACCCAGACAGTGAGCCAGCCCGAGTCTATCGTGCCACGATGGCCAGACACGCCACTTGCTCATGCAATGAGGACAACGCTCAAACACCCCACGCTTTCCCACAGGTTGCGCTCTTCTTTCCCCGTCCATCCGCACCCCTTCATCATCTCTTGACCATCAAGGACTGACAAGCCTCTTTCCATTCTCTTAGCTTTTGAACCTCAAAAGCTAAGAGAATGGTGTGCAAAAGCTAAGAAAACGCGTTGCGAAAGCTTAGCTTTTGCAAAACAGGCTGTTTGGTTTTGATGGGGGTAAACTACGATCGTTGTGGATAGGATATGGGCTGACGCAGGACCGTATGAATAGGTGAGTGAGCAATGATTGCTGCGAATAGACCGTTTGTCGACACATTTTTCCTGCTGTTCGCTCTATCCAGACGAAAGCGATGCGATTGAAATCATCGTCCATACCTTATTATATATAGGAAGTAAACATAACATACGGAGGCCTTCTGCGGGTTGCAGAAAGCCTCCATGATGTAAGAGCAGCATGCCGTTATCGGGATAAGAGCGCCTTGAGCGGGATGCGTTGGAAGGTCATTTGCGCCACACTACTCTCGTAAAGGATGCCGATGGTCTCGCGGTCGATCATCGTCAGGCAGGAATATCCCCAGCTGGTGCCCTCGTCGAGCAGAAGTTGATGCTCGGGAAGCCAGGTGTTTCCGCCGTCGAGACTCATCTTTAGGGTGATGTGATGACGATCTTTCGTGGTGTTGGGATTAGAGAAAAGCAGGAGGTTACGTCCCAAAACGTTGTCTTTAGCCGGAACGCTGATGAGGCTGGCCATGCAAACCGGCTCGATCAAGGCCGAACGATTGGAGGGATGTTCTACCCAGGTGGCCCCGAGATCTCGGGTGGTCGATACGGCACGACTTCCCCCTCGATTGTCTCTCATGTTGAGCATCAGCACGCCAGGGCTCACCTCGGCCACTTGCGCCTCTGTGGTATTGCTGCGCGCAGGACGACTGATGTGCCACGTCTGACCGCGGTCTTTACTGTACATAATGCCTGCCGAGGGCTCGCGATCTTTGCCAAGGAATTGGATGGGGAACACTAATGTGCCGTCGTTCATCGTGATGCCGCGACCAGGCCCTTGGAGCAGAAAATGCCATTCGGGCCGTTTCACCTGCGGTGTGATGTTGATCGGGGCGGTCCAAGTTTGTCCGTCGTCGGTGCTTTTGGTCATGACGAGCTGTGCTGTGCGGGTAGAATCCATACCCGACTGCGAGCTCCACCACGCCCGTTGATTGCCCATGCCGTGCGTCCAAGCAGCTACAATCCACACGGTGTTGGTCTTTGTGTCGACGAGAATCGAGGGGTCGCCCACGCCATTCTGTGCTTTCGGCAGTCCACCTCTCTCTCCGAACGAGAGCGGTAGCCGCATTTTCTCCCACGTTTTTCCGCCGTCGGTACTTCGACTCAGGCCCACGTCGATGTGTTCTTGCAGGTCGACGCTATTGTTGTGTCGCACATCGTAGACGCCGAGCAAGGTTCCGCGACGGGTAGTGACCAAACCCGGAATGCGATAAGCCGCCACACCGTCGTCGCCCGCATGCCGAACGCCGATGCCCATGCGGCGTAACACTTTCTCAGGGCCTACCGATTGGATGGGCAACGCTCGTCCGTCGGCCACCGCCTCTTGAAGACGAGCTGTGAGCGTGGTGTGAAGCGCCGCGTGAGACTGCATCTCGATGCTCACCCAAAAGAAGTTATAGCCGGGAAAAAGAGACTGGTTAGCGGTCAGCCTCACGGTGTTCCGCTGCGGCTGCACCTGATCTTTGAGCACAGAATAGGAAGGAATGGCCGATAGCGTCTTGCCGGGCGTAAAGTTGGTGATATAGTCTACAGGTGCCATTCGCCGGTGCGGATAGTCTTGTCGGGCATCCGTTCCGCCGTAATACAGCTTGACCGACTTGATCTCGGAGAGTGAAACGCCATCCAGGTTGATGCTGAATCGCTCCAATTTTCGGCTTTCCTGCGCATCGATACGCATGAGAAGCAGAACGTTATCGTGCCGTTCGATGAGGATAGGCCATTGCGGTTGTTGTACGAAAAGCGTGTCGCGGGCCTGAGAGGCCAAGGTAAACACGGTGAAAAGGATGATCAATAATCGTCGCATAGAAAGAATAGATAAAGTTGATCTGTTAACGAATGGATGAGTGAACCAGGAAGAAGGTGGGTTGAATCAGTTGAGAAGGGATCTGAGTTGACCCGTCAACAAAAATCCTTTCTCAGCTGGTCAACTTTCAATTCACCCTGATTTCATCCGTAAAAATCCAACCGCCGTCTTTGGGCTGCCAAGCTTTGAGGCGCACATAGCGTGCTTGTGCAGAACCCTTCCAGGTGTAAGGCTCGATGAAAAACTCGCGATGAGCGTTGCGTGGCGTAGAAAGACGGTCGATCAGGGTGAAGTTTTTGCCATCGAGAGAGACCGACAACTCGACATCTGCGGGGAAAACGATGTCTACGCCCAGCGATTGCATAAAGTCGACGGAAAGCTCGTGCAAGTCGACTGTTCGCCCCATGTCTACGGTAACGTCCATTCCCGTCTCGCCGACAAAGCCCTGCCAGCGTCGGTCTTTAAAGTTCCAGTCGGCCCGTTGACCGTCGGTGAGCGTACTGTCTCCCGCCCCTGCATACTTTTTAGCATAGGCACGAGTGTATGTCACCGCCTTTCCCACGCCCGCATGAGCACACGGATGCAGAGCCTCCTTTCGACTTCCGATTTCTTTTCGCAGGTCGAAGTGATGATATCCCGCCGCTTTCAGACGGTCGAGAGCCGTCAAAGTGCGTTCTCGAAAGTTGGCATACGACGTGCGATGGCGGCTCCAGCCCACCTCGGCAATAGCCAACAGACGCGGATAAAGCATGTACTCGGCATGCTCGGGCGTAGGAATCTCCTCCGTCCAAAGGTTCCCCTGCACACCGTCCATCAATCTTTCCACATTCGTTCCGCGAGCATCTGCCGGCAACGGCTCATAAGCATACACCTTTTCGAGGGGCAGATAGCCGCCGAAAGCCTTGGGTTGCGAGAAAGGAACATCTTGATAATAATCGAGATAGCAGTAGGTTGTAGGAGTCATCACCACATGATGACCGTCGCGAGCCGCAGAAAGTCCGGCCTCTTCTCCTCGCCACGACATCACCGCAGCATTCGGAGCGAGCCGTCCTTCCATAATTTCATCCCAGCCCAGAAGTTTCTTTCCGTGCGCATTGAGGAAGCGTTCGATTCTCATCACAAAGTCGGCTTGCAGCTCGTTGGTATTCTTCAAGCCCATCTTCTGCATGCGTTCCTGGCATTTGGGGCACGTTTTCCAAGCCTCTTGCCAGGCCTCATCGCCACCGATGTGGATGTATTCGGAGGGGAAAAGCTGCATCACCTCGGTGAGAACACCCTCGAGAAAGGCGAAGACACTGTCGTTTCCGGCACAAAAGTCGGGCCCGCTGTAAGGCTTTCCCGTGCAACACAACTCAGGATAAGCAACGAAAACCTCGTTGCTATGTCCCGGCATCTCGATTTCGGGGATAACGGTGATGTGGCGTTCGGCCGCATATCGCACGATGTCGCGCACCTCTTGCTGCGTGTAATATCCGCCATAAGCCCCCGAATCGGTAGCGTGACAGTAGCGGCGGTCGCGGTTTCGCCACCATTTCGTCCAGTCGCTCTGCGTGCGAAAGGCTGTTTCCTCGATGAGTTTGGGATATTTTTTGATTTCCAAACGCCAGCCGCCACCATCGGTCAGATGCCAATGAAAGCGGTTGAGTTTGAAATAAGCCATGGCATCCAGCTGTTTTTTGATGAAGCTGACGGGGAAAAAGTGGCGCGAGCAGTCGAGCATCATCCCGCGATACCTGAACCGCGGCTCGTCTTTCACCGAGGCACAAGCCACCCGCCCCTCTGCCGTCAGCTGCCGGATGGTTTGCAAAGCGTAGAAGAGACCTTGAGGCGTGCGGGCGATGACGGTGATTTTGTTCGGCGTAATGTTGAGCGTGTAGCTCTGCTCTTGGGTTACGGAGAGATCTTTTATCCGTATCACCAGCAGGTGAATGGAGTTTTTGACAGTCGATTTTCCGGCTTTGAGCGGACCGAATCGGTGCAGTTGCATGGTCTCGGTCACATAGTTGCGCAGCTGTTGGGCCTCTTTGCCCGTGAGATTGGTGTAGATGCGCGTGTCTTTGCTGAGTACGAAAAAGCCGGAAGAGCGACTGATGCTGTCGGGTTGAGGAATGATGGTCTGTGCGTGCAGAGCCAACGGAAGGACCAGCACGACAGATAGGAGGAGAAGTGTTAGCGTTTTCTTCATAAAAAAGAGATTTTTACAAACAGGGCAACGGTTGTTTTCTCGGTTTGTCGCCCTCCTTCGGCACCCTCTCTTCGAGGCTTTTTACCGTCTTTCTAACTCTCTTATTTTCAATGTCTTATGAAAGGCTTTGTAAAAGCTAAGCTTTTGAACCTCAAACACTAAGAAAACACACTTCAAAAGCTAAGAGATGGACCTGCGAAAGCTAAGCTTTTGCAGACGCATGCCTTGACATGCGTCTGCAAAGAGAGTAGAAAAGAGGATGAACGGGGGGCTCGAAGACCGAGATCAAGAAGGCCTGCGAGGAGACGTTTTTACCACACGGCGTTGGTGGGACGCCATTTGTCTTTCCACAAATGGCGGGCATATTCGTAGCCATAGAGGTCGTAAAGATCGCTCATACGGCGAGAACGAGCCACAAATTCTTTAAAGTTTTTGCGCTCTGCCGGTGTCCATTGCACCTCGGCCAGGGCAGCCATGCGGGGCAGAACCATGTATTCTGCTTGCGTGGTGAAGGGGATATACTCTGTCCAAAGGTTGGCCTGAACGCCCAGAATGTGATTCTTGGCCTCGGGAGAAAACGTCGGCGGCGTGGGTTCGAACTCATATACCTTGACAACGGGCAGAAAACCGCCGATGGCATCGGGTTCGTTTTTAGTGTTTTTGCTTTGATAATAGTCGAAGTAAGCATGCGAGACGGGTGTCATGATCACGTCGTGCCCCTGCAAAGCGGCCTTTTGACCCGGCTCGACACCACGCCAACTCATAATCGTAGCACTCGGATGGATGTCTCCTTCCAGGATTTCGTCCCAACCGATGATGCTCTTTCCTTTGCGGTTGACGTATTTCTCGATACGATTCGTGAAGTATTGTTGCAGCTTTTTGACGTCGATGTTCTGCTCTTTGGCCAGTTGCTGACACTTAGGACATACCTCCCAACGTGCCGTTGGCGTCTCGTCGCCGCCGATATGGAAGTATTTAGCGGGGAAAATATCGCAGATTTCGTCGATGACTTTCTGCACAAAGGTGTAGATTTTCTCATTGCCCAGACAGAGCACGTCCTTGTATACGCCCCATTTATGGCCCACTTCATAAGGTCCTCCGGTGCATCCCAGTTCGGGATAGGCGGCCAAAGCTGCGAGCATATGCCCGGGCATGTCTATCTCTGGGATAACGGTGATATTGCGCTGACGGGCATATTCGACAATCTCGCGGGCTTCTTCCTGCGTGTAATAACCGCCATAGGCGATGCTGTCGTCGATCATAGAGTTGTGTCCGACGACGGTTCCGCTTCTCTTCGATGCCACTTCGGCCAGTCGGGGCAGACTTTTTATCTCGATTCTCCAACCCTGATCTTCGGTGAGATGCCAATGGAAGACATTCATATTGTGCAGGGCCATGATGTCGATATACTTCTTGATGAAACCGATGGGGAAGAAATGGCGCGCACAGTCGAGCATCATGCCTCTATAACCAAAGCGCGGGGCATCTGTTATCTGAACGGCCGGCAATGAAATCTGGCTTTCCGTGGTTTGTATGGGCAGCGATTTGCGCAGCGTCTGTATGCCGTAGAATACGCCCGCCGAGGTATTGCCGGCAATCGTGATCTGTTTGCCGCTCACTGTCAGGCGATAGGCTTCCCGACCTTGTATCTTCGGGTCGATCAAAAGCACGATGGAGGCTTGCCTTTTGTCTTTTTTAGCGGTCTGATGAAGGCGTATACCGATTATCTGGGCTACGTAGTCGGCCAGAAACGCTGCGTTTTGCTTCATCTCCGGGCTTGTTCCTTCGTAGACAATCGGCGTTGCTGACGAGAGAATAAAGGGTTGTCCCTTCATCGTTTCTATCTTTTGAGGCATCGGAATCACGTTGTAATCCACGTTTCCGGCAGTAGCACTTAGCATGAAAGCGCATAAGGCAAGGGTCAATAGTTGTTTTTTCATATGATTGTTAATGATGGGTGAGTTTTCTTAGTCTTTAAATAGAAGGATTGCCAAGCGTGTTTTGAAAGCGGGTGAGCTTTGAGCGGAACTCAAAAACTCACCGGCTTGGAAACTTAAATGCTGTTGTTCTTCACAAAGTCTACAATTTCTTTGATGTAGCCAAAGGCCATTCCTACGACGGTATCTGCCGCTCCGTAGTATACGGCCACTCGTTCTCCGTCTTGCAAAGCGGCACAAGGGAACACTACATTGGGCACATCTCCTTGCAGTTCGTAGGGTGCTGCGGGAGCAAGAAGATAGGGACGGGTGCGATAAAGCACCTTTTCGGGGTGGTCTTTATCGAGAATGGCCGCTCCCATCGAATAGCGAAAACCGTTGCAAGTGGTGATCACACCGTGATAGAAGATGAGCCAACCCTCGTCAACAAGGAACGGAACAGAACCTGCTCCGATCTTTGTGCACTGCCAAGCACTCTCCGGAAAGGGTGTCACTTTCATCACACAACGGTGCTCTCCCCAGTATTTCATGTCGGGACTGTAACTCAAATAGATGTCGCCGAAGGGTGTATGCCCGTTGTCGCTGGGCCTACTGAGCATTGCATATTTGCCGTTGATCTTCTCAGGAAAGAGCACACCGTTGCGATTAAAGGGCAGGAAGGCGTTCTCGCACTGGTAGAACTTTTTGAAATCGAAGGTGTAGGCAATGCCGATCGTGGGTCCGTGATAGCCATTACACCAGGTAATCCAGTATCGATCCTCAATCCACGTTACCCGTGGGTCGTATTTATACTCGGATTCGATCATCTCTGTGTTGCCGGCCTCAAAAGAAATGGGTTCGTGTTGGATGTCCCAGTGAAGACCATCTTTGCTGAATCCGGCAAAGATATTCATCTGAACCGACTTGTTATCGCATCGGAATACGCCGGCAAAACCGTCTTCAAAGGGCACAACGGCACTGTTGAAGATGCTGTTTGAGGTAGGGATGTGGTAGCGTCCGATGACCGGATTCTTAGAATAACGCCACATCACGTCTGTCGTTCCCGCAGGTCTTTCTTCCCAGGGCATGATGTCTTTTAGCTGTTTCATTGTTATTTTGGGTTTTTATGTTTTTGAATTGAATAGTCGATGAGCGATTCGTTTTTCTTCCTTTTATCTGAGAAAAGAAACAGGTTGAGGTTCTTTCACGAGACAGTTTCTCCTGATTCGCTTTCCGTTTTCACAGGGGCGGAATAAGTAAACGGCACGAAATAGGTGATAAGGAAGGCCGGAATGGTGGCCACCAGCGTAAAGACAAAGAAGTATTTGTAACCCAATGCATCGCTGATAAAGCCGCTGATGCTGCCCGGAAGCATCACTCCGAGATTCATAATGCCCGATGCGAAGGCGTAATGGGCCATCTGATGCTTGCCGGGAGCCACTTGTTGCATCATGAAAAGGGTAAGACCTACGAAGCCAAAGCCATAACCGAAGTATTCCAACGTGATGGCTCCACCGATGAGAAGACCGTTTTCCGGCTGATAGAAAGAGAGTAAGGTATAGGCCACAAAGGGCAAATTGAACACGCAACAGAGCGAGAAAAGCGTCTTTTTCAGTCCGAAATGCGAGATGTAATAGCCCGCAAGAATCGATCCTAAGACAAAGGCTGCTGCCCCGAACGTACCATAATAAATTCCGATTTCTTCTTCGCTAAGTCCCAAACCGCCGATGTTACGACCGGCTTTGAGGAAAAGCGGAACGATTTTCATCACAAACCCTTCTGCAAAACGATAGAGAATGATGAAACATATATAATAGATAATGTGTCGTTTGTGGAAGAAGTCGCCCAAAACCTCTAACAAACGCTGCCATGTTTCGCGAGCACTCTCGGCTTTTTTTACGGCTACTCCGCCTGAGGGAAGCATTCTACTGTGATACAAACTGAGTAAAACCAAAATGCCGCCAAGGGCCATCATCACGATCATCCAGGCTTGAACGGTGGCCCGTTGCATAACTTCCGCCGACGCACCGGGCACTCCTCCATTCTGTTTGAGCAGCCAACCGGCCAACCAAACCAGTCCTCCCGAGGCCACAATCTTGGCAATATTGTAGAAAGCCCCTTGCCAACCGATGAACCGAGCTTGGTCTTCCTTGCTCAGTTCCGACATATATACGCCATCGGCAGCAATGTCATGGGTAGCACCGCTAAAGGCAATGATGGCCATGAGCACAATGCAAAGGGTGAAGAAGTGGGGCAAATGCAGAGCCAAACCTACCAAACCGAAGCCCACACCCGTGATTAACTGTGAGAGAACGACAAAGAACTTCTTCGTTTTGTACATCTCTAAGAACGGGCTCCACAAGAATTTCAGTGTCCATGGCATCATAATCCACGACGTCCAAAAGGTGATTTGTCCGTCGCTGATGCCCATTCCCTTGAACATCAGTACCGAAACCATGTTCAGCACCACAAAGGGAAGCCCCATGGCAAAGTAGACTGAGGGCACCCAAGTGATGGGATTGCTTTTGATTGAGGTCATTTTCTGTTGATGAATTTTGATATGTTTGAGTTTCTTTTGTTAGGAGATCCATATACGGTAGAACGCTTAATGGCTGCGAATCCTTCCCTTTCACCTCACGACAATCTGCTTCCACCGTAGTTGTTTGCCCTTGGATAGCCGAGTGGCAACCAATTTTAGGTAGCGCGTTTGTAAGCCCGGAAGCGTAAGAGTTTGAGGGATGGGATTGTTCTCGATATTCGAAAATTCGCCACCCAGCCAGCGTTTCCACTCCAACATATCGTCAGAAGCATACAGTTCGTAGTGAGTGGCCAGTCCGTCTTGATCGTTTTCGAGGGGGATATACACCAGTTGGCGACAAGCTACAGGCTCTTGCAGATCTATGAGCACAGCGTTGCTGCTGTCGTTGGCTATCGCTATGTTCAGAGAAGGCATCTGTTCATGAGCCGTCGAAGCTTTTTGCAGTGCCGATGCCGGGATTTTTACGGCGTCCTTAGGCAGCGGTGGAGCACAATACACACCGATATTCGAGATGAGCGGACAAGCCTTGGCATCATTGATGGTGAATCGTAGACGTGTGGTCTTGATGGTTGGGAAGCACACAATGCGTTTATAGCCAATCGTAGTGAGGCCCGTTGTACCCTCGGGAGCCCGTTCATCGCGCAGCGAAACCCACTTTCCGCCGACCCACGCTTCGAGTGTGAAACGCTTGACGCGCTGTCCCAGGGCGATATATTCCTGCGCAAGGAAACGGTTGATGCGTGTCGGTCGTTGGAAAGTCAGCGTCAGCGAAGCCCTTTTCACGCCATCATCGGTGGCCCAGTAGGTGTTTGTGCTACCGTCTATGGCCTTATCGGCGGCATAGGTCTTGCTTGCGCCGCGCACTTGCGATGCCGTTATCGTAGCGTTGCGGGCCAGATTGTGCGCCAGTTCGGCCCGAATCGTCTGCGCCATTGCCACGGCATGCGCCGAGTCGATAGGATGAATCAGTCCGTTTCGCGTGATGGGAAAGTTCAACAGCAGAGAGGCGTTGCGGCCCACCGACTCATAATACGTATCCACCAGTTTTTTTAAGCTTTTCACTTGGCTGTCTTCACGATCGTGATAGAACCATCCCGGGCGGATGGACGTGTCGCATTCTCCGGGCGACCAGTGTTGTCCGCCCTCCTGTCCGTTCATCAATGTGTCTCTGGGCGTATCGAAAACATAGTCGATGGTGCACCAGTTGGTGAGTCCGGCAAATCCCTTCTCGGTTCCGATCCACCGCAATTCGGCTCTGTCTCCCCAAATAACCAGATTGGGTTGGAGCCGATGGATGAGGTCGAATGTGGTCTTCCAGTCGTAGTAAGTGGCACCGTCGATTTGACGATTTTCCCTTGCTCCGCCATAATAACCTGTTCCGCCGTTAGCTCCATCGAACCAAACTTCAAACATTTCGCCATAATTGGTGAGCAGTTCTTCCAGTTGATTGCGAAAATAAGTGAGGTAAGCCGGACGGCCATAGTCGGCAAAATTTCGATCCCAGGGCGAGAGATACACGGCAAACTTCAGTCCGTATTCCCGGCAGGCATCGGCCAATTCGCGCACCACATCTCCCCGTCCGTCTTTCCACGGAGCGTTTTTTACCGAATATTCGGTGTATTTCGACGGCCACAGACAGAAGCCGCTGTGATGTTTGGCCGTGAGAATGATGCCCTTCATCCCGGCGTTTTTACAGGTGCGGGCCCATTGTCGTGCATCCAAATGCGAGGGATTGAAAAGCTGCGGATCTTCATCACCGAATCCCCACTCCTGATCAGTGTAGGTATTGAGGGAATAATGCAGAAAGGCATAGGTCTCCAGCTCGTGCCATTTCAGTTGATTCGCATTGGGAATCGGGCCGCAGGGAGCGGGAACCGTCACAGGTTTCTTAGTGCCTGCACAAAGACCGAGCGTCAGTGTCGTGAGAAACACTGCAAATAGGGTTCTTTTCATTCGTCAATAAGGGGGTTAGTCTTAATTCAAGTTGAAAGGTACTGCTTTTTCTTTGTTCGCCCCACATCCTTTCACATTGTTTAAAGATAAAGACGTTCTGCAGTCGTTGCCGCCTCGAAACGGCTGGTGCAAAATTATAATATTTCCCCCACAAACGTTACATATAGAACGTTTTTGTTGCGCCAAACGAACAAAGCCCAGTTCGTTTGAGCATTGCCATGGCGAGAGAACATGACCGCACGTTTTTCAAAAGCTAAGAAAACGAAGGGCAAAAGCTAAGAAAATGAGGTGCGAAAGCTAAGAGAATGGAACGCAAAAGCTAAGAGATGAGAATTCGTTTTGTAAACGACTGATGATCAGATGACTGGGCGTCGATATTCAGGAGCTTAAAAAGGCGATACCAACGGGATGTGTTTGCCTGTGCACAAACGCCGTTGGCATCGCCTTTTGGGGGTGTTGCCGGTCTTTCCTTCCGACTTGAACAACAGGTTGTGTCTCACGCTTTCCTGTCGAAAGGCTGAAAGTTCTCTCTCTCCTTCTGGATAGAAGGATGTGCTCTTCTCAAGAAAAAGGTATGTTGCTTGCGTGAAAGAGCAAAATAGGCTCTCCCGTTTTTTATCGAGAAGCAGAGCCGGCTGTGAGCGTTTTCGTGCCGGTAATGCCTCGTTGGGGGGCCGAGACGACGAGCTGAGCCGTTCCTTTCCGACCGTTACTCTGAACGGTAACCACTAATTGCCCATGGAAGAGACGCATGTGGGGCTGATGAAAGAGCTCTAAAGAGGTGGCATCGCCATTGCAAACGGCCTTGAAATGGGCGGCACCTGTGCAGCGAAACGTGAGTTCATCGTCGGCATCGGGACAGAGATTTCCGTCCTTATCTACCATCGAAACGGTGAGGTAGACCAGGTCTTCGCCATCGGCTTCAAGTCGTTGTCTGTCGGCCTCGATGACGAGATGATGGGGCTGACCGGCGGTTCGCACCACTTTTTCGGCTGCTTTGTTGCCTTTGGCATCGTAGGCCACCACCTTCAGTTCGCCGGGTTCATAGACGACGTTGTTCCAGCGCAGGCGATAACGGTCTAAGGGGCTTGTCTTCTCTTTGGAAAGTCGGCCCTGACTCTTGCCGTTGACAAAGAGTTCGGCCTCGGGATAGCTGGTGTAGCAATAAACAGGGGTCGTCTTTCCCTCGCGACCGGGCCACGTCCAATGGGGCAGAAGATGGAGGGTGGGCTGCTGTGTGTTCCACACCGAGCGGTAGAGATAGAACCTATCTTTGGGCAATCCGGCCAAGTCCACCGCCCCGAAGTAACTGCTTCGCGAGGGCCAATAAGAGTAATAGGGCGTGGGTTCGCCCAAATAGTCGATGCCCGTCCAGATAAATTGCCCGATGGCCCATGAGTGATCGTCTTGCGCAGCGAAGTCTATATCGGGCAGATTGCTCCATCCACAGCATTCCACATCATAGGAAGAGCATTGCCCATCGGGGTAGGTGGCCATCTTTTTCTCTTCCACCGGAAACTTATATACGCCCCGGCTGCTCACCGTCGACGTCGTTTCCGACCCGAGAAGGAAGCCCTGCGGCTGTTGGGAAATAAGCTCTTCGTAGAGATTCACACGGTAGTTGAATCCCGGAACGTCAAGGGCAGCATAGAATCCACACTCGGTATTGGCCTTGGGATTGTCTCCTCCGCAGGTCACAGTACGACTGGGGTCGAGCTGATGACAGAACTCGGTCATGGCTTTTGCTCGTGCTGCGCCTTCTTTGTTCCACTGTTCGGGAATCTCGTTGCCGATGCTCCACATCACGATAGAGGGGTGATTGCGATGTCCGCGGATCAGGTTTTCGAGGTCTTTGCGCCACCATTCGTCGTAGAAACGGTTGTAGCCGTTCTTCACTTTGGGCTCTTTCCAGGCGTCGAAGCTCTCGGCCATGACCATCATTCCCATCGAGTCGCACACGTCCATCTGCATTTGCGAGGGCATGTTGTGAGAGGTGCGGATGGCATCGGCCCCCATTTCCTTCATCAAACGTATCTGACGAATGAGCGCAGCCTTGTTGACGGCGGCTCCAAGCGGACCTAAATCGTGATGCAAACACACGCCCTTGAACTTGCGCGACTGCCCATTGAGTTGGAATCCATGCGTCTTCGAGATCGAAAGGGTGCGGATACCTACTCGCTGAGAAGTGCGATCGATGAGTCGTTTGCCCTGATACAAACTCAGACGGAGGGTGTAAAGGTGGGGCGTTTCGGGACTCCAGAGCTGCGCCCGACTCACGTTCAGTGCCGCAGAGACACGTCCTTGTGCGTCGGCAGGCAAGCTTTTCTGTGCTGCTATGCGCCCGTTGGGATCGATAAGGGCGATGTGAAAGCGCAGATGAGAGGCTGATGGGCGAGCCTTTGCCTGTGCGTCTACAGACAGTTGCGCCGTATTTTGGCGGACCGAAAGGGTGCGAAAGAAAGTGCTCCAGGGGTCGATGCGTGTCTCTCCGGTAAGGATGAGCTTCACGGGTCGGTAGAGACCGGCTCCGGGATACCATCTACTGCTCTCCTCTCGGTTGTTCAACGTCACGCGAAGTTGATTCTCTCCCGCCTTCACAAAGGGCGTAATGTCCAGTCGGAAGGCGTTGTAGCCATACATCCAACGGCCTGCTTCACGTCCATTGACATAGACAACAGGTTCGCTCATAGCTCCATCGAAGTAGAGTTCGGCATGTTGAGCACTTGCAGGTAGCCGGAAAGTGGTACGATATTCGCCCTCTCCAATCCAGGGTAATGCCCCCGAACGGCCTGTATGGTCTATGGCTTCGGTTTGTCCGTCTTGCTCGATGGCCAGGTGTTGGATGTCCCATTTGCGGTCGAATGGTCCTTGAATAGCCCAGTCGTGAGGCACTTTCACCTGCTCCCAGGTCTTTCCATCGCGCGTGAAACTCCATCTTGACAGAGTTGTTTCCTGTCTTGTCTGCGCCGTTGTGGCGGCAGACAGGGCGAGAAGCCCTGCTAAAATCAGTGGTCGCATGTATGTGTTGAATGTTAAGTTGACGAGTAAACGAGTTGACAAGTCGATGAGTCAACGAGCGGATTTCTTTCTTTTCATGCAGTAAATGCCTGCTACGATGAAAGGCAGAGAGAGGATTTGCCCCATGTTGAGCCACATTCCGCTTTCGAAATCCACCTGAATATCTTTGGTATATTCGATCAAAAAGCGGAAACTAAAGATGAGTGTGAGGCACAATCCGAAAAAGAATCCGGTGCCCACTCTTTGCGGTTGTTTGCGATACAGCCACCAACCCACCACAAAGAACACGGCATAGGCCAAGGCTTCGTAGAGCTGTCCGGGATGGCGAGGCAGCTGATCGACGCGTTCGAAGATAAAAGCCCAGGGCACATCCGTGGGTTTTCCGATGATTTCAGAGTTCATCAGATTTCCCAATCGGATGAAACAAGCCGTTATCGGGGTGGCAATAGCGATGTCGTCGAGCACCTGCCAGAGATTCATCCGCGTCTTTCGATAGTAGCAATAGAGGGCGATCATCAGTCCGAGTGTGCCTCCGTGCGAGGCCAATCCTTCATATCCCACAAATTTCCAACTGCCATCCGAGAGATATTTGATGGGCAGAAACATTTCCACAACGTGCTGCCAGCTGGACAAAAAGTGCTCCGGCTGATAAAAAAGACAATGCCCCAGGCGGGCTCCTACAAGGATTCCGACGAAGCAATAGACGAAAAGCGGATCGAAATATTCGTCTTTCACCTTTTGCTCCTTATAGAGTCGTTGCACAATGAAGTAGGCCAGGAGCAGTCCTATCAACCAACACAGGGAGTACCAACGAATGGACAATCCCCATAAACCGAATGCCTGCGTGTCAGGATTCCAAACAATATAATTCAATAGCTGTGCCATCTGTCTTGGGATAAATAATAGATGTGTTTCAAAAGAAAGAAGAAAGACGAGGATGGAAAGGCTGATGCTCTTGAGAACCCTCCTTCATTCTTCATCCGACTTTCAGACATTGAACCGGAAGTGCATAATGTCTCCATCCTGCACCACATAGTCTTTGCCCTCGATACCCAATTTTCCGGCCTCGCGCACGGCTGCTTCCGAACCGTAGGCCATGTAATCTTCATATTTAATCACTTCAGCTCGGATGAATCCTTTCTCAAAGTCGGTGTGGATAACGCCTGCACATTGCGGAGCCTTCCAGCCTCGATGGTAAGTCCAGGCTTTGACTTCCATCTCGCCGGCGGTGATAAACGTCTCGAGGTTGAGCAGAGAATAGGCCTTTTTGATGAGTCGATTCACGCCGCTTTCCTCCAATCCCAGTTCCTCTAAGAAGAGTTTCTTATCTTCATAGGTCTCAAGCGAGGCGATATCTTCTTCCGTTTTACCGGCAATGACGAGCACTTCTGCTCCCTCTTCTCTGGCCGTTTGCTCCACGAGCCGACTGTAATCGTTGCCGTTTTTGGCCCCGGCCTCATCCACATTGCAGACATACATCACCGGTTTGGCCGTCAACAAGAACAGATCTCGAGCCGCTTGCTGCTCTTCTTTGCTCTCGAAAGTCACCGTGCGAGCATTCTTTCCTTGCTCCAGCACAGCCTTATACGCCTCCAGCACGGCCACGTTTGTCTTGGCCTCTTTGTTTCCCGACGCAGCCATTTTTTGCTCTTTGGAGAGTTTGCCCTCAATGGTTTCGAGGTCTTTGAGTTGCAATTCGGTGTCGATAATCTCTTTATCGCGTATGGGATCGATGGTTCCGTCGACGTGTGTGATGTTTTCGTCGTCGAAACAGCGCAACACATGGATGATGGCATCGGTCTCGCGGATGTTGCCCAGAAACTTATTACCCAGTCCTTCACCTTTGGATGCCCCTTTCACCAGGCCTGCAATATCCACAATTTCGCAGGTAGCGGGCACGATACGCCCAGGGTGCACGATCTCAGCCAGGCGAGTAAGCCGTTCGTCGGGCACGGTAATGACGCCCACATTGGGCTCGATGGTACAGAAAGGGAAGTTGGCTGCCTGCGCTTTTGCACTCGACAGACAGTTGAATAGTGTAGACTTCCCCACATTGGGAAGCCCTACAATGCCACATTTTAATGCCATTTCTTTATCTTATCGTTGTATATACCTTATTATATATAGACAGAAGACCGCCTATTTGATGCAAAATAGCGCCAACCGAAGGCTATGGAGCTTGCTCAATATGGCTGAGGTGCCGCCTATTTTATGCAAAAATAGTGCAAATAATCGAGAAAGACAAGAATCTGCGACATTACCATGTGCAACAAGTAGAAAGAAAGACGGCAAGCCCATCTGTCTGCCTGATCTGACCAACAAACCCACCCCTACAGAATGATTGGCTTTCTCGACAACCTCACGACTCCTCTCCTCACTCCTTGCTACTCCTTTTCTTACTCCTTATTACTCCCCTCCTTACTACCCATTACTTCTCTTCTTACTACTGACTCCTTTTCTCCTTACTCCTTACTACTCCTCTCCTTACTACTCAAAAGCTAAGCTTTCGCCCTGCATTTTCTTAGCTTTTGCACGTCGTTTTCTTAGCTTTCGCACATCAAAAGATAAGAGATGGGAAACCGTTTGGTAACCGACTGAAAACCAGGAACAAATAGAGGGGGCAAAAAACAGGAAGAAGCGAAAGGAGAAAACAAGAGAGAGGGAGTACAAAGGTAGTAAGGAGAAAAGGAGTCAGTAGTAAGAAGAGAAGTAATGGGTAGTAAGGAGGGGAGTAATAAGGAGTAAGGGGAGGTGTAATAAGTAGTAAAGGAGAAAGGCGAAACCCAGGAAAAGACAAGCCCCGAGAGGGTCTTTCGATGAGAGAAAGACCGCCTCGGGGCTTACTGTTAGGGACTTGCCGCGACGGAAAAAGAGCAAGAGGCGTTATCGCTGGCTGCCTCTGCCGGTAGCGATCAGGTAGGCTGTGCGGCTGTTGAGATAGGCAATGACGGCCTCGGTGTACTGGTTCCGTGCTTGCTGGTCGCGCGTTTGAGCATCGAGCAGATGGGTCATCGTGCCCGTTCCTGCCTCGTAATAATCGCGGTTCAGCCGTAGATTCTCGGCTGCTTGCTCTATACTCTTGCGGGCAAGGAGTATCTGTTTGTAGGCCGTTTCAAAATTATCGTAGGCACTTTGCATCTGAATGAGCAGCAATTGTCGGCTGTTTTCCTTCTCGTCTATGGCTATTTGCTCGGCTATTCGCTGGCGTTTCAAGGCTCGGTTGCCCCACCAGTTGCTGATAGGCAGACTGAGTGTGGCCAGCCCTACAGCGTTGAACCGGCCCTTGTTGGTAAGATCTTGATACATACCGGCTACGCCAACGGCCAGCGTGGGCAGCATTTCGGCCCGCTTCATCTTGGTGAGCAGATGGTTGGCCTCAATGTTTTTGTCGAGCAGATGGGCTTCGGTGCGCTGTTCCAGGGCCGACGAATGCACCACGGCCAGCTCGCTGGGCGGAGGCAATTGGGTGGTGAGGGTGCGGTCGATATCGATGTTCTCTCCAGCCTTCCCGATGTATTGAGCCAATACCATCTTGGTGAGGCTGATGCCGTTTTGCAATTTGAGTCGGTTGATGGCCATATCGTTCTGCTTGAGTTGCACGCTCAACACGTCGTTTTTGTTCACCACACCCGCTTCATAAGCATGGGTGGCATCTTTCAAGATGGCTGCCAACTGCTGGTCGGCAGCATCCAATGTCTTCTCTTGCTCGTAGAGAGCGAGTAGCTGATTGTAGTACATCTCCGTCGTTCGGCTCACGTCATCGGCACTCTGTTGCAACATTAGCTCCTTCACTTCGGTTTGTACGCGCGCCAGTCGGTTGGCGTTGACGATGCGTCCGCCCGTGTAAATCGGCTGCATAGCCATGAGAGAGACGAGCGTTCCGTGCTTCACGGCCTGCAAAGTGTAGCTCGTGGGCAGCGAAGCAAGCACTGCCGGATTGCCACCCAACGCGGTGATGATGCCCGCGAGCTTATGTTGCGCATCGGTGGAGAGCGATACTTCTTCTTGAAGAAGGTGATCGGGGGCAATGAAATAGGTGCCGTTGGCGGTGACTGTTGGGAAATACTTCATCCAAGCTTCTTTCTTCAGTTCCTGGGCCGACTGTATTTCGAGTCTGCCACGACGCAGTTGAATGTTGTTTTCTTGGGCCAACGCCCGACATTGGGCCAGCGTGTAAACGGTCTGCGCCTGCATGGCAAGCGGCAGGAACAGTGCCAACAGCAATGTTTTTATTTTTCTTTCTATCATGTGTGTTGTCTTTTTGTTGAGAGGTTTCAGAGATTCGGCCCTTCGATCAGGCTCTTTCCTTCAGCGTTCGGCCTTGGCTATCTTGAGTGTTCTCTTACGGTCTTCCCACCGGAAAATCATCCAATAGCCAATGGGAATCATCGTGATGATGAAGAAAAGCGAAATGAGGGTGCCAAAACAAACCACTACTCCCATCGGTCCCCATAAGGGTGTGTTGGCGATAACCATTGGGATGACGCCCATAGAGGCGGCTGCACTGGTGAGGAAAATGGGTCGCATGCGTCGCTGAGCGGCTTGCAATGCGGCTCGTTTGGCCGAGAGACGATGGTCGACACGCAGCTCTTCGGCGTAATCGATCATGATAATGCCGTTGCGGACGATGATACCCATGAGCGAAATGATGCCCAAAATGCCTGTAACTCCTACTTCTTGTCCCATGATAAGCACGCCGCTGGCCGCGCCAAGAAGCGAGAAGAGCAACGAAATCATGATGAGAACAGACATCCGAATGTCTTTAAAGTGGAACAGAAGGATGGCAAAAATAACGACGATCGAGATGGCCAAACCGTTGTAGATCTGAGGTCCGGTTTCGAGATCTTTCTCCCGTTGTCCGCCCACAGAGAGGGTAATGCCCTCGGGAAGCTTGATTTTCGACACCTCGGCAATCACCTTATCGGTCACGTTATTGAGGTTCAAGCCGCGTTGGGTGTCGGCATATACCGAGAGAGAACGTATGCCATTGCGGTGGTGAATGGAAGTGTTGGTCCAGTCGGGAGATACCTTTGCCACTTGTCGCAGCGGCACATTGATACCCGGAAGCATGCCGCTCACGGTGGCATTGTTGAGGTCGGCCACGGTCTGATGTCCCGAATGACTGTCTTTGAGCATCACTTTCACCGGATAATCGCCCTCCCAAACAGTGGTGAGAGGAATGCCTTCGCCAAATCGTGTGGCCAAATTCAGCGAGAGAAGACTCTTACTTAGGCCCAGTCTACTGGCTTCATAATCGTTCATTTCCACAGTCAATCCGCTCGTAGTTCCATCGAATGTGCTGCGAACCAACAACAGTTCGGGCATCGAACGCATTACCTTTGTGGCACTGTCTACGGCCTGATGAATCTTGTTCAGATCGTTTCCACTGAATCTGATCTCAATCGGCGAGAGCGCATCGCTATAGTCGAGCTGCTTAATTCGCACCTGCGCATCGCTGAAATAATCGGTATACAGGTGGGTAAACTCGTCTACCAAGGCCATCGTTGCAGCGTCGTTCTCGGTGTTGACGATGAATTGTGCATAGTTGGAACCACCCAATTGCGGAGCGTAAGACGTTTGAAAACGCGGTGAAGAGGTGCCATAGAAGGTGCTGATATTCAGTATCCGCTTGTCGTGGGCCATCATATTGCGCAGACTGTCGGCCACTTCTGCCGTGCGTTCAATGGCTGTTCCCTGTGGAAGATATAGTTCAACAGCAAACTGGTTACGCTCTGCACGCGGCATTAACTTCTGTGGCATCTTGGCAAAAAGCACCGCACCCACCACAATCGACAAGACTCCAACGCTCAACGTATAGAAAGGATGAGCAAAACAGCGTTCTATCAGACGGTCGTAATAGGTCTGAACCATGTCGAGAAACGTACGGCGAGATTTCTTTCCGTCTTGTTGTGAATCCTGTTCTGCAGATTCTTTCTTGAGCCCCTTTCGTATAAAGGTGAACTGCATCCAAGGAACCACCAGCACTGCCACCAGCAACGAGGCTCCCAACACCACGCTAATGCCCAGCGGAAACCACTTGACAAAGTCTTTCATCATACCTTTCATCGTGAGCAAAAGCGGGAAAAAGGTAATCGAAATGGCTAAGGTGGCACTGAAAATAGAGGAGAAAAACTCTTTGGCCGAATAGGTTGCGGCATGCCAACGACTCATTCCCGCGTCTATTTTCTCGATATACGAGTCGATGATTACGATCGAATTGTCCACAATCATCCCCAATGCCACAATGAGAGAAGCCAGCGTAACGGTGTTGAGTTCTATGCCCATGGCGTAGAAAAGCCCAAGAGTGATGAAGATGGTAATGGGAATTGTGCTTGCCGCAACACTGGCAACGCGCATGGGAAGCAGCAACATGATGACCACAACCACAGAGACGATAGCGATGAGAAGCTCTTTTAGGAAGTCTACCACCGAGGAATTGACCACCTCACTCTGGTCGGTAATGGTATAGATCGACACATCTTTGGGCAGTGTTTGCTGGAAATCGGCGAGAATCTCTTTCACTTTGTCGCCGAACTGCACAATGTTGCTCCCCTCGTTCATCTCGATCGAGAGTACGATACACTTTCTCCCGTTGTTCTTGACATACTTTCCGGCATCGGGATATTCGCGTTTGATGGTAGCGATGTCGCGCAGACGGATGATATTACCTTTCGGATCGGAGTAGACAATGCGGTTAGCCACATCATTCTCCGTATTCATTTGCGAGCGCAAGTGAATGGGACGAGTGATGGTTCCATCGTCAACGGCTCCACTGATGAGCGTCATTCCCTGTGCAGAAAGGCTTGCCAGGAGTGTAGCCGAGTTGATACCATAATGCGAAAGCCTGTCGCGGTCGATATAAACGCCTATCTGTTCGCCCTGTTCGCCACTGACTCTGAGATTCGCCAGTTCGGGAATCGTGCGCAGTTGATCTTTCAATTGCGTCATATAGTCGTGCAGTTCGCGATAGGTTTTATCCTCGCTTTCCAGCGTAATCAGCATTGCCGAGGTATCGCCGAAGTCGTCATTGGCCATCAAAGCCAGAACTCCCTGCGGCAGCGAAGCCTTCAACTGCTGCAACTTGATTTTGAATTTGCTCCAGAAGTCGTCCTTGTTGGTCACGTCGTCATTCAGCTCCACAAAGACATAAACGATGCCATCTTTGGTTTGCGAGCGAGTTTTCTCCTTGCAAACCTCCTTAAAACCCCAGAGGAACGTTTCCAAAGGCTTGGTCACTTGTTCCTCGATCTCGGTCGATGTAGCCCCCGGATACACCGCCACCACGACGCCTTGACGCACCGTAAATGAAGGAAACTCATTCTTCGGCATCTGAATAAGGGCCACAACGCCAAAGGCGACGAGCACCGACATGAGCAGAAGCATGATGCTATTGTAGTGCATCACACTCTCGATGATATTTCTTTTGCGCGTTGCCATGCTATTTTTCTTTTACGACTGAGCCTTCGCTCACCTTGTTTTGTCCGCTGACGATCACCCTATCGCCCACCGAAACTCCTGTCGACACTACGACACCACTATCGCAAACACCCGTTTGCACGATGTTTCGGCGATGCGCCTGGCCCGCTTCCACTACCCAAACAAAGGGCTTTTCCCCGTCGATGAGCACGGCCTGCTGAGGAATGACGATCCCTTTCCCGCTTTTCCGCTCTGCGATTTGTGCGCTACACACCATACCGGGCAGCAAAGCGTGGTCGGCATTATCTACACCCACCGTCACATCATAGGTATGACTAAGGATATTGGCCTGGATTCCTTTCTCGGTTACCCGGCCCAAAAAACGACGACCGTCCAGTGCCGACACCGTGAAAGGCACCTCTTCGCCCCGGCGAATGCCTGAAATCTCGTTTTCGGGAACCGATATTTTCACCTCTACCCTACCGAGCTTCACTAATTTAAAACAGCCTATTCCCGGGGCCATATTGTTGCCTACGTCCACCATTCTCTGCGAGATCAGCCCGTCGAAAGGTGCCCGCAGCTCACAGTCTTGCAGTGTTTTGCGTGTGATTCGCTCAGTGGCCTGCGCCTCGGCGAGCTTGGTTTGCACGTCTACATATCGTATTTCGGGCAGACTTCCTTTCTTATAAAGCAAGTCCATGCGTCGAAAAGCATCTTTGGCCTGCGCCAAAGCAGACAGCGATAGGTCGTGTGCACTCTTGGCAGAAGTATTGTCGAGCACGGCCAACAACTGTCCGCGGCGCACGGCCTGCCCCTCTTCCACCAGCACACGGGCCACCGTTCCCAGGGTGGCAAAGCTCAAGGTAGAACCATAACTCTCCTGAATCGTACCCACATACGTACGCATCTCGCCCACGTTTCCATCTTGCACCTCCATCGTCTGCACTGCAACGGGAGCCACTTTACCGTCTTCTTTCTTTCCCGTACAGCCTGCCATCCATGTCATGCAAGCCGCAACGGCGATGTATTTCACTCTCAACATATTTGTTATAAATGTTTGTTTGATGGTGCAAATTTACAGATATATCGCTCTCTCAACAAGGTCTAAACACGGCGAAGAGTGTTCTATTTTATAGATTTTCATAAAAATTCAAGCCAAAACAGGTAAAAGATGGGCTATAAAGTGGTAAATTTGCAAGAAAACAAACAAGTTATGGCGAACCGATTTCAACTTCCTTTCAGGTGTAAAGCTTTCGATAGCGACGTGGTGAACAAAGAGATGGAGGGCGATCTCATCTCCATTCACAAGATTTTGGCCCTGGTGTTGTGCACCGAGGGCAGCATTACGGCACAAATAGATAAGAACACATACCTTATTAATAAGGGCGATGTGCTCTTCATTTCCCCATCGATCTATGCCCATATCACGAGCATTAGTCCCGACCTTCGCGGCATCATCCTCTACGTCGACCACGATTTCATCATGTCGATTGTCAACCGTGCGATGGACATTCGTTCGGCTCTTCACTTCAGCGAGCATCCTTACATGTCGCTCACCGTGAGCCAGTTCGACATCGTGCGCAGCGAGATGCAGGCCCTGATGCAACGAGTGGAGAAAGAAAACGAGAGCGATGCGGGGGCAGCTCGTGGCATCGTGCTCTACGAACTGCTCGTTTCGATGTGCCAAACTCTCATCTACGAGCTCATCAACTTCTACCTCCAAGGCCACCATCTGCAACTGGGCGAGTGGAGCGGAAGCGATAAAATCGTGCAAAACTTCATCCTCGAGGTATACAACCACTACCGCAAGCATCGCGAAGTGGCTTTTTATGCCGACCTGCTTTGCGTCACTCCCAGCTATCTCTCCAACCTGGTGAAAGAGAAAACCGGTAAACCGGCCCTGCAATGGATTATCGACACCGTCATATCGGATGCCCGCCAGCTGTTGCTCTACACCGATATGCCCATCAAAGAAATCATTGTCACGCTGGGATTCTCCAACCAGTCGTTCTTCGGAAAGTATTTCAAGCAATATGTAGGCAAGTCGCCCAAACTGTTTCGACAAGAAGGCAGGCGGTCTTCCTCGGCTTTTCTGCACTTAAACGCCTAACTTTCCATCCACATACACACCAAGAAAAGAGGGCCTCTCGCCCTCTTTTCTTGTACCGCCGTAAACATCTGATTACCAATCGTTTACAAAACACGCTGCAAAAGCTAAGAAAACGCACGCCAAAAGCTTAGGAAATAAAATGCAAAAGCTAAGAGAATGCAAGGCGAAAGCTTAGCTTTTGAGGAGTAAGGAGAAAAGGAGTAAGTAGTAAGGAGAGGAGTAGTAAGAAGTAAGGAGGGAGGTAGTAAAGAGTAAAGAGGGGACAGTCCATCGGTTCGAGACCATCAACATCTCTGTAGAAATGGGGTTGACGGTTTCTTGATCAACATATCCCATCACGGGAATGTTAGCCAACAAGCTATGCGGTTGGCCTATTTCCTTTACCCATTTTATCAATAAACAATGAACCGTTCCTCATGAAAAACAGACCCTAACAGATCCCCGCCTCACCAACTTAGAGGGGGCCAGACTGAAGTTTTCTCTCTCATAACTCCTCTCTCAATGAGAGGATATCAAAAAAAGTGTTATCTTTGCACCGTATCTCTTACAGAAGAGACGCCTTAAAAGCTCCATCATCTACTGCCCTTCCGATGCAGAATACATGACAATGATACAATACCTTCCAAACAATTATTAACAATGAGAAAAACAATTATGCCAAAAATGGCGAGCCTGCGGGCTCTTTCTGCCCTCCTTCTGTGCTGGTGTGCAATGGGGGAAGCTGCGGCCCAGTTTGCCCGAAGCACCTATTTGATGGAGGCAACACCCTTCCGCCAACAACTCAATCCAGCTCTGACACCCGAGCAGGGCTATGTGAACGTGCCCGTTTTGGGCGGAATGAACGTCTCGGTGAACTCCAACGCTCTGGGAACGAAAGACGTCACGGAGGTGGTAAAGAACAGTTCGGATGCCGATTACTTCTTAAGCGACGACTTCATGGGCCGACTGAAGTCCTCGAACAACGTCCAACTCAACCTCAGCACCGACCTTCTGTCCCTGGGATGGTATAAAGGTCGCGGCTTCTGGACGACGAATGTATCTCTGAAAGTAGACGCCGGGGCCAGCATTCCGCAAGCGGCGTTCCAGCGTCTTAGGGATGCCCGAGGGATGAACCCACTCGGTTGGACCAACTATTCGATGAACCTGGGCGGCGAAAAGGCCCGCATCAACTCTTATATCGAGGCCGCCGTGGGCTACGCTCATCCACTCTTCGGCGATCGGCTCACGCTGGGCGGACGGGTAAAAGTGCTCTTCGGCGTGGCCAACATCGAGCTCGACGTGCGCCGATTAGAAGTGAACACCCGGCTAACGGGCTTCGGTACGCAGCAAGACTGGACAAAACTCACCACCGCCGAGCTGAAAGCCCTGCGCGGCGAGGCCGGAATCACGACGGATGCCACCCTCGAAGCCTCGATGAGAGGTTTCGAACTGAGCTACGACAACAAAGGACGGGTGGACGATGTGAAACGAAAAGGCTCGCTGGGCGTAGCCGGAATGGGGCTCGGAGTTGACCTCGGTGCGGCCTATCAACCCATCTCGGGACTGACGTTTTCGGCCTCGCTGCTCGACCTGGGCTTTATTTCGTGGAGCAAGTCGGCCTCGCACCGCGCCTCGTCGGCCCTCACACAGAAGTATGCCTTCGACGGATCACATCTCAATGAAGCCCGCGACTTCCAGCAACTCATGGCCAGTGGGGAACTGCTCAACTTCGATCTTCTGCAAATAAAACAAGAAGAGGCCCGCTCGCGCACCACCTCGCTCTATGCCACCCTCGTGCTTGGAGGCGAATATCGGTTGCTCGACAATCATCTTTCGCTGGGCTTGCTTTCCACCACCCGCTTCACACAGCCCAAAGCTCTCTCGGAGATCACACTCTCCTCGGCCTATAGCGTGAACCGCTTCCTGGGCTTCTCACTATCCTATTCGGTGATTCAGAGCGGCGGTTTGGGGCTGGGCGCCGGCCTCAAGCTCGGCCCTTTCACCCTGGCAACCGACTATATCTATTTCAATCAGAACAATCGCAGCCTCAACGCCCTCTTCGGCATCTCCATTCCTTTGGGTGCACGCAAGGGATAATGCCCTCCGAGGCGTCACGTCGAAGAAGCTTTCGACGTGCAGCGGCTTACTCACTGATTTTCAAACATTTATAAATGGCCTTGCAAAAGCTAAGCTCTTGCAGGCCATTTTCTTAGCTTTTGGCGTGCATTTTCTTAGCTTTTGCACGGCGTTTTCTTAGCTTTTGTCTTTCACTCGTTCTTTCCTTTCCATCTTTCTACTTAGTTAATGATTCTTAACGCTTGATCTCTCCTCTTCTCCTCGGGTTCGTTTTCCCATAGAAATACGTACCTTTGCAGTCCGATTATTATGGAGGTTAACTTAGGACCTCCGCGTACAGTTCGTGTTAATAGTCATATCTTTGGCCAGGTGTGACGGTTAGTGAATCGGCTGTCGAAGAAAAACGTTTTTTAGTAGTATTACAATTTTAAAATTGAAAATGGACACTTTAAGTTACAAGACTATTTCCGTGAATAAGGAAACAGCGAAGAAAGAGTGGGTCGTTATCGATGCGACAGACCAGGTAGTTGGTCGCCTGTGCTCTAAAGTAGCCAAGCTGATTCGCGGTAAGTACAAGCCAAGCTTCACACCTCACGTAGATTGTGGAGACAACGTTATTATCATCAATGCCGCTAAGGTGGTATTCAGCGGCAAGAAAGAAACCGACAAGGTTTATACACGTTATACCGGTTATCCCGGAGGTCAGCGTTTCAACACGCCTGCCGAACTTCGCAAGCGCAAAGGCGGCGTCGATCGCATCATCCGTCACGCCGTAAAAGGCATGCTTCCCAAAGGAATCCTGGGACGGCATCTTCTTAACAACCTCTATGTTTTTGAAGGCACCGAGCACGATAAAGCCGCTCAGAAGCCGAAAGCAATAGATATTAACCAGTATAAATAAATCAAGGAAAGATGGAAATCATAAATGCAATTGGCCGTCGGAAGAGTGCCGTGGCTCGTGTTTACCTCACAGAGGGCAGCGGCAAGATTACAATCAATAAGAAAGACCTGACGGAATATTTCCCTTCTGCTATTCTTCAGTATGTCGTTAAGCAGCCGCTCGAACTCTTAGAGGTGGCCGAGAAATACGACATCAAAGTCAATCTCGACGGCGGAGGCTACACCGGGCAGAGCCAAGCACTGCGCCTGGCCATCGCACGAGCACTGGTGAAGGTGAACGAAGAAGACAAAAAGAGCCTCAGAAGTCAGGGCTTCCTCACCCGCGACTCGCGCGTGGTGGAACGCAAAAAGCCGGGACGTCCCAAGGCTCGTCGCCGCTTCCAGTTCAGTAAGCGTTAAAAAGAGCGGGCGGAATGCACTCGTCTTCCCTCCTCAACACTGAACACGTTTAGCATCTAAACAGGCAAGACTTGGCCCTAAGCGCAAGCAAAGGGAACGGAGAAAAAGAACGTCTCAAAACAAGATAGACCATTTTCAGACCTCTCACGTTGATTCTCCTCCAATTACTTGGTTGTTGATTCTAAATCAAAAGAATTCAAAGGAAAGTAAACATTTAAAAGAAAAAAGAAACATGTCAAGAACAAATTTTGACCAATTGTTGCAGGCAGGCTGCCATTTCGGACACCTCCGCCGCAAGTGGAACCCCGCAATGGCTCCCTATATCTTCATGGAGCGCAACGGCATCCATATCATCGACCTCCACAAAACTGTAGCCAAGGTAGACGAAGCTGCAGAGGCTTTGAAGCAAATTGCTAAGTCGGGAAAGCGCATTTTGTTCGTCGCTACTAAAAAACAAGCTAAGGACATTGTAGCCGATAAGGCTTCCAGTGTAAACATGCCTTATGTAAACGAACGCTGGCCAGGCGGGATGTTGACCAACTTCCCCACCATTCGTAAGGCAGTGAAGAAAATGACGAACATCGACAAACTGATGAACGACGGTACGTTTGCCAATCTTTCGAAACGCGAACTGCTGCAAATCACCCGTCAACGCGCAAAACTGGAGAAGAACCTTGGTTCTATTTCCGACCTCACTCGCTTGCCGAGTGCTCTCTTCGTGGTAGACATTATGAAGGAAGCCATTGCCGTAAAAGAGGCCAAACGATTGGGCATCCCCGTGTTCGCTATCGTCGATACCAACTCCGATCCTCGCGACATCGACTTCATTATCCCCGCTAACGACGATGCAAAAGATAGCGTCGAGGTGATTCTCTCGGCCTGCTGCGCAGCCGTTGCCGAAGGTCTGGAAGAGCGTAAGGTGGAGAAGGCCGACGAAAAAGCCGCTGCCGAACAGGCTGAAGAGGCTGCCGAGGGTAAGAAACACCCGGCTCGTGCAGCCCGTAAAGAGGCCGCTCCTGCTGAAGAAAAGGCCGAAGAGGCTCCGGCAGCAGAGTAAAGACAGTATAAATGAAAGGTGGCGAAGGGGCCGTTGGATGGCCCTGACGCCGCTTTTCAATTGACATCATCAACCCACAAAAGACAAAAAAGAAAAGATTATGGCTGTTTCAATAGCTGATATACAGAAGCTCCGCAAACTGACCGGAGCGGGTTTGGCCGACTGCAAGAAGGCTCTTGCAGAGACAGATGGCGACATCGAGAAGGCCATCGAAATCATTCGGGAGAAAGGACAGGCAATTGCCGCGAAACGTTCGGACCGCGAAACATCGAACGGATGCGTGCTTGTAAAGGTAGACAACGGCTTCGGAGCCATCGTGGCCTTGAAGTGCGAAACCGATTTCGTGGCCAATGGTAAAGACTATATCCAACTTACACAGGACATTCTCGATGCTGCCGTTGCCGCAAAGGCTAAAAGCTTGGATGAGGTGAAAGAACTAACGCTGGCCGATGGCACGAAGGTGCAAGACGCGGTAGTGGCCCGTTCAGGTATCACCGGCGAGAAAATGGAACTCGACGGCTACAATTTCATCGAAGGAGAGAACCTTTACTCTTACAATCACATGAACAAAAACCTGCTCTGCACCTTGGTTCAGATGAACAAACCGGCAGAGGAGCAGGGCCATGCTGTAACGATGCAGATTGCAGCAATGAACCCTGTGGCGCTGGATGAGGCCAGTGTGCCCCAGGAAGTGAAAGAGAGCGAACTGAAAGTAGCCATTGAAAAAACCAAAGAAGAGCAGGTAGAAAAAGCTGTTCAGGCTGCTTTGAAGAAGGCTGGTTTCAACCTTTACATCGCAGAAAGCGAAGAACATATCGCAGAAGGCATTGCTAAGGGCAATATTACCGAAGCACAGGCCGACGAAATTCGTAAGATCAAAACCGAGACGGCTGAACAAAAGGCTGCCAGTCTGCCCGAAGCAATGATTCAAAACATTGCCAACGGCCGTATGGCAAAGTTCTTTAAGGAAAGCTGTCTGCTGAATCAGGAGTTCATTCAGGACTCGAAACTCAGCGTTTCCGACTATCTGAAAGCTGCAGATAAAGACCTTACGGTCGTTGCTTTCAAGCGTTTCACGCTGCGTGCGGAGTAATCAACGCCGTACAAAGCATAACGAAGAAGTCCTCAACGACTTCATTACGTAGACAAATTATAGAGGATGCATCCCGTTCTATGTGGATGCATCCTCTTCTTTTTCTCTCTCCTTTTATAGAAATCGCATTCTACTTGAAGGATTGTCTTTATTGACACTCGGAGCAAAACTGTTATTTTGATCTATAGACAAACCCGATCAGAAATCTAATGACCCATGATTCTGCTTGTGAATTCGGCAGGTAGGTGCGGCATAGCACCCTTCTGCGTGCAGACGTAAGCACTGGTATCTACGGCCAGGCGATGAGCCTCGGCGATGGGCATTCCACTCAACAGGCCGGCACAAAGACTGGCAGTGAACGAGTCTCCCGCACCAACGGTGTCTGCAACGTCCACCTTCGGCGTATCGATATACGACATCGCGCCCGGCGAAAAGACGTAACTGCCGTTCACACCGCAAGTGAGCACGAGCACGTCGAGGTTGTATTTGCCCAGAATAAGCCAGCATTTGTTAGTCATATCAAGCCCGGGATAACCGAAAAGCCTACCGATGGTAACGAGTTCCTCATCGTTAATCTTCAAGATGTCGCAGCGTTTGAGCGACTCGCGAATCACTTCCTCATTGTAGAAAGTCTGCCGAAGGTTGATATCGAAAATCTTCAGACAGTCTTTCGGCGTAGCATCGAGAAAACGATGGATCGTCTTCCGACTTACCCGATTGCGCTGAGCCAGCGATCCCCAGCAAACTGCGCGGCAATGACGGGCCACGTTTTCGAGTTCGGGTGTGAAGGGAATGTTATCCCAAGCCACACCTTCCTTGATCTCATAAGTAGGAACACCCTGCGCATCAAGCGTCACCTGAACCGTACCCGTTGGGAAAGGCACACGCGGAAGGAGATATTTCAACCCGCGAGCATCGAACTTTTCAACAATCTCATCGCCCAAAGCATCGTTGCCTAAGGCACTTACGGCCAGCGTTTCGAGTCCGAACTGACCGGCATGATAAGCAAAGTTGGCGGGCGCACCGCCGATTTTTCTTCCTTCGGGGAGCACATCCCAGAGTGCTTCACCCAGTCCGACAATCACTTGATTCATTGTTATTGCGTTTTTTTAGTTGTTTCCTGATTTCGTTATCTCAGTTCGTACACCTCCACATCGGCCTCATTACCACGGCCATTTTGCAGCAGGAGAGTGTTATAAGGCTGAGTGGGGAAGACGAGATGGGTGAGCGAGAGCCGGCCGTCGGCATCGAAAACCTCCACGCTACTCTTATCTACGAAGATGCGCAGGCCACTGATTTGTCCGCGCACCGGAGCCGTTGTCACCGCCTTAAAGGCATCGCTGAAGTCGGTTTCGCCGCTAAGTGTGCGATCTACCGAGAGCGTGGCTGCCGCCACATCATAGGTAAGAACCACCCTTTCGCCCTTTTCATTCTGTAAGGAGAGTCGTGTTTGCCCAGCTGCCGAGGGTTTTATGTTGACCAAAAGCTCATAGGCCCCCTTCTCGGCATCGAATGTTCTACGGGCCGCGGCCGACCGTTTGAGCAGCCTCCGGCCACGCAACGCCAGCAATTCTTTGGCCGGTGTACGCCCCACATAAGTCTTTCCGGCATGTTCAAACAAGTCGATATCGCACGGAACAGCATTGGCCGATCGATATTGCAGCGTCGGCACCAGGTTGGCATATTGCCAATTGCTCATCCAGGCCATCAAGATATGCCGTCCGTCGGGTGCATTGTCGAAGGTGATCGCCGCATAATGGTCTTTTCCATAGTCCATCCATTTCGTCTCGTCGGGCTGATCTTCGCACGTGAACCGGTGCCCATCAAACTGCCCGATGAAGTATTGCGTAGCGTTTCCGCCAAACGGACCGCCGGGATTGATGTTGCAAATCAGCATCCATTTCTCTTTGTTCGTTCCGCGCACGGGCAGTTTGATCAAGTCGGGACACTCCCAAACACCATCATGATTGCCCCATCCCTCGCCGAAAGCACTCTCGTATTGCCAGTCCTTCAGGTTGGAAGAAGAGTATATTCTCATCTCTTGTCCGGCCGCAAGGAGCATCACCCAGCGCGCCGTTTCCCGATGCCAGAACACGTGCGGATCGCGAAAGTCGGGCACATCGGCCGTCACCACCGGGTTGCCATCATACTTCACAAAAGAGGCTCCGTTGTCTTTGCTGTAGGCCATGCTCTGCATCTGACTCTCACCCGCCGAGGTATAAAACGCCACAACGGCCCCTTTGCCAAAACCAGCAGTATTCTCATGGTCCACAACAGCACAACCACTAAAAATCGTTCCCAATGCATCAGGGGCCAGGGTCATGCCTTTGTTCTCCCAGTGCACCAGGTCGCGACTCACCGAATGCCCCCAATGCATATTCTCCCACTGAGATCCGTAGGGGTTCCATTGGTAATAAAGGTGATAGAGACCATCTTTATAAAACAGTCCATTGGGATCGTTCATCCATCCGTATGCAGGCGTATGATGATAGATAGGCCTCCATTTCTCGCGATTGACCGTGTCGAAAGCGTCAGAAAGGCGGATGTGGCTCCAGCAGACATGGTCTTTCCAACTGCCATTCTTGTGCACATCGCCAGCTGCCTGCACATCTACTAAGACATGTTTACCGGCATATCGCGCCAAGTCTACAGGCACAAAATAGTCGATTTGGCCTACAGCCAGTCGCACATTCATCGCCTGCACGGTTTCATTTCCCACGATGATTCGCAGGCGACACAGTTCGGCCTTCTCTTCAACGGGCAGCAACAGAAAGCGTGTTGCCACGTTCTTGATTTCCACCAAACAGTGGTTCTTACTTAAAAACTTCATTTCCGTTTCGTTGTCGGCGAGCAATTGCAACGTGCCTGCCATCAGCCATCATGCCATTGCAGCTAAAAGCCTTAAAGAGTGATGTGCCATAAGGGTTATTTTCCTGAATGATGATTGTTGAGAGGAAGAGCAACCGGAATGCCTTGCTCGAGATTTCGTTTCTCCAAAGATAGGATGAAGAAAGAGAAACAACAACACCTCCCCACCCCATCTTTCTATTATTAAATATAATTAAGACTTTACATTCTTCCCCGAGTGGGCACTTTCTGCTACAGGGAAAACACCCAGTTATCACGATAACAACGGGCCCCCGTTCACCCTTTTGTAACTCCCTCATTATCAGATGTCTGCAAAACCGTTTTCCATCTCTTAGCTTTCGACTGCCCATCTCTTAGCTTTTGCCATGCGTTTTCTTAGCTTTTAAGTTGCAAAAGCTAAGAAAATGGAATGCTCTTTGTAACACCTGCTGAAAATATACCTCAAACACTTTTGCGTTCACTGCACGCATATAGATGACCGTATGCAGCCTTAGGTGGGGAATCCATCCAGATTCCTTTGTGCCAACAGCCCCATCGGGATTGTTGATTCACACGAACCGACGTATCTTTTCTCCTTATGAGGGAGGGTAGAACGCCTCCAAATCGACAGTTGCTGATGACTCGAACAAACGTATTGTCACCCTCCTTACTCCTTACTACTCTCCTCCTTACTACTCAAAATCCTTTCCGACATTCCCCAAGAGGAACAAAAAAGAGTAGAATCCCGAGGGATCCTACTCTTCATTCACACTTGTAGACAAGGGAGAAAGGAGAGAAGTGATGAGAAAGAGGAGGCTATTTCACCACTTGCTTCACCACTGTTCCATCGCTATATTTCACAATATTCACGCCCCGAACGGGAGCGGCGACACGGCGACCATCCAAGGTGTAGCGCGCCACTTCCATCGTTTGTTCCGACGACTCAGCCCTTTCGATGCCCGTTGTGCCGGCACTGGCGATGCTACATTTGGCCGCATTGACCACCTCTTTTGTGTCCGTATTGAGCAAAAACACGACCACCTGCAAGCGTTTCTTGTCCTGAATGAGCGAATAGCGGTGGATGTTGCGCAGCGTTGTGCGGTGTATCTGCGGTTCGTCGGCCTTTGCCGGTGTCGCCACAGAGCCCGCAATGCCCTTGTTTACCCCCTCGCCCATGATGGCAACATCGTTGTAGGTCACTCCTTTTACCACGCTTCCGGCCTTGACATAATAGTCCAAATAGTCGGAGATGCCCAGCAAATGGTTCAGTCCCGAGAGCGAATTGTTCTGATTCCAGCCGCTCGACGTACCTTTTAAGCCCGACGCTGTGAGCACATAGGCCAGCGCATAAGGCGTCGACGGGTTATCTATTCGGAACGTTGTAGTGGTAGTTACTTGAATGTTTTGCTGCTGTTCATCCCACGAGGCAGCCACTTCCAGGTCCATTTCAGCCCCCTTTTCTTTTTCGCTTCTAAACTGTTCTTCGCCCGTATAGCCGCTCACCTTGTCGCGCCGGTTAGCCAAAACAGTGGGCAATCCTCTCACGCCGAGGTAATAACCGCCGGCATAATCGGTGCAATACAAGGGGTCGGTGCTGGGATGAACGGCAATTCCGATGAAGTCTTCGGGGTGTTTGTGCGAGAGATATTCCATCACAGCCGTACCGCGAGGGCAGTGTGGACACCACGTTGCGGTGAAGTCTTCCATGAGAACCCGACGAACGGCCACGTGATTCACTGTCGTTCGGGTGAGCGTTGTACTGGTAACGCTCGCCCGATTGTCGTATCCGTTCACTCGGGTGATGGCAAACACAAGAGAAGAATTGCCTAATTGCCGACCGGCGGGGATGTGCATGGAGAGCGTTCCGGTGTCCATCCGCGGCAAAGGCTGATCCAGCACAACGTCTTTCTCTTCCAAGAGCGTGCCGTCTTCGGTGAGTGTATAGTGAAATTGGGTTACTTCCACTCCGCCGTAATTCACAAACGAGAACGTGGAAGTAGCGCCGCTGCCGCCCAAAGCCACAAAGACCCGCGGCCCGGCGATGGGTGCCAAATTCACATTAGAGGGATCTGGGGCAGCGTATAGTTGGTGTGAATCGATCAACAACAGCAACAACGCAAGCAGTCTAAAGAGGTATTTTTTCTTCATATCGATGGATGGCGTGTGTAAGGGTTAGGGCACTAAGTGTTTATAAGTGTCGATGGGACCACTGTTTCGGGCTTTCTGCACGATGTAAGTACCTTTTGGCAATCCTTGCAAAGAGGGCAAACGCCTGCCCACCGTCTGTCCTTGCAGCGTGAAGACGTTGTAGAACACGTCCTCATGACTGGCTACAGAGCGGATGGAAGTGGCGTTAGGGTCGAACACTAAGGTAATGCTGGCGTTGGGTTGCTGAGGTTTCCAGTCGCCACCTTGTTCTTTGGCGGTGAACAGTTGTAAGGTCACAACACTCCGTCCGCTACCGGTGGCAATGAATTCGATGTCCAACGGAGAATCTTTCCCTGCCCCGGGCTCTATTTTTCCGCCACTGGTGAGATAGTCGCCCACCGCCGGCCAGGGGTTGCACTCTTCGAGAAAGCACACCTGTAGATAGCCGTCCTGCTGCTCTTTGACCTGCCCCTTCAACAAACCGGACAAGGCCTCGCTATGCGTATTGCGCACCAAGATAGGGGCTTTGATGACCTGTCGCCCGAAGTCATCTTCTTCTAACTTGTGGAATGTCACAGTGGCATTGTCTGAAAAGACCTGTCCGTGAGCATCGACAAACACCAATCGATGGGCCTTTTCCTGTGCATACGCACTCACAAAGGTGCCAAACAGGAGGGCGAGAAAGAGAAAACGCGTTTTTTTCATTGTTCTGATGAATTGTATTGAATGTTCTGATACATTGGATTTTACGAAATCATACTTTTTAATGGGTGTGCTTCTGCCCGCTCATCACGGTGCCGACGTCACCCTGCAACGCTCTACTTGCAGCACACCGCTGGCATTATACACGAACGCCACTATCCAAGCGTGATGGGGAACACAGTCTGTCGGCAACACATACTGATGCTTCTGGGTGGCGAGGGTTTCTTTTTCAAGCGTCGTTTCCTGCCCCCAATCGCCGTTGATGGCGGCCCGAAGCACGTGGCGATGCAGGTAATGGCGGTCCACTTGATTGCCGGGCAATTGCTGAATGGCCTCCACACTATCCTCCACCAGCCATAGTTGAAGCCGTCCTTTCACCTCGGTAGAGAGGGCTTTCAGCTGTGTCTGAATGTCCACCGTCCGCGTATCGGCATGGTATTGACACGAAAGCGAGAGGCAGAGAGGCGTTTCTTGCTGGATCTCTTCATATACATAGCCCCCCCATTTGTCTCTGATGCTGGTGCTGCCTCTGCGATTAATGAGTGCATGCGGCAAGGCTCCGATGCCCCATCGCTGATAATAGCTATCGCCAAGAGTCGTTCGCAGTCCCCTCACTTTGGACGAAGGGAAGAGAGATAGGCTACCGGCATGAATGCTGACAGCCACCAACCGATCGGCGGTATAGATCTTTTGGAGAGCCGAAATCTCTTTGGCGGCCTGTGGACAGTTGAGACAAGCCTGCCCGGTAAACTCTTCAATGAGCACATTTCGCCGAACGGTGGCCGGAGAAACGTCTATCCATCGACGATCGGGAGCCACATTGTCACAGCCGACCAACAGAACGATGAGAGGAAGAAAGAAGAGGTAACGAAGATTCATTTGCACTAAAAATTATAATTATAAGACAGCGTCCAGCCCTTAGTGGCAGGGATGTGGCGACACACACCACCAGCGCAGTTATAGCCTTCTCGGGTTCTTCCATAACCGATTTGCAAGCGGTGGGCACCGGGCGTAAAGGTAACGAGAGCCTGATAATAGTGTATATGGGTGCGACCGCTGTTGTAAAGGTCGCTCAGAGTAAACATCCAGGCCGGTGCAAGCGAGCATTCTGCCAGAGCAAAAAGCCAATCCCGATCGCCATCTTTCGAGCGGAGATACTGCACCTCGGTGCGAAGAGCCGTCTTGGCACCGAACTTATGCTTTACATCGGCCACAAAAACATCCGACCGAAGCATGCCTCCTTCGCCCTCGATGGCCGTCCGGTTGTAGAGCTGATTCATGTACATGAAGTGCATTTTGGTGGTTGGGCAGAGCTGTTTTTCCACTTGTAGGTTCAAGTCTTGGTAGTAAGTGGAAGGACCCCAGGCCCAAAATGCCGACCCATAACCATCGGTTCCCTTACCGCCTTTGTCGTTTCGGCGGATAGAATGCACATGCGAGAAGTTGAGTTTCAGGCCCATGCCATAGCGTCCGCCCAGGGTCGAGCCTCTCGGCACTTTGTAACCCGCACTCGCCTGATAAGCCCATTCGCCGTCAGGCTGCGTGGCATAGGGATAGAGAGCGGCCAAAGCGTAGGTGTGTTCCTGAGTGAAAGCGGGTAGATGGTTGACAAACGAAGACGTGCCCGACAAGCTTCGCCCACTGCGGAAGCCCATGTTGACACTGCGTTTGGCCTGCAACAGCAAGCTCATTCCTCGACGGGAATACGACCCGGAGAGCATCGCAACATAACCATTTCGATAGATATAGCCATTGTCGAACGAGGGATCTTGGCTCTTCCAGGCATATTCCGCCAGCCAATTGAAGGCTCCGTGTTGCAGTTTCACCCGCACATCGAAGGCATTCACATACCGTGGAAGTCGCAATCGATGACTGGCGTCGGCCATGACCACCTCGTCTGCCTCATGTTTGTTGACGAACGATGCCCCCAACGTTAAGTAAGTTTGATGTGAAGACAAGCCTTTCAGCCACTCGTCGAGAGCCAACTCTACATCTCCGCCCGACACCAGCGAGGCATTATAGTGCCAATAGCGTCGTTGTTTGCCGCTCAACATCTTGAGACCAACCCCTTTCCAGGGTCGAAAAGATAAGCGTGCACCCCACAAAGCATTGTCTACGCCCAGACTACGCTCTTCGTACGTGCGCAACACAAAGCCCGAACCGAATTGCTCGTAGAAGCTTCCCAACGTCAGTTCCAGCGTTTGATACCGCCCTTTGACGTAATAATGCCGAATGCCCCAGCCTTTCAAGTCGTTCTCGAAGCCCGGCAACGGGTGTTGCATATACTCCATCCGCACGCCGGCATCTACATATCGACTGCTCGCAGTGAGATCTGCGTAGGTGTTGGTAAGGAAATCGCTCGACGGTCGTTGAGCCCCCGTCTTCTCATCGCTTTGCGGAAGGAGCACATCATTCTGAATACTACCCGTCAACCTGATCTTATCCCTTCCCTCGGGCTCTTCTGCAGCCATCGTCGTGCAGACAAAACACAGGGCCATAGCTGCCCAAAGCCCCTGTCGCAACCATTTAGTGCCCACAGGCTTCCCTCACTTTCTCGTACAATTCGGTCTCGGCTCCGTCGGTATAGCCATTGTGTCGGTAGACGATACGTCCCTGTCCGTCTACCACCAACGTATAAGGAATCATCTGAATGCCCAATGCCCGCTTCAATTCTCCATTCGTATCGAGGAGCACGTCATAAGTCCACCCGTTTTCATCGACAAGTGGTTTTACTTTATTAGCATTCTGTGCCTGGTCGATCGATACAGCTACGAGTCGCACACCGGTTTCTTTCTGCCAGTCGGCATATACCTCGTCGATGGCTTTGAGTTCGCGATTGCAGGGCTTGCACCAAGTAGCAAAGAACGCAACAACCATCGGCCGACCGCCATTTTGCAGAGTATCGGTCTGCACGCTTCTACCTTCGATGCTCTTGAGCACCACTTTCGGCAAGCGCGCCTGTGCAAAAGAAGTCATGGCAAGGGCCCATAGAAGCCATAGTAGATTGAGTTTTTTCATTCCTTTTCTTTTGAGTTTTCCATCTGCAAAAGTACAAAGAAAAATGAAGATCGCCAAAAAGGCGATGCTTCTGTTCCGCCAAATGCGCCAGACAACACCTGTTTTCTATCACTCAAAAACAAGCCTTTTCCCTGTCATCTCACAGTCTTTAAATATTACTTGCAACTCTATGATAATCAGACGCATACAAACCGACTTGCAAAAGCTTAGCTTTCGCCATGCGTTTTCTTAGCTTTTGCAGGTCGTTTCCTTAGCTTTTGGCGTGCGAAAGCTAAGAGCTGGGAATACGAAAATGGGGCGAGGAGAGAGTGGGCTTTGAAAGGTCACAAAACCAACATCGGCATCAAGCCTTTTTGCTTGATGCCGATGCTTTGCAGAAGAGAGGGGATATGGGGGCTGTTAAAGCGGACAGAGCATAATGGTTCCGTCTGTCTGGACGCATGTCTCAAAGGGAATGGTGTAGGAAAGATCGCGCAAGACGGCCTGAATGCTTTTGCGATATTTCACCACACCCGAGTAGGTGCGGGCCGGCGCGGGGCCTTCGATGCAGATGTGCACGCGGTAGGCTTTCTCTAAGATGGCGGCAATGCCTTTGAGATCGATGTTATCGAACGGGATGAGACCGTCGTGCCACAACGCATCCAAGGGTGCATAGACGGACTCTATCTCCATATGATGATGGATTTTGTCGACTCGTACTTTCTGGTTGGGTATGAGTCGTAGTTTGTTCTCGGTGCCCAGTTCTTTCACTTCCACTTGTCCCTCTATCAAAGAGACTTCTTCGGTGTGGTCGGTGGAACGGGTGTTCATGTTGAATTTGGTGCCAAGCACGCGGATTTGCACAGCATCGCTCTTGACAATGAAGGGCCGCCGGGGGTTCTTTGTCACCTCGAAAAGGGCTTCGCCACAAAGATTCACGCTCCGTTCATCGCTCGAAAATTCTGCGGGATAGGTGAGTTCGGACGCTCCGTTGAGCCATACCTGCGTGCCATCGGGCAGCGTCAGTCGTTTCACGGCATGCGCTGCGGTTCTGACATGCACCATTTCGGGGCCTTCCCACAGGGCGTAAAGGCTCACACCTCCCAGCAAAAGGACGGCCACCAACATGGCTGCGTAACGCATCAGACGAACGATTCGCCCTCGGCGACTGCGCTTCTCGCTCTCGCGAATGGTGCGGAAAAGGGCGGCTTCGGCTTCTTCTACACGGTGCTGGCCGGAGAAGGTATTGGCAAACTTGTGACTAAGATGTTGGTCTTTCAGCCGAAAGAGCGTGCGTTCGTTCTCCTGAGAGAGGCTCGCCCATGCGGCGATCTCTTCCATCTGCCGAGCCGTGCATCGACCCAAGATGTAGTCTTTTATGTGTTTGTTGCTGAGGGGTTTCATCGATTCGGGGGTTTTCGTATTTTAATAAGGTGTAACGGTGTTACGATTGACGGTGTAAAGGCGGGGCAAATTCGTGCTATGGGCTAACTGTCTGATGTGCCTGCCTTTATGTTTATTACAACTCAAACGGGGAAATAGCTTATTAACAATGTCAAAAGAATAACAAGATACGTTCTTTTTTTATTCCTCAAGAGGGACGGTCTTCAACCTGCCATCAACAGAAGAGCCCGGTACTGTGGCTCTTGCCTACAGCACCGGGCTTCAACGTCTTATCTAAAAATGTTGATGAGGTCGTTTTTCTGCTCCTGTTCATTGGAACAGTGCGACTTTCACACTATTGCTTGATCACCTTAACGGCCTTGTAATGCTTACCGTTCTTGAGCACGCGCACGAGATAGAGCCCGTTGTTGCCGGTCACAGTCACATTGACAATCTGCCCTGCGCTGGGCTGTGCCTTGGTGGTTTGCAACAAGGCTCCCGATGCATTGAGCACTTGGATGGTGTAGTCGCCACCTTCTGCAAAGCGCAGATTGACGCTTTCAACAAACGGATTGGGATAAACCGAGAAACCAAGTTCGGCATCTACGCCATCAATGGAGTTGGTGGTGCCTTCCACTTCTACCGTTCCTTCCAACGTTTTAGAGGCTTTTCCCCATTCGTTTTCAAGAGTGACGCTACCCTTATAGGAGCCGCCATACAGATAGGAGACAACGGCTACATCGCCTGTGCTTTGTATCGTGGCATTGGCAAGCGTCCACTCGGTAGTGGTTTTGATTTCTTTGCTTCCCACAATACCGGGATAACCCAAGAAATCGTTAAAGGCTTGCTGCTGCTCATAAGAAGCTTTGGAGGTGTTCTCACCACCACTATTCTTCATGACAACAATCTTTCCTACCTTGTCGGCACCAGCTTTTCCGTAGTTGAGGAAGGTGCCGTCGGCTTCCATCTTTTCGAAAGTGTAATAAGCTTGGAGGTTGGCCGGAATCTGATCGGCGGCATAACCCTTCATGGCTTCGCGCACTTCTTCGTCGGAGAGAGCCTTGTCCCATACCTGAACTTCGTCTATCAAACCGCTGAAGGCTGCTTTATAAACACCGCCTCCACCGATAAAGATGTTGGCAGGCTGACCTGTCTGGATGCGATAGTCGCCCCGAGTTTCACGACGCAGACTTCCCGGGAAGTTGGCATCGGCCACTTTCACGCCATTGAAATAGAGCTTCTGATGAGTGCCTTGCTGAGTGACGACGATGTGAGTCCAAACACCGGGGGTTACTTGATAGTCGGTAGACATCATATCAGCCTTGGGATTGTCGTGTTCCTCCCAGCCCATCGTATTGAAAGAAACCTCGTTAGCTTTGTGATTCTTCCATGTCGGACGGATTTGTACCCAAAGATCGCCCCAGTTATTGTGTGGCCACTTATCGTGAATGGTGTTCTTGCTGATGAGGTTGGTTCCCTGTTTGTCGTGCGAGAACTTGTCGGCCTTGAACCAAAGGGCGTACGAATAGTTCATACCTTTCTGCACATCGGCAGGAACCATAAACATATTGGGGTCTTTTACTTCCAATGCACGCGACACTTTACCTTCGCCTTTCTTTCCTGTATAGCTGTAGGTGACACGGTCGCCGGTCTTCACCTGATTCTTATCCACCGAAACAGCATCTACTGTAGGAACAGATCCTGTGGCTTCAGGAGTAACCAATACCTTACCACGTGTGATGTGTTTGACACCCCCAGCATCGGTGAGATAGAGGTCGTAAAGGCCTGCATGGTCTACCGTCACTTTGCATTCGGAAGAATTGTCGGCTGTTGCCACCACTGCGTTGGTCTGCGGATCTCTCACTTCCCATCGCTGTGCAGGCTGCACCATCTCGTCAAGCATCTTCAAGGTGAAAGGTTCGTTAGGCTTAATCACCTGCTTATCGGTAACAACATCAGAGAGTGGCTGATCGTAAGGTATGGCTTGGTATGCTGTCCACACAATCTTCGTTCCATGTTTTCCGTCAGGAGACACCGCTCTTACGCCAAAACGTGCACGACGACCTTCGGTTCCGCTCACCATCGGAGCATCGATGACATAGGCAGCCCATGAAGTTGTAGCGGTGAGCAACTGCTGGTCGCGATTTTCTTGCTGGAAGTAGATTTCGTAGTACCATACATCGACATCGTCATTGTAGACCTTGGTGCCCGTCGTTCCGTTGTCGCAGCTGTAACGCATCTTGAAGTCGATAGCGTTGAATCGGCCACGAAGAATCTGCACTTCTTCCACTTTCGGTTCAACGGTGGCAAACTGCTGCTGCGGATTGCGCAAGGCAATCTCGCCCACCAACATGTTATAATCGCTGGGAGTGTTGGCAAACGAAAGTCCAATCATAGCCACCTTGCTTCCTGCAGGCACGTTCAGCTTCGACATAGTGGTGGTAAAGGTGACCCACTGACCCACTTTGCTGGCATCGGTAGGTATCTCTACCTCTTTATAATCAGAGGTTGCATCTTTCAATGCTACAAAAATCTTGGCATGTGTATCGGCCTTTCGCGGCATCTTATAGGTGATGGACAAGGTATAATCTTCTTGTACATCGAGCATGGTCTTGAAGAGTTTGACACGAGAGAAGGTCGTCTGTCCGTGCAAACGAAGACACGAGCCACCGAAATAGGCATCGTCGAAAGTCAGATCTGCCTTTACGAGCGACTTTACGCTTGAAGCGTCCACCTGATCGGTAGCGTCGGTAATCCACCAACGCCACGTCGGCATGATGTCCTGCGTGTTAAGGTTGTACCATTTATGGTCGAATGTCACCTTACCCTCGTTGCGGAACTTCAAGCCATTGCCCAAATTGAAACGCGACACAAAGGGAACGGTGGTAATAGTCGACTTGGCTGTAAGGAAACTGGCCAGACCATGGAATCGGGTCAAGGCTGCATTGGCCAGCGTTGTTCCTCTACCCACTTCGGGTGTAGCGGCTGGATTGCGGTTACCGCCGCTGAAAACCAACTCTTGTTTTTGCAAATAAGCCTTTTGGATGGCAAGGTCGGAGGTTCCGTCGTCTGTGGCACTCTGGTGCAATAAGCTCTGAGAGTGAGCTCCCCAGAAGCCGATAGAGATTTCGCTATTCGTCAATGACGGCCAAGCATTCATCTCCAAAGCTTTTCCTTGAATGTCGAAACCGGCATAAACATCATAAGGACTACGATTCATATTTTTAGCCAATCTGGCCGAATTAGTCAGATGTGAAGAGCCCCAATTGTAGTTCAAGAAGAACATGTCTACTTTCTTATGATCCTTGTCACCAAAAATACCCATGTTATGACCACCCAAATAGTTGGCAAAAGAGATATTTCCTTCGGTGCTCATCAGGTCGTACCAATGCACTTGGAACTCCCAACCGATGGCCTCAGCCTTCTTATGGCACTCTTCAAAGAAGCCTAAGATGTCTTGCATACCTTCTTCATCAGAGTTGAACTCTGAGTTGATGCCGATGCCGTTAACACCGTAATATTTCATAAAGCGCACCAACTTATCCGTCCATTTGTAATGTCCGTCCGTACCTTTCTCCAACAGATAGTAAAAGAGCTTGGCATAATCGTTACGCCAATATTGGGAAGGAATGACCGTATGACTGAAAGGAACCGACAAAAGACAGCCCACTTTCACGCCATTCTTTGCAGCCACATCCGACAATCCGGCAGAGACACGCACCCAAGGTGCCGTCCAGTTGCCGTGAATATCCAAATACGACCACATACTAAAGTTGTCGCCCTCGAAGCAATAGCGCGGAAACGCTTTCCAGGTGCTCGTTGGATCGTCCAACGGAGTCCACAGACACATCTTTCGTTCACGATGAAGCCCGGTCTTTACGATATAGTCTCCATCAGATTCGCCAATGCGTTTACGGGGCTTGACACGAGAGGTGTAAAACTCATCGTCTATCCGAGATACTCCCTGCAATGGCTGTCCCTGCTCCCAACTTTTGAAAGCATTCATCCATTCAAGGAAGTCCATCGTCTTGATGTCCATCGGATGCGACGGACTACGCTGCGCCGACGCACTCAACGAGAAAGCCGAGAACGCAAGAGCCAACAAAGTAGATTTTGTTTTCATACACAAAAAGGTTCTTAATTATTGATATGGGTAAATTGTAAATTCGGTCTTTATACTTATATATATAGGTATCCTGCAATGATTACCTAAGGATTTGCCGAATATTTAACATCATTAAACAAAGGTATAGCACAACAGAGCTTTTCGTAAAAGATTTTTCTCAATCACAGAAAAGAACGCTCAACAGAAAAACAAAAGGAGGTTGACTTAGAAAAAGATGATCCTTCTCTCATCAAATCCTACTACAACCAAAGCAACAGACCATCACACAACACCAGCATAATGCCCATCAAGAGGCCGAGTATACTGTTCTTATCCAACTTCGAGCGCAATTGTCTGAGGGCATTATAAATATGTGCATCCACCGTTCGCACCGAAACGTTCATCACTTCTGCAATTTCCTTATTCTTCAGTCCGTGCAAATAGCTCATCACAAACACCTGCCTACTCTTGGGCGGCAACTCGTTGATGGCTAAATTGATTCGCTGTTGAAGTTCGTCATTCCTGAGTTTCTGCAACACCTCGCTATTGTTGGGATCGAGACTGTCAAGCCGCCTGTTCTCCATCTCAATCACTGCATCCGAATATTTCCGCACCACTTGCCTGTGTTTAATCACATTCAGTGCATGCGTATAGACGCTTCGATAGACAAACGACTTGACATGCGCTGGTTCCAAAATATCCGTTCTCCTGTTCCACAACTCGAGAAACGAGCCTTGCAGCACGTCGTCCACATCGCTATCGCCCAAGAGTCGGGCAGCATAACGGGCCAGTTGCGGATACAAATCGCGGAAATAGGTACGAAAATCCTTCTCGGTCATTAGTCGAATGCTTGCAGCCAAGTTACTGTTCTAAAATCTATGCAAATATAACGCATTTCCCGCGATTAACCCCACGGGCTTCCTATATTTTATGTAGTTCGAGATAAGTTTCAAGTGGGCGATGCATCTACAGTTGCTTGGAGAACGGTTTATCCTCCTAAACGAGCACTTTGGATGTCTTCCTCTTACCACTCATCATCACATAGAGGTTTTTACTCGGCCTTTTCACTTCTACTTCACAAGTGTTATTGAGCCACTCAATTCCACCAATTTGTTCTCCGTGGCGTTACTGAGTCACTCAATTTCATCAAATTACTCTCCGCGGCGTTACTGAGTCGCTCAATTGCACCAATTTGCTCTCCGTGGTGTTATTGCGTCGCTCAATTGCATCAAATTGTTCTCCGTGGTGTTACTGAGTCGCTCAATTCCATCAATTTGGTCTCCGCGGCGGTTTTGAGCCACTCAGCAACTCGATGTCGTCATTTCTCTATCAACTCTTCTGATTTTCAGATCTCTACAAAGCACCTTTCATTTCCTTAGCTTTTGCATTGCGTTTCCTTAGCTTTTGCACGCCGTTTTCTTAGCTTTTATCATGCGTTTTCTTTGTCTTGGCATCTCACTGCTCCTTGTCAACTCGTTAACTTATCTCCTTGTCAACTAAAAAAGGAGGATGCTCCCGCTTCAGGGGGCATCCTCCAAGGAGGGTTTTTGAAAGGGGGCGGCCTCCTACTCTCCCGCATTGCATTGCAGTACCATCGGCGCAAGCGGGCTTAACTGCTCTGTTCGGAATGGGAAGAGGTGGAACACCGCCGCAATAGCCACCCAAAAGGGGTTGGCGCATTGTACAAGCTAAGATGCATGAGTCTTCATCGAGATGCTATATTAACGATTGCCTCTCTCATGCCATTCGGCATCCATCAGGGATGACGAAATACACAATTTCTGATGTGGCGGAGGATGGGGTAGAAAAGAAGCTTTCGGGCAATTAGTAGCACTCGGCTTTGGCGTCGCCGCCTTTACACCTGTGCCCTATCGACGTCCTCGTCTTGAACGGCCCTGATGAGGAGCTCTTATCTTGCGGCCGGCTTCGCACTTAGATGCTTTCAGTGCTTATCCGATCCAGACTCGGCTACCCGGCGGTGCACCTGGCGGCACAACCGGTAGACCGGAGGTCTGTCCATCACGGTCCTCTCGTACTAGTGACAGAGCCACGCAAAGCTCCAACGCCCACGATAGATAGAGACCGAACTGTCTCACGACGTTCTGAACCCAGCTCGCGTGCCACTTTAATGGGCGAACAGCCCAACCCTTGGGACCTTCTCCAGCCCCAGGATGTGACGAGCCGACATCGAGGTGCCAAACCACCCCGTCGATGTGAGCTCTTGGGGGGGATCAGCCTGTTATCCCCGGAGTACCTTTTATCCTTTGAGCGACGGAGTTTCCATACACATCCGCCGGATCACTATGCCCCAGTTTCCTGCCTGATCGGCATGTCTGCCTCCCAGTCAAGCACCCTTTTGCCATTGCACTCTATGAGGTCGGTTACCAATCGACCTGAGGGTACCTTTGGAAGCCTCCGTTACGCTTTTGGAGGCGACCACCCCAGTCAAACTGCCCACCAAGCGATGTCCCCACAATAAGCGGGTTAGACCTCGGACAGCCAAAGGGCCGTATTTCAAGGATGGCTCCACACAGGCTGGCGCCCATGCTTCAAAGCCTCCGGCCTATCCTACACATCGGATGGCCAAGGTCAACGCTAAGATGCAGTAAAGGTTCACGGGGTCTTTTCGTCCCATCGCGGGTAATCGGCATCTTCACCGATACTACAATTTCACTGGGATCATGGTTGAGACAGTGTCCGGATCATTACACCATTCGTGCAGGTCGGAACTTACCCGACAAGGAATTTCGCTACCTTAGGACCGTTATAGTTACGGCCGCCGTTTACCGGGGCTTCAATTCAATGCTTCCCATTGCTGGTGACATCTCCTCTTAACCTTCCGGCACCGGGCAGGTGTCAGGCTGTATACTTCATCTTTCGAGTTCGCACAGCCCTGTGTTTTTGTTAAACAGTTGCCTGGACCTATTCTCTGCGCCTCATATTGCTATGAGGACCCCTTATCCCGAAGTTACGGGGTCAATTTGCCTAGTTCCTTAACCATGAATCTCCCAACGCCTGAGTATATTCTACTCGACTACGTGTGTCCGTTTACGGTACGGGTACCACAGAGATGATGCTTAGCGGATTTTCTCGGGAGTTTGATTACCCACGCTATTGCCTTTCCCCGAAGGGAAGGGCATACTTTCGGAGTTCAACTCGGAAGGTGGATTTGCCTGCCTTCCTCTACATCTACGTCCTTCAACGGAGCAGTCCGTCGCTCCGCGGTGGTGTCACGCCTCCGTCTCCGCGTCGCTCCCTGAGGTAGTTGCGGAATATTAACCGCATCTGCCATCGGCTTCGCCGTTCGGCTGAGCCTTAGGGCCCGACTAACCCCGGGGTGATTGACATTGCCCGGGAAACCTTAGTCTTACGGCGGGAGGGAATCTTACCCTCCTTATCGTTACTTATACCTACATTTGCTTTTCCATGCGCTCCAGAAAGGGTCACCCCTCGCATTCTACGCACATGGAATGCTCCCCTACCGATACTTTTAATTTACATTACTATCCCGCGTCTTCGGTGTTTGCCTTATACCCGATTATTATCCATGCACGTCCCCTCGACCAGTGAGCTGTTACGCACTCTTTGAATGAATGGCTGCTTCCAAGCCAACATCCTGGCTGTCACCGGGAACATACTTCGTTAGACTAACTTAGGCAAAACTTCGGGACCTTAGACGGCGGTCCGGATTCTTCTCCTCTCGGGGACGGACCTTAGCACCCGCCCCCTTACTGCACAGCTTCTGTCCACAGGCATTCGGAGTTCGTCAGGTCGCGATAGGCGGTGAAGCCCTCTTGACCTATCGGTCGCTCTACCTCCTGAGGAGAACACTGCACGCGGCACCTAAATGCCTTTCGGGGAGTACGAGCTATCTCCAAGTTTGATTGGCCTTTCACTCCTACACACATCTCATCGGGAAGCTTTTCAACGCTTATCCGTTCGGACCTCCATCCCGCGTTACCGGGACTTCATCCTGGACATGTGTAGATCACTTGGTTTCGCGTCTACCACTACCAACTTAAACGCCCTATTCAGGCTCGCTTCCACTACGGATTCAAGTCTCATGACTCTTAACCTTGCTGGTAACGGTAACTCGTAGGTTCATTATGCAAAAGGCACGCCGTCACTGCTAAAAGCAGCTCCGACCGCTTGTAGGCGCATGGTTTCAGGAACTATTTCACTCCCCTCATTGGGGTGCTTTTCACCTTTCCCTCACGGTACTATTTCACTATCGGTCTCACAGGAGTATTTAGCCTTACCGGATGGTCCCGGCAGATTCACACAGGATTTCTCGTGTCCCGCGCTACTCAGGATACCGCTATGTCTTAATTGTCTTCGAATACGGGATTATCACCCTCTATGATCTCTCTTTCCAAAGAGTTCTTCTCAACAAATAAGTACAACAACGCGGTCCTACTACCCCGGCATTGCAAAAATACAACACCGGTTTGGGCTTTTCCCACTTCGCTCGCCACTACTAAGGGAATCATTTAATTATTTTCTTTTCCTCGGGGTACTAAGATGTTTCAGTTCCCCCGGTTTGCCTCACTACCTTTGCAGTGATACCTGTCCTTCTAACAGGTGGGTTGTCCCATTCGGAAATCTGCGTATCAATGGCTATTTGCACCTACACGCAGCTTATCGCAGCTTATCACGTCCTTCATCGCCTCTGTGAGCCTAGGCATCCGCCATGCGCCCTTATCTCGCTTCTTTAAAAAGTACTACCTTAAATAAAATCAAGATAGATACCCATACTTCAGCTACATCATCTATTATAGGCAATCATTTGCCTCGTCTATTCATGCAGTCTTGCTTGTATCAATATGCCAAAGAACTCATGCGATATATACACATCGCAAAGTGGAGAATAACGGATTCGAACCGTTGACCCCCTGCTTGCAAAGCAGGTGCTCTAGCCAGCTGAGCTAATCCCCCTAAAAATAGGGATTCCTAATCCAAGGTTCCTTCACTTACCTCCTACATATAAAAGGTATACGCTCAGGTAAACTTACCACCCTCAAACATCACTCTATCAAATCAGATGTAGTCCCAGGCAGACTTGAACTGCCGACCTCCACATTATCAGTGTGGCGCTCTAACCAACTGAGCTATAGGACTCAGGAGGCTTAACAAAATCTATAACCTAAAGACTCTGAGGAACCTATCGGGAAAGAAAGACAATAGTAGAGGCACAAGAGCTAAGAACAAACAAAACCCATAACCATCTCAAAAAAGATGAAGGTAAGCCCATCCAGAAAGGAGGTGTTCCAGCCGCACCTTCCGGTACGGCTACCTTGTTACGACTTAGCCCCAATCACCGGTTTCACCCTAGGCCGACCCTTGCGGTCACGGACTTCAGGCGCCCCCGGCTTTCATGGCTTGACGGGCGGTGTGTACAAGGCCCGGGAACGTATTCACCGCGCCATGGCTGATGCGCGATTACTAGCGAATCCAGCTTCGTGGGGTCGGGTTGCAGACCCCAGTCCGAACTGAGGCGCGCTTTCAGGATTAGATGCTACTCACATAACACCAACTCGCTGTACGCGCCATTGTAACACGTGTGTAGCCCCGGACGTAAGGGCCGTGCTGATTTGACGTCATCCCCGCCTTCCTCACACCTTGCGGCGGCAGTATCTACAGAGTGCCCGGCATTACCCGATGGCAACTATAAAAAGGGGTTGCGCTCGTTATGGCACTTAAGCCGACACCTCACGGCACGAGCTGACGACAACCATGCAGCACCTCCGCAGCAGTCCCGAAGGACCTCATCATCTCTGAATCGTTCCGCTGCAGTTCAAGCCCGGGTAAGGTTCCTCGCGTATCATCGAATTAAACCACATGTTCCTCCGCTTGTGCGGGCCCCCGTCAATTCCTTTGAGTTTCACCGTTGCCGGCGTACTCCCCAGGTGGGATGCTTAACGTTTTCACTTGGTCACTGATATATATATACCAACAACGAGCATCCATCGTTTACCGCGTGGACTACCAGGGTATCTAATCCTGTTCGATACCCACGCTTTCGAGCATCAGCGTCAGTTAAGCTGCAGTAAGCTGCCTTCGCAATCGGAGTTCTTCGTGATATCTAAGCATTTCACCGCTACACCACGAATTCCGCCTACCTTCAGCATACTCAAGCCCCCCAGTTCGCGCTGCAAGTCAGATGTTGAGCAACTGAATTTCACAACACGCTTAAAAGGCCGCCTACGCTCCCTTTAAACCCAATAAATCCGGATAACGCCCGGACCTTCCGTATTACCGCGGCTGCTGGCACGGAATTAGCCGGTCCTTATTCATGCAATACCTGCAATAACCCACACGTAGGCTAATTTATTCTTGCATAAAAGCAGTTTACAACCCATAGGGCCGTCATCCTGCACGCTACTTGGCTGGTTCAGGCTTACGCCCATTGACCAATATTCCTCACTGCTGCCTCCCGTAGGAGTCTGGACCGTGTCTCAGTTCCAGTGTGGGGGACCTTCCTCTCAGAACCCCTACCGATCGATGTCTTGGTGGGCCGTTACCCCGCCAACTAACTAATCGGACGCATCCCCATCTATTACCGCAAAACCTTTAGTCTACTGCTGATGCCAATCGAAGACCACATACGGTATTAGTCCGACTTTCGCCGGGTTATCCCGTGGTAATAGGTAGGTTGGATACGCGTTACTCACCCGTGCGCCGGTCGCCATCATCGGTTGCAAGCAACCAACATGCTGCCCCGCGACTTGCATGTGTTAAGCCTGTAGCTAGCGTTCATCCTGAGCCAGGATCAAACTCTCCATTGTAAAAATGACGTTCGCATTTAAAATGCATTTCCCGATTGGACTATACCTATAAAACAATAAAAAAGCTTTACAGCTCACATCGCTTTATCTAAAGTGCTATCAAGCACCCAGGTCTCATCGTCCATATAAAGTAACACCCAAAAAGGCGTCACCCGCTCTTGTACTACTACTGTCTATCAATACTTTCAATGAACTCTTTTCAATACACTCCCAAAGCTAAAAAATAACCCGAAAGCGGATGCAAAGGTATGTCTTTCTTTATCACCCGCCAAATATTTCAATCAAAAACTTGCCCCACCTTTGCTATTTTAACATTTAAACACAAATCACTCTCTTTTCTTTAGCCTATTTACCTTATTATATATAAAGATGGAAACGTGCGGAAAAGCGACAAGAAAGGCGATCTTTCCGAACAAAACCGGCGCGTTCTACGAAGCTCTTCTTTCCCTTCCTGACTTTCGGTCTCTGCATCCTCGCCATACGAAAGCTAAGAAAACACCCTCCAAAAGCTAAGAAAACGCAATGCAAAAGCTAAGAGAATGCGAGCCAAAAGCTAAGAGTTGGAAATCCGTTTTGTAAGCGTCTGATGGTCAGAACCTTCCAACGCCCTTTTCCAAAAGCAAAAAGAGCCTTCCCTTCTTGTTCTTTTTCTCCACCCGATTTCTTACTGTCACCGTCGCCTCTCATCCCATTTTTCAAGGAAATCAGGCAGAAAAGCTCTGCAACACCACTCCTTTTCTTACCTTTGCAGATAGAACCGAAACCACTGATCCACGCCTCTGGCAGGGCGAATTCTCGTCGGGTGCGGGGCATCATAAACAAAAAAAACAGGAATTCGTGCAGTCTTTTCGCCTCATGTTTCTCCCTTTAAGTAAAAGAGGACATCTCTTTGCTCGAAAAACGATGAATATAGACGCATGCAGACAGGGCGACCGGAAGGCTCTCGGAGAACTATATGCGGCATATTCCCACCGCTTGATGGGGATATGCCGCCGCTATGTAAAAGACGAAAGCGTGGCCGAAGACCTGCTTCACGATGCTTTCATTCTGATATTCGCCTCGATAGGCACCCTCAAAGACGATGCCCGACTGGAGGGATGGATGTCTACCATTGTGCGGAATCTATGTCTGCACCATCTGCAAAGTTCTTCGCGACCGACAGAATCGCTGGATGTACTCCCGGAAGAACCCTCTTACGGCGAGCCCTCAGAGGACGACCCTATCGCAGACTTGGACACGCTGTTGGCCGCTATCGAGGCTCTGCCCAAGGGAAGCCGAGAGATTTTCAAGCTATCGGTGCTCGACGAACTATCGCACAAGGAGATTGGGCAGTTGCTGGGCATAGCTCCTCACAGTTCGTCTTCGCAGTTGTTCAGAGCAAAGAAGATGCTTCGCGGCATGCTGCGCCACCTTTGGTTGCTGCTTTTGCTGGCATCTGCACCGCTGTGGGTCTATTTTTTCACAACCAACAAGGAAGAACGCCTTTCGGAAAACAGACCTGCGACCGTGAATCGGCCTCCCAACAAACGACAGAAAACAGACCTCAAAGAAGGAGGGAAAACGGCGAGAACAACCGATTTCCAGGTTCAAGCTCCCTCTCACCAAGGGTTGTATAGGGCCGCTAAAGGAGAACATCATACCGATTCTGCCACCGATACGCGGATCAAAGTGCTCGATGCGGGAGCAGACATACGCCCCGCCATGGCCCATTCTGATGCCATACAACAGCTCATCGCTGTGCACCCGACAACTACAGACTCGCTCCTACTGTTGCCTTCGCTGCCCCACCGGGACGACAGAACGGCCAACGCGGGTGCAGAAATCCACCGAAAGAAACGCTATCCCTGGACGTTCAACCTCGGTTCTTCGTCAAATGCGACGACGGGTGCGGGCTTATCCAACGAGAATTATCTCTCGGTGATAGACTATGCCAAAGGGGGTGCAGCCTCGAAGATCCACACTTGGGAGGAATACAAAGACTATATGACCCGCAACGAGGCTTTGATGGACTCGGCGGAGCGCGTTCGGCTCGCCCGGATAGGCACCTATTTCTCTTCCGGCAACAAGGGTTTGGGCGAAGATGTGCGGCATCATCGGCCTCGAGGACTTGGCTTGTCGCTCAACAAACAGCTCGATGCGCATTGGATTTTCGGTACAGGTGTGACCTATACGCTGCTAAAATCGGAACGAACGAGCCAATTCCACCACACCGCCATCCTCAAAACGCAACGCATCTCGTATATCGGCATTCCGCTTCGGCTCACCTATCGCATCTGGGAAAAAGGCCGTTTCATGGCTTATGCCACAGGCGGCGTGACGCTCGAACTGCCCGTCAGCGGTTCGTTGCAAACGAAATACATCACCGGCAGCGACTCGATCAGCAGCTTTAGAAACACGCTCCGGCCTCGTTTCCAATGGTCGGTGGGCCTGGGCGTAGGCCTTCAGTATCGGCTTTTCAGGCCCTTCAGCTTCTACATCGAGCCCAATGCCGGCTATTACTTCCGAAACGGCAGCACCATCGAGACCTATCGCACGGCACATCCCTTCACGTTCGGCGTTCCGTTCGGGCTCCGACTCACGTGGTGACGAGATTTTCCGCTTTCCTAAATACACATTTGGAAATGTTGGAAAAATGTCGTATATTTGCCAAAAAGGAATCAAAGAAAGGAGTAAAGATGACAACTCTTCAATTGAACAATGAATTGCAACGACAATTGAGCTACATCTCTGACGACGCAATTTTACTGAAAAAGGCCATCAACTATATTAAACAGTTGGGTAAAGAACGCCATGCGGCATACGCACAAGAAGACTTGAACGCAGATATCGACAAACTGCTGACCGTCTTTCACGTAGAAAACATTACCCAAGAGGAGATCAACCGTGAATGCGAAATGGTGAGGAGGGAGCAATTCAGTAAGAAAACTGCGAAATGAAAGTCGTTATTGACACGAATTTATGGATTAGTTTCTTGATGGGAGGTTCTTCTTCAGATCGTTTGGAGAAACTGTTCCGAAACCATTCCATCAAAATTGTCATGTCAGAACAATTGGAATCTGAAATCATGAATGTTGTGCAGCGTCCTAAATTCCGCAAATATTTCACGGAGAAAGATTATCAACATTTACTTTATTTTATACGAAGACGCTCCGAATACCATGAACCTCCGAGAGTCAATCGCTATTGCCGCGACCCCAAAGATGATTTCCTACTCGAATTAGCTCTCGTATCTAACGCCCACTTTCTATTAACTGGAGATGAGGATTTACTGATAGTGGAACACGTTGGTAAATGTTGTATTCTTACACTCTCTGCATTTGAACAGCATTACAAAATTTAGCCTGAAGGTAAATGCCTAAGATAAGGGAGAGCTATCCGTCTCATATCCCTCCTTTTCCCTCTCTTTCCTTGCAGTCTTTTCCTCGATTTCGCCTCTTTATCCATAGAGACGAATCAACGAAAAGACGATGTACAACCTACAAGACTATCTATATAACGGACTGATATTTGTCAACAACATCCTGCGAAAACGGCATAAGAAACTCACTTCGCTGATGATCTATTCTACCACCAGCTGTCAGTCGCGTTGCCAACACTGCTCCATTTGGAAGAAACCAACCGTCCATTTAACTCTGAACGACATTATCCAACTGATGAACAGCCGATGTATCACCCCTCAAACAGTCGTGGGACTGGAGGGCGGAGAGTTTGTTCTGCATCCCGAGGCCGACGAAATCATGCAATGGTTCGACACGCATCACCCCAACTACACGCTGCTTACCAACGCTCTGGCCGTAGAAAAGGTGATCGCTGCCGTGAAACGCCATCGCCCCAAACATCTGTATGTGTCTCTCGATGGCAAGCGGGACACCTATTTATATATGCGCGGCAGAGATGGATACGACAAGGTGATGCAGGTGATCGAGGCCTGTAAAACACGCTTGCCGGTATCGTTGATGTTCTGTCTTTCTCCCTGGAACACGTTCGAAGACATGACACACGTCATCGAGATAGCCCAAAAATACGGGATCGATGTGCGTATCGGCATCTACAGTACGATGTCTTTCTTCGACACAACAAAGGGCCTGATGGAGACGAACGACAACGATTTTCTTTCGAAAATACCGCCCGGCATCCATCAAACAAAGGAGAACTACGACTTTGTGGCTCTGTATGACGAGTGGAAAAACCAACGACTGCAACTGCGTTGTCACAGCATTTTCAGTGAGTTGGTGGTGCACTCCAATGGCGATGTGCCATTATGCCAAAACTTAGATGTGATCTTGGGCAACATTCATCATAACACATTGGACGAGATTTTCAACTCTCGCCCAACTCGTAAGACGCAATGCCGCTATTCGAACACCTGCAACAACTGCTGGATCAACTACCATCGGAAATACGACATCATCCTTTTGCGAAACCTCGAAAAGATGTTTCCCAAACGATTGATCGAGCTTTTCTACGGCAAATATCAATGGACGAACTGTCGCCACACCACCTATCGCCGCCATATCAAAAGTATAACCGCTTCAACATTCACACGATGAACTATTTGAAGAGCCTCATCACCCGATATAAAAATCGTCGCAGCAACTCCGTTTTGACCGACTGCTACACACACTCATATGCTCTTGTGGGGTTAGGAAACCATTGCATCGAGAATCTCTTGCCCGTCATCCACCATCTGCAATTGCCTTTAAAGTATGTTTGTTGCACGTCTAAGCAGAAAGCAAACTTCATCACGAGAAAGTATCCAGGCGTAAAAGGAACCGTCTCTCTTCCCGAAATCTTGAACGATAGGGCTGTTTCGGGTGTCTTTGTAGCCACCCATCCGCAGGCACATTTCGATATTGCAGGCAGCATGATCGAAGCCGGTAAAGCTCTTTTCATCGAAAAACCACCCTGCAAAGACGGTGCACAGCTCTCGGCATTGCTCGAAAAGAGAAAGCAATATGGCGAACAACCCATCATCGTGGGCCTGCAACGACGTTTTGCTCCGGCAACGCACATCCTGCGAAAACAACTGAAGAAAGACGCCGCTTACCACTATCATTATCGCTATCTCACAGGGCTCTACCCCGAAGGTGATGCTTTGCTCGACCTGATGATTCATCCACTCGATTACGTTTCCTTTCTCTTCGGACCGGCAACGATCAAGGCTTCCGAGTCCATCCAACTCAAAAACGGCGGGCAGACGTGGTTCATTCTCCTGCAACATCAACGAGTGACGGGTATCATCGAACTGTCTACGGCCTACTCTTGGGCACAATCTGAAGAGCAATTGGACATCAATACCAATGGCGGACGTTATACTTTGCACAATCTCGAACAGCTGAATTTCTGCCCAAAGCAGCCTTCTCCGTTTGGGATTCCTTTGGAAAAGGTCTTTACCAACAGCTCTACCCGCTGTCTATACAGCCCAAACAGTTTCATTCCGACCGTCCGCAACAACTCCATCTATACACAAGGATTCCTCACAGAGATAAAAACCTTTGCCGAAATGGTAGAGAAAAGGCGCGAAGATACGGGTCTATTCGGCTTGGAAAGCCTTGCAGGCACCTACGCTCTGATCGATCAACTGCGCAAAAAAGAAAACGTTTAAAGTGCCGGAACGCGACCACATGCAAAAGCATCCGCTCCCTTTCGGCCAACCATAATGACCATTTTTTAACGAATAAAACCATCATGATGAAGAGAAAAATGCTGTATGTGCTGATGAGCCTGTTAGGTTTCTCGGCCTGTTCTTCCGAAAACGCAGTGCTTGACGCCCCGCAAGTGTATGATGTTTCACGCTCGGACTGTAAACGAAATGCCTCGAAAGCAGACAGCCGACCCGAGTATTACGAAGCTGTTGAGCAAACAAAGGCCACACTCAGTCTGACCTTAGCAACAGACGGAGTTTTGAAAGGACGCTTCGAAAACGTAACGGATCTCTGCGGAGTCGACCGCTTTTCGGTAGAAGCGCGTATGATTTCGGGGAACATCAGATTGATTCTACGCCCCAACTACCTGCCAGGCAGCGAGCTACTCGACTGCATTTGCGTGTACGATGTGGACTTTAAAGCCCGTCGATTCACGTCGGGTAGCCATCGTTTGCAGGTCTACAAGGCCTTGGAGGGCGAGTCGATCGACCGCGCAAGAGTGCTTTATGACGGTCAGATGACCCTTCAACAGGGTCAAACCATACAACTCGAGCTCAACCGATAGTCTGCTTCCAACAGACCGTCTGCCATCCTTTGCCCCGCAACGCACAAGCTACTGTGCGGGCATCGGTCGACAATGATGTCGAAAAAGACCTTTCACACTCATACAATTGGGCTTCCATCCCCACCCGATCCCCCTCTTTCGACACCACCGAAAGAGGGGTTTTATTGTGCGAAAGCACAAAAAGACGGCCTCAACAGTCGTTAACTCATTTATTTTCACTACCTTTGCAGCGTTCAAACGAAGGCGTTGTCTGTTATGGCTGGGTGGCAACGAATGGTTGAACGAGTGATAATAGACAGAGTTTCTGTGCAAGTTGGCAAGCAAACAGCCCCGCAAACGGGCAGCTTGCAAGAACAAAACCGGTGAGCGCACAGGTTGTTTCGATACGCAAACGGCAAGCGGGGAAACTCATAAACGCAACAAAACATTTGAAGACATTTGAAGAATTGGGCGTGAGCGAGCAGATTTGCCGCGCCATTGAAGAGCTGGGCTTCGAGCAGCCCATGCCAGTTCAGGAAGAAGTAATCCCCTATCTGTTGGGAAATGGTAACGATGTCATCGCTCTGGCGCAAACAGGAACGGGCAAGACCGCCGCTTATGGCATACCCGTACTGCAAAAAACAGATCCCCAGAGCAAACAAACACAAGCTTTGATTTTAAGTCCGACGCGCGAACTTTGCCTGCAAATCGCCGACGACCTGGCCGACTTTTCCAAGTATATCCAGGGTTTACACGTCGTGCCCGTTTACGGAGGAGCTTCCATCGAGATGCAAATCCGCCAACTCAGAAAGGGTGCACAGATCATCGTTGCTACTCCGGGACGCCTCATCGACTTGATGAAGCGCGGCGTAGCACAGCTCGATGCCGTGAATAACGTGGTGCTCGACGAGGCAGACGAGATGCTCAACATGGGCTTTACCGAAAGTATCAACGCCATTTTCGAAGGTGTTCCCGCCGAAAGGAACACGCTCTTGTTCTCGGCCACCATGAGTAGAGAAATCGAAAAGATTGCCAAGAGCTATCTGCACGACTACAAAGAGATTGTCGTCGGCAGCCGGAACGAGGGTGCAGAGAAGGTGAACCACATCTATTATATGGTGAATGCGAAGGACAAATACCTGGCTTTGAAACGCCTGGTCGACTTCTACCCGCGCATTTTCGCCATTATCTTCTGCCGAACGAAGGTAGAGACGCAAGAGATTGCCGACAAACTGATTCGAGATGGCTACAATGCAGAAGCCCTTCACGGCGATTTGAGTCAGCAACAGCGAGACCTCACGATGCAGAAGTTCCGTAATCACAACGTGCAGTTCCTTGTTGCCACCGATGTAGCGGCCCGTGGGCTCGACGTCGACGACCTGACGCACGTCATCAACTATGGTTTGCCCGACGACATCGAGAGCTACACCCATCGAAGCGGCCGTACCGGGCGCGCCGGAAAGAAAGGAACGTCGATCTCCATCATCCATACCCGCGAACGCTCGAAGGTGAAAGCCATCGAGAAAATCATCCAAAAAGAGTTCGTAGACGGCACGTTGCCCTCGGCAAAAGAGATCTGCAGCAAACAGCTTTACAAGGTGATGGACGAGATTCTCAAGGTAGACGTCAACGAAGAAGACATTGCGCCCTTCCTGGAGGAAATCAATCGCCACTTTGAATACATCGATAAGGAAGACCTGATCAAAAAGATTGTGAGCATGACCTTTGGTCGTTTTCTCGATTATTATGCCAATGCGCCCGAAATCGAAAAGCCTTCGGGCAAGCGAAGCGAACGAAACGCGGGCAGATCGGAGCGCGGCGGGCGTACGGAACGGGGCACAAGAGGACAGCGAAAGGCCGAAGCGGGCTATTGTCGCCTCTTTATCAACCTCGGAAAAGACGACGGTTTTTATCCCGGCGAGGTGATGCAGTTCATCAATCGCCATGTGCACGGCCGGCAAGAGGTGGGTCACATCGATTTGCTGGGCAAGTTTTCGTATATCGAAGTGCCCGAGACCGACGCGCAAAAGGTGATTCGTGCCATCGACGGAACCCAATACAAAGGGCGCGATGTGCGCTGCAACCATGCCGATGAGCCCGGCCATGGCCGTGCCTACGGTGGTGGAAAAGGCGGCAGAAAGACCGGGCGTTACGACGTTTTTAAGGGAAAACCGAACACCGAAAGCAACGGCAAGCGTGGCAAACGCCAACAACGCAGCTTGGAAGAAGAGGCCAACACGGGCGACTGGCGACAGTTTTTCCAGCACAACACGCCGAAACTGAAAGGCGAGGAGCCCGATTTCTCGGAAGAGGGATGGGCCAGACGCCGCCCCAAGAAATAGTCTTCGTTCCGCCGTTTCTGCGAAAGGGGAAACGAACATTCGATCAAGGCTCCGACAAAAGCTTAGCTTTCACATCCCAAAAGCTAAGAAAATGCAATGCAAAAGCTAAGAGATGGCTGTGCCATCTCTTAGCTTTTAAAATATCTTTTATAACCACCTGTATTTCAAGGGCTTGCCAAGCTGCATACGTTCGTCCGCTAAGCAGGAGCGAAACGGGCGGTATCTGCCGCCGCACAAACCCTTTGAGGACGGAGGGAAAATACTTGTTTAGAGTCCCATCTCGCGCAACAGACGGTGGGCATGGCCCCATTTGTCCATCATGAAGAGCACGAAACGAATGTCGACACCGATGCAACGAGCCAGTCGGGCGTCGAAGTTGATGTCGCTCGAGAGGCTGTCCCAATTGCCGTCGAAAGCCAAACCGATGAGTTCGCCCTTACCGTTGAACATGGGCGAACCGCTGTTTCCGCCGGTGATGTCGTTGTTGGTGAGGAAGCAGAGATGCATTTGACCCGTTGTTTTGTCGGTATATCGACCGAAATCGCGGGCCGAGAGCAGTTCTTTCATGATGGGTTCGGCCTCGTAGTCGGTGATGTGTGCCGCGCGATTCATCTTCTCGACGATACTCTCGGGGGTGGTATAATAGCCCGAGGGCTTGCCGCCGAGCTCGAATTCCTTCACCTGTCCGTAGCTCAGACGCATGGTAAAGTTGGCGTCGGAGTAGTGAGGCAGGTCGGCTTCCATCCGCAATTTAGCCGCACAGAGATAGCGTTCTTGTGTCTCGATGGAATCGTTGATGGCCCCCATTCCCTCGTTGAGATCATAGAAAACATCCATCACGTCTTGTCCGAAACGCACACCGGGATCGGCTTTGTAGGCTTTGGTGTTGTAATAGAGCTTCGCCCCCTTCTTCATGAGCAGCGAACGGGTGTAGAGATAGTCGACAAAGCGGGTGTAGTCGCCCTCGAAACGGGTGTCGATAGTGGTGTAGAATTTAGGCAGATAGCGGGCATCGACATGCTCACGGTAGTTCTTGAGAAGGACAGAAAGCACCTCACGGTCGAGCGCAGCGTCCCATTCGTTGCTATTGTCGGCAAAAGAATGATATTTTTTAGCTGCGTTTTTCTTCGGTCCTTTCACCTCCATGCCCGTGGCAAGTTGCATGGCACGGGTAGAGAACTCATTGGTTCGGCGGAAGGTTTCGCGCCAATACATCATCGTTCGCACCCGCTCCTGCCGGCGGGCATAGAGCTTTTCGAGCAGCGGAAAACTGAGTTGGCCCTTGAGAAAACCTGTAGAGTCTTGCCATTGACGGAGCCGTGCCTCGTAATCGCGCTTCTGTTGAATGATGCCTATCGAGTCGATACATTTGTTCATACCGATAGAGTTTTTCCAATAGTTGGCACTTTGGGCAAACTTCGAGTCGTATTTGATGCGCACAGCCTCGCTGGCACGCATGTATCGGCGCATCACTTCCTGCTTCACTCCTCGCACTTGGGCACGCGGAGTGTTCTCTGCGTCGCGCCGTTCGACAATGCCATAACTCGAGATATAGCGGCTGGTGCTGCCCGGATAGCCCATGGTCATGGCGAAAGAGCCGACCTGATAGCCCTCAAGTGATGGGCGTGCCCAGTGCTGCGGGTGGTAGGGCACGTTGTCTTTCGAGTAAGCTGCGGGACCGTTTGTCTTGGGATCGGCATAGATTCTAAACACGGAGAAGTCGCAAGTTTGGCGTGGCCACATCCAGTTATCGGTCTCTCCGCCGAACTTTCCCATCGATTTGGGCACGGTGAAGACCAGTCGCAGGTCGGTGAAATCTTGGTAGACGGTGGCGTAATGCCGGTTTCCTTCGTAGAAAGGGTCGATGTCTACGTGCAGCGTAGGGTCGATTTGCCTAACAGAATCGGTGAGCGCACGCTGCAAAGAGTCGACCATCGCCGCCTGTTGGTCCTTTCCGCAGCGGCTATATCCTAAACTTTCGAGCTGCGGGGTGACATCTTTCTGCTCGCGCATAAAGCTCACAAACATATCTTTGTTGGGCAGTTCGTCGGCCAAGGTTTTGGCAAAGAACCCGTTCAACATATAATCGTGCTCTACGGTAGAGTGGCTTCGGATGGCTTCGAAGCCGCAATGATGATTGGTAAAGACGAGTCCGTCGGGCGAAACAACTACTCCAGAGCAATATCCAGAGAAGTTAACCACGGCGTTTTTAATAGCGTCTTTGCTCTCATAAAGGTCGCGATAGGGCAACAAGAAGCCTTCGCTTTGCATCTGTCGGTACACTGCTTGCGGCAGATTGTACAACGTCCACATGCCCTCATCGGCCTTAACGGTACCGAATGTCATGAGGGCGGCAATGAGTAATGTCGATTTTTTCATATGTAATTGGTTATGATTTCTTTGAGGAGTGAAAGGAGTAAAAGAGTGAAAGGAGTAAAGACGTATGTAATTGGTTATGATTTCTTTGAGGAGTGAAAGGAGTGAAGGAGTGAAAGGAGTAAAGACGTATGTCTTATTGTTTGAGTTGTCATGCTCCATCATACAGAAGAAGCTCATGTCTTGACTTCTTTCACTCCTCCACTTCTTTCACTCCTGGATTTGTCTTCACTCCTTCCACTCCTCCACTTCTTTCACTCCTGGATTTGTCTTCATTCCTTTCACTCCTCCACTCCTTTCACTCCTGGATTTGTCTTCACTCCTTCCACTCCTCCACTTCTTTCACTCCTGGATTTGTCTTCACTCCTTTCACTCCTTCACTTCTTTCACTCCTGGATTTGTCTTCACTCCTTTCACTCCTCCACTTCTTTCACTCCTAAAAATATCTTCTTCAATTCCTCCTCCTCAGATCCCATTTCACAAAATGCGCCACGAACAAAAGGATGAGTGCCGTGTTAGCTACGAGTGCCCAAAGGGTGGACAAATGTCGATTGGTATAGCCCATCAGGAAATAGAAAAAGGCAGCGATCGCCACATAAACAGCGATGCTCTTCAACGGATAAGCAATGGGATATTTACGCTGACCCACCACATAACTCAGCACCATAGCCGTTGCATAGCCGGCGAATCCGGCCCAAGCGCAAGCCATATAGCCATAACGTGGCACAAAAAGAAGGTTCACTGCCACGAGCACCGCACAGCCGATGCCCGAGAAATAGGCCCCCCAGATAGTTTTATCGATGAGTTTATACCAGAACGAGAGATTGAAATACACGCCCATCATCAGTTCGGCCGCCATCACGATAGGCACCACTCGCAGTCCGTCCCAATAGTCGCGACCGATGATATGACGCAAGATGTCCATATATCCCACCACCACCAAGAAAGCCAACAGCGTAAAGATGATAAAATACTTCATTGCTTTAGCATAAGTTTCCCGGTTATCTTGGTCTTTGGCCTTACTGAAAACGAAAGGTTCATAAGCATAACGGAAAGCCTGAGTAATCATCGCCATGATCATCGCAATCTTGCTGGCAGCCCCATAAATGCCCAATTGTGCATGCGCATCGTCCCCTTTGTAGATATAGGGAAAGAGGATTTTGTCGGCCGTTTGATTCAAGATACCGGCGATTCCGAGTATCAAGATAGGCATGCTATACGAGAGCATACGCCGCAGAAGCTGCCTGTCGAAGACGTATCGGAAGCCCGTCAGCTCCTTATAAAAGAAGAAAGTGATGGTAGCCGTGCAAGCCAAGTTGATGTAAAAGGCATATCCTGCGCCGACAGAAGGGTCGTAAACCCGTCCGATCACCTCGGGATAACTCCTGTAAAGAGCCGGAAAGACGAGGAAAAACAACAGGTTGAGCGCAATGTTGAGCACGATAAAGAGCAGTTTGAGGGCTGCAAACTTCATCGGTCTTTTCTGATAACGCAGATAAGCAAAGGGAATACACTGAAAAGCATCTATGGCAACCACCATCGCCATGACCCAAACGTAAGACGGATGACTGCCGTAGCCCATCGCCGAAGAGAGCGGCGAGAGGAACAACAGCACCAAAACGACGAACACTATCGACGTGGTCCCCACCGAAAGCAGAATGGTGGAATAGACCTTCGTGGGGTTTTCGCCGCTCTTATTGGCAAAACGGAAGAACGTAGTCTCCATTCCATAGGTCAGAACAACGAGCAGCAACGCCGTGTAGGCATAGATATTGGTGATGACGCCATAGCCGCCACTGGCCGCTGTGAGAGCATCGGTGTAGAGCGGAACGAGCAGATAGTTGAGGAATCTGCCTATAATGCTACTCATTCCATAGATGGCGGTATCTTTCGCCAGTGATTTTAAGTTTGCCATTGTTGCAGGATAAGGGTTGAAAAGGGAGGATCGGCGGTTGCAGAATAAGGAAATCGAACACCGCACCTATCTCTCTGATTATCAGTTTCTTACAAACTACATTTCAAAAGCTTAGCTTTTGCAAGCCATTTTCTTAGCTTTTGGAAGGCGTTTTCTTAGCTTTTGCACGCCGAAAGCTTAGCTCTTGCCCATCGGTCTGTCGATTTTACTGCGTTGACCATCATGATTCACGTGTTGGTTGCTAAGCAAAGAAGAGATAACAGATGCCGATAGCCGCCACCACACCGGCCAGATCGGCCAGCAGTCCGCAAGCCACGGCATGGCGAGTGTGGCGTATTCCCACACTGCCGAAGTAGACAGCCAACACATAAAACGTTGTGTCGGTGCTGCCTTGGAAGATGCAACTGAGTCGACCTACAAAAGAATCGGCCCCGTATGTGGTCATGGTGTCGATCATAATGCCCCGTGCGCCGGCTCCGGAAAGCGGTTTCATCAAGGCCGTGGGCAAAGCTTCCACGAAGTCGGTGCTACCTCCGCAGACGGCCACCGCCCAGCGAATGCCGCCCACCACGAGGTCCATCGCGCCCGATGCACGAAAAACGGCCACGCCTACGAGTATCGCCACGAGATAGGGAATGATGCGAACGGCCGTCTGAAAACCCTCTTTCGCCCCCTCGATAAAGGTGTCGTAGACGTTGATACGCCGCCATACGCCCGCCAGAATAAAGGCCACGATGATGCTCATCAGTAGGATATTGGCCACGCTGGTGCTGAAAAGGTTGATCTGCTGCTTGTCCATCTGGCCGAATCCCCAGATGATGGCACTCACCATCGCACAGGCTCCCAACAACGCGAAGAGCACTTTGAGGTTGAGAAGGTTGATTTTCTGATAAATCGAAGTCACCACAATACCGGCCAAAGTGGAGAAAAATGTGGCCAACAAGATGGGAATAAAGATGTCGGTAGGTTGTTCTGCACCCAACTGTGCACGATAGGCCATGATGCTGACCGGTATCAATGTGAGACCCGATGTGTTGAGAACCAGGAACATGATCATCGGGTTGCTGGCCGTATCTTTCTTCCGATTGAGGGTTTGCAGCTGCTCCATGGCTTTCAGTCCCAAAGGCGTGGCGGCGTTATCCAGGCCTAACATATTGGCTGCGATGTTCATAAAGATACTGCCCGTTACGGGATGACCCTTCGGAACATCGGGGAACAATCGCGAGAAAACCGGACTTAATCCTCGGGCCAGGGCGTTGATCACGCCTCCTCGTTCGCCTATTTTCATCACTCCGAGCCAAAGCGAGAGGATGCCCGTTAGTCCGATGGAGATTTCAAAGGCCTTTTTCGACATTTCGAAGGTGCCGTCCATCATCGCGGGAAATACCGTTGCGTCGCCCATCAGCACGAGTCTGAACAATGCTACAACAAAGGCAATGATGAAAAAAGAAATCCAAATATAATTGAGAACCATCTTCTTGCTGTTTTGCTGTTAGGGAAAATGAACTGAGGAGTCAAAGAGTGAAGGATGTGTCTTCACTCCTTTCACTCCTCAACTCCTTCACGTCTAAATTCCCTCAGTTCACCTTTGTTCTTCTGTCTTTAATCAGTTGGATCTGCTGCAATAAGTCTTTGATGTGCAAAGCCTGAATTCCCGAAGCCGCAGACATCTGCCCTTTCAAATAATTCTCCAGCTTATCAAGATGCGCAGCCACATAAAGCAACGCGTCGCTGTTATAAGCCGCAGCACTGCGACCTGCCTTATCTTTCTCCGTTGGGTTGAGCAATCGATTCAGATTCTCCACATACTGCCGTTGTAAAGCTCGCCGCGTGATGTTCTTCATCTCGTCGGCCGCATTGGCAGAAGTCCATACTTGCGCAAAGAGATCATTCAGATAGTCGGGCAAACGATAGGCCTTTGCCGAGCGTTGCGAGTCGTTATAAATAGTATTGAGCATGGCAGCCGTCATCGTTACGTCCAAAACCGACTTCTGAAGTGTGTTGAGTTCGCCCTGAACATCAATGCCCGTCTTCTCCGTTATCGCCATGGGGTAGAGCCAAAGCGGAGCATCGAACACCTGTCGGCCCAGATATTCGAGAGCCTCCTTCTGCTTCTTGGCCGGTGCTATCTCGTAAGGAGCTCGTCCAGGCAGGTTGTTGAGGTATCGTCCGCCTAAGTTTTTCATCACATGCCGCATGTAACGGGTAAACTGTTGACGAACGTTGGCATACATTTCTCTAAGATGATCGTACCGTCCGTTGGTTTGTTGCGTCCACACGGGCAAGCCAGCCACCACACGTTTGAGGTTTTTCACCCCATAGTCGCTGGCTTTTACATTGTCGTCGCCCAAGTCTTCGGTTTGCGCACGCGGGTCTTCGTTCTTGCCTTCGCCGCCGAACCACAAGCGCGGATTTTGCGAAAGGATAGCCGTCGTCTCGGTCATGAGCTTCTCTTTCTCCTCAAACTCATCTTTAAATTCAGGTCGATACTGATAGCCCCACTTAATGGCCCACTTGTCGTAGTCGTTGATTCGGGGGAAGAGACCTTGCTCTCCGATGTGGTCTTCGGGCTGAGCCACGTAGTTGAATCGGGCATAATCCATGATCGAAGCCGTGTGTCCGTGTTTCTCCACCCAAGCCTTATCGCGTAGTTTCTCAACAGGCGTAGCGTGACTGGCGCCCATATTGTGACGAAGGCCCAAAGTATGGCCCACCTCGTGCGAGGAAACAAAACGGATCAGCTGCCCCATCAGCTTCTCATCGAAGTCCATTTGCTGCGCACGTCTGTCCAATGGACCGCACTGCGTCATGTACCACTTCGTCAAAAGGTTCATCACATTGTGATACCAACAGATGTGACTCTCGATGATTTCGCCGCTACGAGGATCTTTTACATGAGGTCCGTAAGCATTCTCGGCCTCCGAAGGCAAGTAGCGCAGCACGCAATAGCGAGCGTCGTCCAGGCTCATGGTCGGGTCGTTGGGCCACTCTTTGCCCACGATAGCATTCTTAAAGCCGGCCGCTTCGAAAGCAACGTTCCAGTCATTGATACCTTTTATCAGATAGGGCACCCACTTCTTGGGCGTGGCCGGGTCGATATAATAGACAATAGGTTGAACGGGCTCCACCAGTTCACCGCGCAAATACCTCTTGACATCTTTCGGAACCAGTCGGTAACGCGAGATAAACAACTCGCGTTGACTTTTGTGTTGCCGGTCGGAGAAGAGCGTCAGAGGCGTTGTGAAATAGCCTACGCGCTCGTCCCACAGTCTTCTTCGCATCGGTTCTTTGGGCAACACGACGATAGAAGTATTCAGAGCGAGCGTCAAACTCCCCGTGCCCGATGCCCGTGACGTACCAATCGTGGCACCATAGGTGCGTGTCGTCATCACCTCCACATTGATCGGATAAGTCTTGATGGTGTCTACAAAGGTGCGATCGGTCTGTTGTCCGCTCAACTTAGCTTTGGTTGCAATCCGTTTATTGATGCCGACGATGTTGTTGTCTCGCACAAAAAACGAGGTCACATCAATGAGATTCATCCCCGGATGAGGGTTTTTACCGATGACAGGAAAGGCTGCCACGATAGGATCGGCCGTGCTTTGCTTGAGCGTTTGGTAAATGCGGTCGTTCGAATTGGCCTCTTGTGTGCGCACGAAAGCCCTGAGCAGCATCGTCTTCTCGTCGCGTTTCTCGAAGTAGACGGTCTCATCGTTCACCTTCTCTCCACTGAAAACGCCGAAACCTTGCGGCACACTGGCAAAGCGGGTCACAGCCAAGAGATAACGACCGATGAGCGAATCGGGCACCTCGAAATACCATTTATCTTTGATATGCCGAACGGTGAACAAACCTTTCACCACCGTTCCGCTGTCTTTCATCAATTTTTCATACTCGTTTTCCTTTTTCTTCGCCTCGACAGCAGGTGCTTTTTTCGCGCCCGCACTGTCTGTTTTGGTCGTCTGGGCCGTCGTATCGTTCTGTGCCACCGACTCTTTTACGCTCCCGGCATAAGCCGAACAAGCCAGAACCACTACCGAAAACGCCACCGCCCACTTCTTGTTGATATGCATCATATTGCCTTTTTTAAGTCTAAAAACGATTTCCTTGCGCACAGCCATCTCTGTCCGCGGCGTCTTTCTGCTCACACCATCACGGCCGGAAATGCCCCATAGTCCCTTCATCAACCAACCGAAGGCCTTCCGCCAAACATAAAAGTGTTGTTCACCTTATCTAAAAGGAGAAGACAAAAGACGTGCAAAGATAATGATTTTCGGTCGAATTTCTCCACCTGTCGCCCATAAAACGCCTCCTTCCCGTCCCTCTCTTCCCTCACCTTTCGTCCTCTCTTTCCATCTGCTTTCAACCATTTGGTAGTCAAGCCCTTAGAAAAGCACGTTGCGAAAGCTAAGAAAACGCAGGCTAAAAGCTAAGAAAATGAAATGCAAAAGCTAAGAAAACGCTGTGCGTTTTCTTAGCTTTTGTCGTGTAACCCCAGGTCTATCGATGAGCGAAGACCGACATAGGGCACAAAGAATCGTTATTCGGCCACTACCGGACGAATAGAATCGCCGCAGCGACAGTTCTCGCCATTGGTGTAGTAAACATCATCATTGTCGAACGTCAGACTGCAAGCATAGTCTTTATCCTCTCCAAACAGGATGGAAGAGAAGTAATATCCGCCGTATCCGGCATATCTTACAGCCTTCGTATTGTCGTATCGAGAACCCGCACAAGGCAGAAACAGACCTTTGGAAAGGTCTTCCGAGGTCAGTGCTTTAGGGAATCGAATCGTCATGGGAAACTCTCCCTCGCCCGGTTCGGTCACCAAATAGCCGTAGATGCGGTTGGTTCCGTCTACGATGACGTAGCCAAACTGCCACTTTCCGCGCTGTGCCAGGTCTTGAATCTCGGTATAACGCGGCAGTCGATACTGGCCCTTGGTGGCCCAATAGGCAATGTCGCCAAAGGTGGCTTGAGAGAAATCGGTGGTCTCATTCAAGAATTGATCGTCCGTATACATCTTTCCGGCGATGTCTTTCTTCGTCGTATTTCCATACACCGCAGCCGAATAGGTGAGCGCATTGCTGCCGCAGACGCCGAAGTTGAAGTGGTCTATCTGGTCGTCGGCCTGCATAATGGTGTGGTTATAGGCCTCGGTCGAGTTTCGATGAATCCCGTAACGGGGTTTGAAATAGTCCCACTGATGGTCGGCTATCTTCCATGTGCCCTTGTCGTATTGCAAGTTTCCCGTGGCCCACTTCACTCCGAAGAGAGTGACATACTGCGTGGTCGACTGCGAAGAACCGCTCGTTTCGAAGCTGATGCCTTCGATGTCGTCGGCCGGAATCTCCACCACCTCGCCTCCTTTTTTGGCGATTTTCATCTTGTAGGTTTGTGCAGAAAGGGTGGTAAAGGTGAAAGAAAGGATGAAAGCGTATAGATATTTTTTCATTTTCGTTGTTGTTTTAAGTTGTGAATCACTGCGTTTGTTCTCGTCGATTATTGATTGTTAACGGCCACTTTCAGGTTGCCGGCCGGCGTGCAGAGCACATAGATGCCGGAAGGACTGGCAGAAAGGTCGATGTCGAGCCGCCCGTCGGCCGACGAACGACCCTTGAACACCTCTCGACCGTCTATCGTCACTACGCGGACAGCTGCTCCGGCGGAGAGTCCACTCAGGCGAATGTGCCCCTCGGAAAAGTCTGTCTGCGGCTTGCCGGCACGCTGTTCGGTCGGTGTAGAGAGGCCCGTCGTCGTGCTTTCCACGCTGAACGTGTAGCGAACCACGTCTGCCAAGGCCGCCGTAATACTCTTCCCGGCAGTAGAAGCAGTCATGTTTCCGCCCGAAAAGGAAAGTTGAGGCTTGGCAGAAAGAGCAAATTCAGCCTTCGTTCCGTCGCGAAGTTCGATGCAAAAGAACTTCACTGCCTCGGCCGCTCGCATGCTGAAAGGCGTGAGAAGCCAACCGAGCAAAAGTAAATAAATCAGTTTTCTGTTCATTTTTGTTGATTTTATAAATTGAAATAGAATATTTTGATGCATTGAAAAAAGAGAGCTTGGGCAACCATCGCTTTAGTAAGACATGCTCATGTCTTCGGGCACGCAGATGTAAAAGTCGGCCAAGCTCTTGTAATCAGGCTCCAGTCGCGACACGTCTTCTTGCCGCACAGCCCGCAAGGTCTTGATGGTGGTGCCCGGACGGTAACGTAACAAATAGGGAATAATGCCTTCCCGCTGGTCTGAATGATAGCTGCCGTTGATGTGCAGCATCTTTCCGCGTAGATTTTTTGAGATATGCCAGGCCATCGTGGCATCTTTCAAGGCCTGGGCTTGGGCCATTCGTTCGGGATTGGCTTCTTTATTCTTACCCATCAGTCCCATCAAAGCGAATCCTGAGGTTGCGTTCGCATTGGCAACATAGGGTATCGGCAACGGCGGAAGATAGCTCTTGGCCTCCGCCGACAACGAATCGAGATACGCCCAGCCACGGTTCTTCACCACATTGGCATACCGTCGCGGCACGTTCGTCGCTATGAGACGCACGTTTTGCTCCTTCAGAAAGGTCACAAGCGGAGCGTAGTCGGTGCTGTAGTTGGGCCAAAGGCGCATCTCGGCTTCAAAACGATCAGACGAAATCACACCGTGCATATACTCATCGAGTATCAACTGATTGTCGGCTTCGAACATTTCCATGCCCACCGCTAAGTCTTGACCGTGCATTCGGTACAGATCTTCGAGCAATTTCAGCTCCAACCAATGGGTCATGGCACAGTTGTGCATCTCGCCAAAGAAGACAACGTCGGGCAAAGCGAGCGCTTTCACCAACGTTTGATAAGAGATCTCCCGACCGTTGGCATCGAACAGCCGATAAGCCACAGGCGTTTTCTGTGCCCATATCAGATGGATGGGCAGCAGCAACAGAGAGAGCAAGAGGGGTTTGAAAAGAGAGAAGGGTTTCATTTCTTGGTTTTATAAAGTAAGATTCTGCTTTCCCAGCGCAGTTTTTCGGCAAACGCGCGGCACACCTCTTCGGGAGTGATGGCGTTGAGACAAGCAGTGTAGTGGTCGAAGTCGGCCAATTGTTCGCCGTTCCTCACCAACGAGGTGAGTGTCGTTTTCCATTCAGAGGGCGATTTGTCGGATAGCATCCTACGTTTCGTCACGATAAACGAGCGTTTCATCTTCTCCAACTCGGCCATCGGTACGGGATGGCACTGCAAATCGGTAACGATAGCGTGCAAAAGAGTCTCTGCTCGCTCGCGATTGTCGGGCTTTACCGATACCGTCAGCCTGAAATGGAACTTCTGTTGCGGACATCCGCTGTAGTAAAGATCGGCATACGGCGAGTAAACAATGTTCTCTTGCTCGCGCAATACACTGAGCAGACGATCTTGTAGCAGGTCTCGCATGAGCTTCAATTGAAGAGATGAGCGCAGCGAAGGGGCATAATGGCCTGCAAACACATAGTTGAGCACGAGCCGTTCGTCGTTCTCGTCGTAGAAAGTCTCTGTGTAGGGCGCACTGTTGGGCTGAAACGGCACCTCCGAAAAGCAGAAAGCATCGGGCAAAGGCTTCATCCTGGCAAACGTAGCCACAGCTATCGGCACCACATGGGCGACATTGAAATTGCCGGTAAGGATGAGTGTGAGTTGCGAAGGGTCGACAAACAGCCGCCGATAATAAGAAGTGAGCGTGTCGAGACAGAGCTCGTCGATGTCTTTAGACGAGAGAGGCATCGCCGTTGGACCGTCTATATCGCCCACAAGAGAGTCGATTCGATTAGCGATCAGTCTGTCTGCGTCATGCAGCATCATACGTTCGAGCAACGTTTGCTTACCGATGCTCTCGCTTTCGGCCTGTCTTGCCTCCTCGAAGTCGGTGAGATGGGTGCCCGGACGGCACATTTTTTCGTATACAAGGTTGAAAAGTTGCTGTGCGTTCTCTGCCGGGGCAGATGCCAAAACCTGGTGCCAATAACGGTCTTCGCCCACTGCCATGGAGAGCTGAAGCCTGCTCATAACGGCCAAAAGAGTGTCGGCAGCCACCCGTTCAAGGCCATTCATGTCGACATAACTCACGGCATCGTGATATCGTTTGGCTTCTTCGGGGCTTAAATCGGCCGTTCCTCCGCGTCCGATAGCCGTGAGAAAGATGGTTTTCTCTTCTTCTTTCGTAGGTTTTACAAGCAGCGTTATGCCGTTGCGAAGCCGCAGTTCCTGCACGTCAAGGTCTGTGTATACGGTGCGATGGGTCACTTCTTCGTCGGCGGGAGCATGCTTCTGGGCGATGCACGACGGTATTTCTACCGGCAATTCTTCGTTCTTAACGGCGTGGAACACATATTTTTGCAGTTCCCGAGTTTGCCCTTTGCGCCATGCTTGTTGAACATCTGCCGCTGTAAGACCGTCTTTTTGCGATACGTCGGAACAGGTATAGGCCAGCAAACAGGTGTTTTGCAGGCACCGTAACAACGATTTGAGTCGAGATTGAAGCTGCCGATTGGTGGTGGCGAGCAAGCCTTTGCGCACCGCTGCCACGTTTTTGGGCGAAGAAAGGTGGCGATCTCCGGCGGTGATATAGTCGATCAGGTCTTCGCAAAGATCGGCAGAGAGCCGCTGTGTGGTGTCAGATTCGAGTCTTTGCAGCCTACTATGAATGGCCATTTCCAGTTCTCCGGGGCAGAATCCGCTGGCTAAAACCCGTTTCATCTCGGCCGAAACAGCTGTAATTCGTTGAAGAAGTTGCCGTTGATCGGGAGCCGAAAAGGCCATGACAAAGTGATTCTTGTCGGCCAGATACCATTGATCGGTTACATCGCAATCCGTCTTCATGGCACGCAAACGGTTGGAAAGACAGATGGAAAGCACGTCGGAACGCTGTTTCTCAATAGCCTTTTCGATACCGTTTTCCACCGTTGTGGGATGCGGAACAATGATTTCCAGCTTGCAACCGCGCTGCAAACTATCGTTCACCGCCTGCCATTGCACTCCCTTTCCATAGTGTAAGGGATAGACCGGGGCTGTTTTTAGAAGTCCGGAGGGCACCGATGACAGGCATCTTCGCAGCTTTTGGAGCGTCGCCGCTGCGTCTACGTTGCCTACGATCACAACGGTGGCCAACTGCGGAACATACCATTGCCGATAGAAATCTCGCAACGTGGCACTGTCGATGCGGTCAATGTCGTCCTCATTGCCCAGCGGCATGCGACGCCCATACCGTCCTCGACCGATCTTCAGACCGTAAAAATCGTCGCCAGTGCTGTATCCTCGCAATTCCTCGAGGATGACTCCGCGTTCTTTTTTCACTCTTTCCGACTCGAAGGCGATGCCGCAGAGCCAGTCTTTGATGGCCAAGAACGTAGTATCGAGCACACCATCGTCGGTCTTTTCCAAAGGAACGGAGAGCCAATAGATGGTGCGGTCGAAACCGGTAAAGGCGTTAATGTCTCGCCCGAACTTCATTCCCAGACGCTCGAAGTAGTCGACCATCGACCGTCCGGGGAAGTGTTGCGTACCGATAAAGGCACTATGCTCCAGGAAATGGGCAGCTCCTTTCTGCCGTTCGTTCTCCATGAGCGACCCAACCCGCATCACCAGTCGCACCTCGACGTTGTGTTTGGGTGCTGCATTGGGCAGAATGAGATAGCGAAGCCCATTCTCGAGCCTTCCCTCCACCGTACCTACGGGCAGCGAAATCGGTGTTTCGGAGCCGCCGGGACGCAGTTTTGAAGGGGCACCCAACAGCCCTGCCGGCATCACCACAGCCACAAGAAACAGCCAAAGGCGGCGAACGATGTGTCGCATCCTACTCATCGCCCGTTATTTGTGCATCGTATAGGTGACACGCACTTGCTCATAGTCGTTGGCAGCATCGAAATCCCAGGGGAAAACGAACGTCATCGTCCCCTTCGAGAAGTCGAAATGACCCTTGGGCTCTATCCAATTGGAGGGTGTCTTGCCGAAAGTGTCGCGACTGACATCGCTAAGGGCGAGCCAACGCTTGGGATCTATCGAGCCGCCGGCTTTGAGAAACTCGTCGGTTACCTGATAACCCACCAACTTTCCGTTCTCCTTCACGTAGACCGTTGCCCCTTTATCGCGCAACTCTTTCACCCTTTCCCAAGCCGAAAAGCGATAGACAAAGGGCAGAGCCGTGATCATATCGTCGTAGATATCGGGCTGTTGAACGAGGAATTCCACTTTTCCGGTAGACGGAACGAGCCGGATGCTGTCGAGCGTCATGCTGAACTGCTCTTTGGACGCATCGTATTGGATGGCCTGAACGATAGCACTGCCATAGGGTTGCTGGAGAAAGAACTCGGTGTCTTCCACCGTTTTGCGTTTCAGCACGTCGTAGAAGAACGAGGTAAGCCCCATCGGATTGTCCACCATCTTTAACACCGGCGTATCGGCCGTGGCCTTTTCGCTGAGCGTGATGATGCTAAAGCCCTTGAAGGTTTTCTGCGGCTCGCCGTTGAAATAGCTCTCTTTGTCTTCGGTGTTGAACAAAACCGTAGCCTCGACAGCCACCTTTCCGAGCAGAGAAGTGAGGTCGAAGCCGTATTTTTGTTGGTATCCGGCAATGAGTTGCAGCTGCGCAGGGGTTAAGGCCGGTATGTCCGAGTCGGGCTTAACGGTGATTTTCACGCCTTCATCGGCCGCTTTTATCTGAGGGTTGGACGTATGGCCAACCGTCAGCGTGATGATTCTGGGCACCGAGAGGGCGTGCTTTGCGTTAGACAACACCTTGACGGTGGCCTCTTTCTGGCCGGCTTTGAAGGTGAGGGTTTTGTGGTCTAAGCGCACGATGTCTCCCTCGTTGCCCGCCAAAACGAGCTCAATGGTTTCGTCTTTACTGGGCGCAAAGGCCATCAACACGTTGAGTGTGATGCCCTGCGCATCGTCTTCGGACATGAATGCATTGCCTACCACAGAGAGAGCAACGCCATTTGTCATCTGTACATCGTCTTTGTTGTCGTTGCCGCAGGCTGCTGCCAGGAAAGCAACAACGGCCAACAGGAGAGTTGTTTTTATGAACTTCATTTCGATTTATTTTTATGTTGTACTTGATCTTTCTAACTTCCGTATTCTATTTTCTTAGCTTTTGCAGGCCATTTTCTTAGTTTTTGGCGTGCGTTTTCTTAGCTTTTGGGTTGCATTTTCTTAGCTTTTGCAACACGCTTTCTAAACGTTTGATTTTCAACTGTTTAGAAGTAGACATCCCAACGCGGGCAAAAAACCGCCTCGGTGCTGCTTCGAAGGGCTTTGGAGTGGGGAGCTTCACTTGTTCATCGCCCAGCCCGCGTTCTGCGTAACGTTGTCATTGAAGCGATATTCGGAGCTGGGGATGGGGAAGGTCCACCGATAATCGTCGACAGTGATGCGGGCGTTGAAGGCTCCACCCCACTGCGAGAGTCGGTCGAGCGGGTGTCGACGGGTGCGCTTCAGGTCGAAGAAAGCCACGCCCTCGCCCACAAATTCGCGCTGCTTATCGGTCAGAATGCGCTCCAACAAACTGTCGGCAGTGATGCCCAGGGGGGCTTCCGGCACACCCACCAGTTGCCAATAGTGGTTCATCAGGCTGCGAGCTGCCTCCACATCGCCCTGCCGACAGAGGGCCTCGGCTGCGATGTAATAGGCTCCGGCGTAACGAAAAGTGTTGATATAGGAGGAGGTTCGGCCCTCTTTGTTCATCTTGTTATACTTGCCCAACAGGTTTCGCAGATTGCCGTTCATCGTCATCGGATAGACCCAATAGGCTTTTCGCAGGTCGGAAGCCGCGAAATGGAGGGCGGGATTGAGGGCGAAATAGTCGCCATCGGTAGGCGAATATTGTATCGCAGCATAGACCTGGGCGGTGGTGTTGAAAGCAAAGATCCGACCTTTGTAGGTGTCGTTCTGCCAAAGACGGGCCAATGCGTCGGCGGTGAAATAGGCATCGCTGCCCCGACTGATGACTTGCTGTGCGTAACGAGCGGCTTCGGCATAGTCGGATGCATAGAGGGCGAGGTCGGCCAGGAGGTATTTCACGGCCGTTGTAGAGAGCCATCCATTGCGATCGGGGTTGTTTTCTACGGCTTCTGCCTCGGTGAGCAACTGTCGAATGGCGGCCACGCAGGTGCGGATGGACGAGCGGCGGTTGGTTTCAAGACCTAAAAAGTTTTTCAGAATCACGCCGTCTCCATCGGGATTCAGACTGTAGGCCGGGGCAAAAATCTGCAAAAGCCGGAAATAACACAGGGCCTTCAGGGTCTTGACTTCGGCCTCTATCAGGGCCTTCTCTTCGGCATCGGCGGCTTTTGGCGTGACTACGTTCGACAGTCGCTCGAGCAAAGCGTCGCAGGAAGCAATGGTGTTGTAGTAAGAAAGCCACACGGTGGGGGCCAGTTTCCCGATCTCTTTCTCCTGCCAATTGTAGAGATTCAACAGAGAAACGTCTTTGATGGAGACGGAAGTGGGGCAGAAATCGCTGCCAAGCACCGAGAACTCGTATTCGTAATGCGGGTAAGACAGATAGGCAGAAGACAGCAACGAACGAGCATTCTCTACATTGGTGATGGCAGAGGGATCGGAAAACTGATCTTGCGGAGGGATGTTGAGCGAGCAAGAAGCCAGTATGGCTGTCGTTACACCTATTATATATATATGGATTCGTTGGAATAACATGCAGCACAATGGGGTTAAAAAGTGAGGTTGAGGTGAAAGGTGAAGATGGGTTGAACCGTTCCTGCCAGCGTGCCACTTTCGGGATCGGACTCCTTATAAGCCGTCCATGTATAGAGATTGGAACCTTGCAAGCCTACATTGGCATACTGCACAAAGGGCAACACGCGATGAAGCACCGCCGCAGGAAGGCGATAACGCAACGAAAGGCTCGATAGTTTCAAGTAATTACTGTTGCCCACGGTGCGCGAATTGGGGTAGAGAGCAAGGTTTTCTTCGGCGATGGTCTGCGTGTAAAACGGCGTCCAGTATTCTTTATTTTCGTCTCCACGCTTCAACCACATTCGTTTCGTCTGCCCGGCAACGGCATTGTAGTGGGCGTTGTCTCGATTTCTGACATACTGATAGTTGAATCGTTGCTTGCCGCCGAGCACATAATAGAAAGAGATGTCGAAGTCGAACGAGCGGTAAGACCAACTTGCGTTGAGGCTTCCGCTGTAAGGCGGTGTGAGATGTCCGAGCGAGACGAGGTCGTTTCGGGTGAGGGGCTCGGTGGCTTGCTTCTCTTTTCCGTCGGAAGTGAGGAACACCGGATAGCCCGTTAGCGGATTGATACCCAGCGAATGGGCTCCGTATATCATGTCATAAGCCTTTCCCGTCTCGTAACTGGGCATGAGCGACTGCTCGTCGAGATAGAGTTTATCGGTGTAATAAAGGCTCAACACTTTGTTTTCGTTATAAGAAAGGTTGGCACCAAGACGGAGTCGGCAGTCGTAAGTGTCGATTATCCGCGCATTCAAGCCCACTTCTATACCTCGGTTTTGCAGCACGCCGATATTCCGTTTGAGGGTAGAGAAACCCGTACTTGTGGGTATCGGCACATCGAGCAAGGCTTGTTCGGTGCGCCGATTGTACCAGTTCACGTCGAAAGAGATGCGTTTCCAAAGTTCCATCGACAGTCCGATGTCGGTGGCTTTGTTCTGTTCGGCCTTCAAATCCTTGTTGTAGAGCGAGAGAAGAGAGAGCGAACGACTCGTTTCATAAGCCTGTTCGGAGAAAGAAAAGGTGCCGACGGTGTTCGAAACACTCACTCCGCTGAGGTTGGCCGTTACGCCATACGAAGCTTTCAGGTTGAGATGGGTAAGGGTTTTGTTGCCTTTCAGCCATCCATAGTTCGTGGGAGTCCATCCGATACCTGCAGCCCAAGCTCTGTTCCACCGCTTATCGGCGGGCAAGATGGAAGAGGCGTCGGCCTTATAGGTAAGATAGAAGTCGTAGATTTCATTGAATGTGTAGCCGGCAACAGCCCCAATGCCCAACTGTGCGTTCTTATCTCGCGGGTTTCTTACCTCTGGTTGTCGATAGCCATGCAGCGAACGATTGATGGCTGATGGGGCATCGACATTCCCAACGCCGTAACCGGTGATGCCCACCGCATCGTATTGAAATCTGTAAAAGTCGATATTGGCTCCGAGTGTGAGGTCGTGCAGTTGGGAGAAGATGTGATTATAGGTTGCACGAAGGTTGCTCGAGAGATTGATGGTAGTAGACTTCGTTCGGCTATAGATGCCTCTTGCCAGGGTCAGAACGCCCGTTTTGGCCTCCGAATAAGAAGAGGCCGGTGTGAATTGGTGGTTCTCTCCGGCGGAGAAATCCAGTCCACCGACATAAGCAAGAGTAAGTCCGGAGATCGGAGTAAGGGTCAAATTGACGCTCGCTCCTGCTTCTTTGTCGCTGGTATCGGCTTGATACTGATGCGTAAGATCGTCGTATGTGCGGTTGGGATAGGAATAAAGCTCGCCCGTTTTTCGTTCATAAGGATTGAGATTGTAGACCAACGAAGTAGGATCGAAGCTTGTTCCGTTGGGTGTTTCTGCCTTAGCATAACCTCCATTGACGCCTAACATGAGATAACCCATCTTTCCCAGCTGTTGGTCTAAGCTCATTCTGAGCCCGAAACGCCGTTTGTTGTTGCCCTCGATTCGGCCTCCTTGATAGGTATAATTGCCCGAAACATAATACGTAGTAGCCCCGTTTCCGCCCTTCAGGCTGAGGTTCTGCTTTTGATACACGCTGTTGTGAATGAGCTCTTTGAACCAATCGGTGTGGATATTTCTCAGCTCTTCAAGTCGACGTTCTCCCTCGGCGATGAGTCGTTCCTTATCGGGATCGGTGGAATGGAAGCGTTCATAGTAGTCGCGGCTATAGCGATAGCCCGGCGTAGCGGGGTTTTGGAGCAGTCGTTCGAGCTCCAATTTCTCGGCCGAATCCATCATTTTGATACCCCTTCGACCGGTAGAAGTAACGCCAACATCGAGCCCATAGGTCACCGTCATTCGTCCATGATAGCCACGTTGCGAAGCAATCTCGAGCACACCGTTGGCTGCTTTGATGCCATAAAGAGCACAAGCGGCGGCATCTTTGAGCACTTTGATGCTGCTGATGTCCTGCGGATTGAGATTATAAAACGTCTCGGCAGAGATGATTTGCCCATCGAGCACGTACAAAGGCTCGTTCGCCTCGTTGCCACGGCGCAGCGAAGAGTTGCCGCGGATGCGTATTTTGGGCGTAGAACCCAGTTCGCCGGTGTTGACAACGTTCAGTCCTGCCACCATGCCCTGTAAGGCTAAGCCGAGGTCGATCATAGGTTTGTCGGTGAGTCGTTTCATGTCTACGCTCTCCACCACCCCCGCCTTGGCGCGCAGGTCGATAGCATTGATATTGCTTTTGGCCCTTACCACCACTTCGCCCAGTCGGTTAGCATTCTCTTCGAGCTGAACGTTGAGTTGTCCGGAGCGGTCGAATCGAACATGGCGCGTGGCATATCCGATGTATGAAAACACGAGATCGGTTCCTCGTCGCCATGTTCCGCTGAGTTGATAACGGCCGTCTGCGTTTGTCACGGTCATGACTTTGCTGCCGTTCACCTTGACGCTCACGCCCACGAGAGGCTCGTTTTTCGCATCGGTGACATAGCCGAACACTCTGCTTTCCTGCGCAACGACACGGTACGACGCCGCCCAAAGCAGCACCGCCACAAGGCAAACGACTCTTAAGGCCCTCTTCATCTGTATGTCTTTTTGGATGAACGTCCTCACCAAACACTACCGTGCACTGTGCAACCACTGTGCGGTTTGTTCCACCACCCAGTTGGTTACGAGGTCGGAAGAGGCCGGAAGGATGCCCTCATTGCTGTAAACGATCTCCACACCGCGGGTCTTTACCAAGTCAGCTTGCCGTTCCTGCATCTTGTGACGGTCGGCCATGCGCTTCACATCCGACGTGAGATAGATGCCTTGAACAAAGATGCGCTTCTTCGTTTGAGCCGCTTTTTCAAGCAGTGGCATGAGTTCGTTGCCGAAGTTATGCCCCATTTCGATAAGTTCGCTGTCGACGTATGTCACGCCGCAATTTTCCTTTACATATTTAGAAACATTGCCTAAGAGCGATTTCCAAAAGCCGATGCGCTCTTCATCGCCATGTGCCAGGAAGATGACAGCCTCGTTAGCAGCATCTTTCGAGAAAGATTTGACACGTTGCGCCATCACCTTTTCCAGCACATAACTATAATAAAAGGTGGGCCCGAGCACGATAGGCAGCTTGCTTTTCACCATCTCCGTTTTCTCCTCGGCCAGTTCTTCGCGCACATAGGGATTGTATTTCCAACCCAAAATGTTGGGCAAATCCTCCTCGGTGTGGCCCGACGGGGCGATGAACAGCGGCAGAGCGAAGATAGAATCGACACCTTGTGCCTCGCAATCTTTCACCACCGAGGCCACCGACGGTTCGGTATATTCCATCAAAGCCACGCGAACATAGTCGATACCCTTTAGTTTGGCCGCCTTGATTTGATTGCGAACAGAGGTTTCGAGTTCGAGAACGGGCTTGCGCCAGCTCTCCATCGGCGACCCGTGTGCGATGACAACAAGGGCGTTTTTGGCCTCGGCCACGCTCACCGCAGCGCACAAAAAGAGAATCGAAAACAGTATTTTCTTCATCATTGTCTATACTTTTAGTTGTTATTCTTTTTCGTTTATCCTGTGTATACAAGCGCTTATGAGAGGCGTGCGCTTGTGTTCGGCTCAAGACCTGTTGCATCTTGACCAACCGACAAAAAGCATCTATTCAACAGAAGACTCTTTAAAAATCGTTTCGATGTGCAAAATTATGAAGAAGCAACAAGTCACACAATACCCAATAATGGGGATATTTGAAATCTTCCGCCCGGCGATCATCCCCTATCTGCTACTCCCATCCAAGCCCAACACGGCCAGACTGATTGCCAAAGCTAAGAAAACGCGATGCGAAAGCTAAGAAAATGAAGTGCCAAAGCTAAGAAAACGGCATGCGTTTTCTTAGCTTTGGCAAGGCTCTTTGTAAGTGGCTGAAAATAAATAGGTTGCCAAGAAGCTTCGAACCGAGAAGCCTCACGCCAGTCGTTTCTTCACCACGGCGGGGTTTCCGGCAGCCATACAGTCGTCGGGAACATCGCGTATCACCACCGAACCGGCTGCGATGATGCACCGCCGGCCAATGGTGACGCCGGGACAAACCACCACGCCGCCGCCCAACCACGTGTCGTCGCCGATGGTTATAGGGAAAGCCGTCTCTCGTGGCTCTCTTCTCTGCCGATAGTCGATGGGATGCTGGGGCGTGAAAAGCTGGCAATGCGGCCCAATCTTAACGTGATGGCCGATGGTGACGAAAGCTTCGTCGAGCACCACGCAACCATAATTGATGAAAGAATGTTCGCCCATGCGGATGCCATGCCCGTGATCGCAGGTGAAAGGCGGGCAAATCTCCGACGAGGCGGGTAGCCCCGGCACGAGCTCTTCTATCATTTCACGATAGCCTTCGTCAACACTACTGATGCGGTTGAGCCTGGCACACAGCTTCTTGGCATGCACAAAACTGGCCCGAATCTCGGCATCGGCAAAGGCATAGGCCTCCCTACTGCGCATCTTTTCCATTTCTGTTTTCATCGTTTTCTTGTTTTGAGATGTTGCAAAAATAAGAAAACTTCTGCATTCGCTCCTTCTCTTCACAACAAGAAAACAGCCCGCTCCGCCGTCGCTTGCGTCTATCCGGAAGACAAAAACCAGGGAAATAAACGAAAATAGGCGGCACCTCCCGGCACCGCCTATCCCTGTTCACTCTCTCAAGAGTTACTTCTTCCAAATAAAAACTAAATATCTATCAAACTTCTATGTTTCTTTTCAGCCTCTTGCAGAGGGCCTCCGCCGACCCGGGCAACCCTCTAACGAACGTTACCGGGCTAAATGGTGGCATTACAGACCTATGCAGACAGCTTTCTGTTCGAGGCAAAACGCTCGATGATTAGTCAATCTCGATGGGGCGGAACAGCTTCTGCTCTTCTTTCTTCACCTTGGGAAGATCTACCCTAAGAACGCCATCGTTCACGCGGGCGGCAATGCCTTCGCGGTCGACATCTTCGGGCAGGAGCAACGTTTGCTCGTATTTCGAGTAGCTAAACTCCCGACGCAGATAGTGTGTCTTCTCGTTTTCCTCTTTCACTTCGTTCTTTTGCTCCATCTTGATGGTTAGATTTCCATCTTCGTTGACGTGCACTTGGAAGTCTTCTTTCCGCAAACCGGGAGCGGCCAGCTCCACAATATATTGCGTTTCGTTTTCCATCACGTTGATGGCAGGTGCCGTTGCGTTGGTGCGTTGCATCAGACCATTGGTGAGAAAATCGTCGAACACTTCGGGTAACCAAGAATTTTTACGCATAACTGGTAACATCATTTAATCTCCTATCTTTTAAATTATTGTTTTATTTTTTGTCTTCACACCTCTGCTTTCACTTCGGTGTTCGCAGATCTATTCACAAGTTTTGTACCAACCCCTTATCGGCTGACATTTTGTCGCTCATGTCTGACAAAACGTCAGATTCATAAATAAAAGCCCCTCTCCCACCGCCCGCATTCCCATCTCTTAGCTTTTGGGGTGCATTTTCTTAGCTTTCGCCCTGCGTTTCCTTAGCTTTTGAGGTGCAAAAGCTAAGAGATGGGAAATGCACCTGATAAGTTATTGATTATCAATGGCGTATAAACGCAGAGGAAACCGTCCCCATCGGAATGCCCCAAAGAGCCCCCGTCAAGGGGAATGATACCGAAGCGTTTGCCCGATTTTCAACGGTTTGTTTGCAAAATTCAAGAAAAATTCGGACCTTTGCCTTGAAATCGGGCCGCACTCCTCCATCGCTTGCAAAGAGAGGCGGGCTCTCTGTGTTTTCAATTGGAATCTAATCGACAGAGATCAACATAAAATGAATGAACCTTATAGAAATGAATAAGACTTTTGTAAAAGAGCCTCATCGCCTGCTTTGCGTGGCGGTAGCGATGTTTCTGAGCGTTTCTGCCGGGGCACAACGCGACTTTTCGTCTATCCATACCGGTATCCATGCCTCAGATATCAGGGTGATCGAAAGCGGCGTGAAGCCCTTCCCGACTCCTCAAAAACCTGCGGGCACGCGGGCAAACAGCTTCGACGACGACAACAAAGATCATCACGCCTCGACCGGATGGGGCTTGGACTATGAGTATTATCGATACACCTATCCCAGTATCAATGCCAAAGGCGAAGCCATCACACTGACTGCCTTGGCCGCTATGCCCACTAATTATTCTGTTCCGATCAACAATATCATCCTGGGATGCCATATTACCATCACCGATAACAAAAGCACACCCTCGGAATATATCACCAGCGGCGACTGGCAAAGCGATGTTGGCATGCTCGTGATGCACGCTAAAAGCAAGAGTGCCTCTCACTTGGCCTACAATTGCTTGGTGATTCTGCCCGACTATCAGGGGTATGGGCTAACACGAGACCAGGCACATCCTTATCTGGCACAAGAAATCACCGCCCGACAAAGCGTGGACGCTCTGCGCTATGGCATCGAACTGTATAAAACCAGTAAGAAAAACCGCGCCAAAATTAGAGATAACTGGAAGACGATCTGTATCGGTTATTCGCAAGGAGGGGCCGTAGCAATGGCCTGTCAGCGATTTATCGAGACCAACTTCTTGGATCAAGACTTGCACTTGGGCGGGTCGGTGTGCGGCGACGGACCTTATGATCCTATCGCCACGCTGCGAACTTATCTCTCCGAAGACAAAGTGTATATGCCTGTGGCTCTGCCGTTGATTATCAAAGGTATGCTCGACTATAATCCTTATATGAGGAAATATGCCCTCAAAGACTTTTTCACGCAGCAGTTTCTCGACACCGGCATTCTCGACTGGATAGAGAAAAAGGAGAAAAACACGACCGACATACAAAAGGAACTCAAAAAGCTATATTCCTTTCAGAAAGACAGCAAGGGCGAATATATCAAGGTGTCCGAGATATTCCAGCCCGATGCGTTTGCCTTGATGACAAAAAAGATAAAGGGAGAGGCCACGGAGAAGAATCCGAAATGCGACGATCTCTACACGGCTCTGACCGTGAACAACCTGACGGAAGGCTGGAAACCGCAATATCCCGTTTATCTTTTCCACTCGAAAGTGGACGAGGTGGTGCCCATCAGCAATGCCGAAAGTGCCTACGAAAAGCTGAGAACAGACCGCCGTCCCGACCTCGTGAAACGCACTTATCTGGACAAAGGCAACCACACCGACAACGGAACGGCCTTTTACTTCAGCTGGTGGGGCAAATGTTATGAGGAAAAAGCCGTAGAGGCTATTGCCGGTGGAGAAGACGCTTGGCGAAAGTTCACCCCCTAAGCCACATCTAACAAATATGGCTATCGACAATCATCAACATAGAAACGACATGAAAAAATATATCCTACTGCTGCTATTGGCAGTATGCACACAGTTCTCTGCCGAAGGCTTTGGCAAAGATTCCATCATGAAAGGGACGGCCCAGCTGAACGGGAAAAATATCTCCATCTGGATCAACATTACCGAAGAGGGAACGGCAGAGATAGGTAACGGGCGGAATGCGGCGATCAGTCAGTATGCCGAAGGAAAGCTGGTGATTCCCGCCAACATCGTTGACGAAACCGAGAAACGCAGCTATCGGGTGACGAAGGTGGGCAACTTCGCTTTCAGTCTTTGTAGTCGGCTCACGGAAGTGGTGCTCGAAGAGGGCATCACCGCTATAGGCGAGCAGGCCTTTTCGGGTTGTAACGGCCTGAAAACCGTTCGTTGTCCGGCCTCGCTTACCACCATCGGCAGAGGGGCTTTCATGGGATGCAAAAACCTGAAACACGATCGTTTGCCCGAGAATCTGTCAACGATGGGACAAGATGCGTTCGTCGGAAACCAATTCGTCGACCATCAAATGCTGCTGCCGAAAGGGGTGACCACCATTCCTTCTGCGGCTTTCGAAGCTTGCAACTTGAAGGTAGTTGTGCTGCCTCCGACCTTAACCAGCATCGAAGATGAGGCTTTTGCCCAAACGGGAGATTGCGATTTTTATCGATTTGACGGGACTGACGCTCCCACAATTGCCGACAATAGCATCAGCGCAGCTGGACATTGGTGGGCCACGAAACCGAAGATCTATGGCAAGAACAGTTTCTGTAACGGGCTGTTGCCTATCCGTGCCATGGTGCAGGAAAGCGAGTTTACTACAGAGAATATCACCTACCAAATGGTGCAAACAGGCGAATATCCCGGCGTCTTTGCGGTTTCGGCCCATCGGAAAAGCGGAGAGAGCGATTGGGACAGTGAGTTGAAAGACTTGAAAACGACGGTGCTCCATCCTTCTTTTCCCGGTCAGTGGAAGCCAGAATTTAAGGTTATCGGTATTGAACCCAACTTCTTTAGCGGCTCGGGAATAGAAAAATTGCACCATATCGTTCTGCCGGCGAGCATCGAAGCGGCTCAAGCCCAGGGAGCCTTTGCCCAATGCAAGGCTTTGGTTTCACTGGATTTGTCGGCCATGAAGCCGCTTAGTAAGGAGGAAAGCGATGCTCTTCTCGTCGGGATTCCCGACAATGCAGTGGTCTATCTGCCCAAAGGTCAGACGCAAGAACATCGCGCTTACAATGCTGTTCTGACGCAAGAAGACGGTCAACGCCGAACAAGCCACCTGAGAATCAGCCTGAACGAGGCATTCGACAACCTGGCCCTCGCCGGTAATATCGACTATCGCCTGCCCTATTCATTCCTGGCGGAGAAGGCAACATTCTATCGTTCGTCATTCCAAAACAAGAAGATGGAAACCGTTGTGCTGCCGTTCACCGCCCAGGCGCACGGAAAGGCGTTCGCTTTCGAAAGACAACAGGAAGAGACGGGAGGAGAGAAAACAATGATTTTCACCAAGAAAGAGGAGCTGCAGGCTCACACTCCCTATTTATATAAGTCGGATGGTACGGAGATTTCAGCAGAGAATGTGATGGTGAACACTCCGGCAACGGAAACGAATCTCTCGGAAGAAACCAATCTATACGGCTCTTACACAACAGGAAAGGTAAAGGCTCTGGCCGCCAAACAAGCTCTCAACGGAGCGATTTTCACGTTCAATACGACGGGAAACAAAGGAAACGGTGCTTTCGAACAGGCAGACGACAATACGGAAATCATTCCTTTTCAAGCCTTTTTCCATTTCAACGATTTACACGTAGGGCAAAAACTGAGGTTCTTACTCGAAGGAGAAGAGACCACTGGCATACAAAACCCAACGGAAACGGAGAGTCGCAACGATGCGTTATGGTTTAATCTACAAGGCATGAAGCTCAATGCTCAACCCCGAAAGGGTATCTATCTTCAAAAGGGCAGAAAGCTCTTGGCACGATAGCAGAAAGCTCTTGACATGATAAAAGACACGCTCGAAAGAGCCAGAAAAGTAAGAATGAACCGGCAAATGCACGTTTCGCGTATTTTAAGGTTTTATCTATCCGAGACTAAATAATAATCTGTATTTTTGCAGGAAGTAAGTCTATAGATGATGTTGAAAGTACAAATCACCAACAAGGGAAGGCAACCTCTGCCCACATACGCCACCGAACAAAGTGCAGGAATGGACTTGCGGGCAGACGTGAGCGAATCCGTTGTGCTACATCCAATGGAAAGACGGCTCGTGCCTACAGGGCTTCACATCGCTCTACCTCCGGGGTTTGAGGCACAAGTAAGGCCCAGAAGCGGGCTGGCTTTGAAACATGGCATCACCGTTCTCAACACGCCCGGAACGATAGATGCCGATTATCGTGGGGAAATTAAGGTGCTTCTGATCAACTTTTCCAACCAAGACTTTGTGATCAACGCCGGCGAACGCATCGCACAAATGGTGGTGGCACGCCACGAACAGGTGGAATGGGTTGACGTAGAACAACTCGATGAGACTGCAAGAGGCGAAGGAGGATATGGTCATACTGGTGTAAAATAGATAGAATGAAACTGAACTTACGACATTTTGCCTTGCTCTTGGCTGTCGGTTCGGCGGCTGTGCTCCTGGCATTCCCTGCTTTTGCAGGAAGAAAAAGATCGGTTGCAACCGTGGCTGCGCCGACGGATAGCCTTTCGTATAACGACCGGCGAAGATTCGACTACTTGTTTCTCGAAGCCGTCCGACAGCAAAACGCCGGGCATTACACGGCTGCATTCGACCTGCTGAGTCGTTGTCTCTCCATCCATCCCAAAGCTGCCGAAGCGTATTATATGCAGGCTCTCTACTTCTCTCAGCTGAAAAACGACTCCATGGCGTTGGCCAACTTAGAGAAAGCTGCAGCTCTACGCCCCGACAACAGTGCGTATGTGGAGCGCGTGGGACAGTTTTATATCAACACGGGAAACTATGATAAGGCAATCGAAGCTTACGAAAAGCTCTGCCAGAACAATCGGGAGAACGAGGATGCACTCAACATCTTGGTGCAACTTTACACCAGAAAGAAAGACTATCAGGGGGTGTTGCGAACACTGAACCGACTCGAAGAGCTCAATGGAAGCAACGAAGAAACTACCCTTTCCAAAGTTCGCGCCTATGAAATGATGGACAACCGAAAGGCTGCCTATAATGCTTTGAAACGTCTTTCGGAAGAACATCCCAATGATCCAGGCTTCCGTCTGATGCTGGGAAACTGGCTTATGCAAAACGAAAGGCAGAAGGAGGCTTACAGAATCTTTATCCATGTGCTGGAAGAAGAACCCGATAATGCCTACGCACAGGCTTCGCTGTACGACTATTACAGGGCTAAGGGGCAGGACTCACTGGCCGTTGGGCTGCGCGAGAAAATGCTTCTGAGCAGTAAAACGGAAACACAGAGTAAGCTGACACTGCTCAAACAAATCATACAAGACAACGAAAACGAGGGCGGAGACAGTACAAAGGTGCTTCATCTCTTTGAACGCATATTGCAAGCAAACCCTACTGACGGCGATATTGCCGAGCTACAGACGGCTTATATGACCTTGAAGCAAATGCCGGACAGCCTTATCAATAAGGCTTTAGAAAAGGTGTTGGCCATCAATCCCGACAATGCCGGGGCGCGGTTGCAATTGATTCAAAACAAATGGAAACAGAAAAGCTGGGACGAGGTCATCGCTCTGAGTAAGCCGGCACAGGCTTATCATCCCGACGAAATGGCCTTTTATTATTTCATGGGCATTGCTTATTACGAGAAAAGCGATAAGGACAAGGCCTTGGATGCTTTCCGTCGGGGTGTAAGCGAAATCAATCCGCAAAGCAATAAGAACATTGTTTCGGACTTTTATGCCATCATGGGCGACATTCTTCACCAGAAAGGGCGAGCGGACGAGGCTTTCGCAGCCTATGATAGTTGCCTGCAATGGAAGCCCGATAATATCGAATGCCTCAACAACTATGCTTATTACCTGAGCGAATCGGGAAAAGACTTGAGCCGTGCAGAGGCGATGAGCCACAAAACCATTCAGCATTCGCCCACCAATGCCACTTATCTCGACACCTATGCTTGGATTTTATTCTTGCAGAAACGTTACTCCGAAGCCCAGACTTACATCGATCAGGCTTTGGCAAACGACACCGATAGCGTGCAGAGCGCTGTCGTCATAGAACACGCCGGAGACATTTATGCCATGAATGGGAATACGGATCGGGCGGTGGAATATTGGAAAAAGGCTTTGGAAAAAGGTGGTGGCAGCGCGCTTTTGAGCCGAAAGATCAAGCTGAAAAAGTACATAAAATAGGTCCAACAGGTCTGCTATGCCCTGCGTTCGGCACGTTTATACTCTACCGATACGCTTTGAAAGATTCTGGGAAGATAGATCTTGCGAGGTTCGTCAGTCTGAGAATCGTCCCTCTATCATCAGGCTGAATCAGAGTGAAAGTTGCTTTATAGAACACGTCTCCTCACCGTTAGCAACCCATTGGAGAAAGTAAGGATAAAGAAAAGGCAACAGGGTGGAGACGATTTCCTCACCGTTGCAGTAGAATTTGACCCCATAAAATGATGAAAAGAATAACCCTTATCAAGTTATTACTCCTCTGTATGCCCCTTTTCGGAGCAGCATGCAGTGCCAAAAAGGCTGTTGTCGATCATGCTAAAAGTACATCCTCGACAACCCAACAAGAGGATGCGCAAGCCCTAGCAGTGAAGAAACTCACCTTTGTACAAAAGGTTTCCGATAACCAAGTCTATGCAAAGAACATCGTCGGAAGCATGTCTTTCAACATCCAAGCAGGCGATAAAGACATCACAGTGCCTGGTTCGGTACACATGCGCAAAGACGAAGTGATACGTTTGCAACTCTTTATCCCCCTGATTGGCAGTGAAGTGGGGCGCATAGAGTTCACACCCGACTATGTCTTGGTGATAGATCGCATCCACAAAGAATACATCAAGGCCGACTATTCACAACTCGACTTCCTCAAAAAGAACGGTCTTACCTTCTACAGTCTTCAGGCTTTGTTTTGGAATCAGCTCCTCATACCCGGCGCACAGCGGGTGACCGAGAGCGATTTGAAGAAATTCGACGTCGTCTTCAACAACCTTTCCTCCAATTTAGTCTCGTTCAATAGCGGCAACATCAGCTATACCTGGAATGCCGATGCGGCTACAGGACAAATCAATACGGCCGATGTGGTCTATTCTCATGCGGCACATGGCACCTCGAAACTCAACTGGCAATACAGTAATTTCAAAAGCGTGGGTGTGAAAAACTTCCCCGCCACACAGACGTTCACCATGTCTTCTTCGGCCGTAAAGGGCGGAGCAGCACTGCAAGTGACCCTCAAGATGAACGAAGTGAAGACCGATGACAACTGGGAAACCCACACCATCCCATCCGACAAGTATAAAAAAGTAGAGGCCGAAGATGTTTTCAGCAAGATATTAAGTCTATAAATGAAGTATATTCTCACGATAAGTCTCGCCATCTGCATCGTTTTTCCAGCAGTTGGTCAGAACAAACGAACTACCTCGAAACCGCATTCAACTGTTACGAGCAGGACTTCTGCCGCCAAAGACCACTCCCCACAGACTCCATCTTCTTTAAAAAAGGGAACGAAAACTCTGTCTAAGAAAACTGGGAAAGGTCAAAACGCAAAGAAGAATGCCCCCCGACAAAAGAGCACAGCAGCCTATACCAACGCCTCCATACGAGGTTTGCAAGGGCAACGTGAAGCCATTAAGAAGCAGATTCGCCAACAAGAAGCTGCCTTACGAGCCAATCAGGCCGACGTCAAGAAGCGTTTGCAAAATCTGATGGTCATCAACAGCGAAATAGACGAACGCAAGAAGTCTATCGAAGACATCCAAAACGACATCCGACACATCGAGGGAAACATCGGCATTCTCAACTCGCAGCTCTCTACTCTCGAAGAACAACTCGCCGACCGGAAGGCTAAATACATCCGTTCGATGCGTTATATGGCTCGCCATCGCACCACGCAAGACAATCTGATGTTCGTCTTCTCGGCCCAGAACTTCACCCAATTCTATCGCCGCCTGCGGTTTGTACGCGAGTATGCTGCCTATCAAAAGGCGCAAGGAGAACGGGTAAAAGCCAAGCAACAGCAAGTGAATGAGAAACATGTTCAACTGGAACAAGTGAAGGGACAGAAGAACACCATGCTGTATAAAGACCAACAAGAACATGCTGCCCTGCAAAACAAACAAGGCGAACAACAAAAAGCCGTGGAGGGACTTCAACGACAGCAAAAAACGATTCAAACCATCATCGATGATCAGCGGAAGAAAGACGCCGCGCTAAACGCCGAAATCGATCGTCTGATCGCCATCGAAGTAGAGAAAGCACGCGTCCGCGCCGAAGCAGAAGCTAAACGAAAAGCCGAGGCAGCGGCTGCAGCGAAACGCAAAGCAGAGGAGTTGGCCCGTAAAAAGGCGGCCGCCGAGGCTGCCGAACGGGAAAATGCACGCCGCATAGCCGAAGCAAAAGCACGTGAAGAAAAGCTCAGAGCCGAGGCGCGCGCTGCGGCCGAAGCTGCCGAAAAAGCCAAACGCGAGGAGGCTGCCCAGGCCCAACGCGAGGCTACCGACCGGAAAGCACGGGCCGAACAGGCTGCCCGCGAGGCCGAAGCGGCACGTGTTGCCGCCGAGAAAAAGGCTGAAGCAGAACGCTCTCGCAGTCAGCGTGACATTGCCGAAACAAAAAAAGAGGTGGAGGAAGTACAGCACCTGAGCACCGTAGACCGCATGCTCAGTGGTGGTTTTGAAGCCAATCGCGGCCGATTGCCCATGCCCATCACCGGCAACTACCGCATCGTGAGCCACTTTGGACAATATAACGTAGAGGGCTTGAAGGGTGTTCAGCTCGACAATAAAGGCATCAACATCCTCGGTTCGGCCGGTTGCATGGCGCGAAGCATCTACGACGGCGAGGTGAGTGCCGTCTTTACCTATGCCGGAACAAACGTTGTGATGGTTCGACACGGTGCCTATATCTCGGTCTATTGCAACCTCCGGTCGGTGAGTGTCGGCAAAGGGCAAAAGGTTTCTACACGTCAAGCTCTCGGAACGGTAGGTGCCGACAACATCCTTCAATTCCAATTGCGCAGAGAAACGGCCAAACTCAACCCCGAAGTATGGTTGGGCAGATAGTGCTCCATCGTTAAGCAGATTGCCTAACTTCGCATTCTCATCATACAGTTTTCTTCATTCGATGGCACAAGATGGCAGGATAGCTTATACGGCATGTCCAAACACGCCCCGCTGTGTCGTTACACTGGGTATGTTGCATGGCTAAACATGCTGCACTGCGTTGTCGGACAGCATATGCAATGCTATCGAATACATCACACACCAACCGTTTACCACACCATCAGTAGCCAACAGACACTCGATTCACCCAACCAGAAAGGGATGACATCCACCTGATGCCATCCCTTTCTGCTGGATATAGTCGCCTATTCTCATGGATCAAACAATGCGCTTGCCTGAGTTACGACTTCCTTCTTACTACTGATTCCTCCCCTTTTTCACCTATCGATAAATACAATTGCCAGGATTACGACTTCCTTCCTACTTGATTTCTTCCCTTTTCTCATCTATCAAAAGTACGATTGCCAGGATTACGACTTCCCTCTTACTACTGATTCCGCCATTTTCTCAACTCTCGAAAAGTGCGCTTAACAGGGAAATCGGAAAAGAACTTTTCTTTCAGATCATCCCATTTTGATCAACCATATTACAGCATTTGAACGTTTGTTGTCCCATCTCTTACCTTTTGCATTGCATTTTCTTAGCTATTGGGTCGCATTTTCTTAGCTTTTACGTCTCATTTTCTTAGCTTTTGAAAATCATCTCCTCTACACTTGATTCTCAAGCATCTAACATCCCTATCTTGGTTGATCACTTCTTGTCGTATACTTCATCTCACTTTGATTCCTCTTCAAATCTATTCGTAGACATCATTTGCTTGAAAATTATTACCTTTGTACTACAATCAACAACGAACTTGTTCATATACTTGCGTTGGTCGAGGTTGTGATTTGCTTGAAAATTATTATCTTTGTACTATAATCAACAACGCGGCACGATTTGACTACACCGAGGGTTCGGTTGTGATTTGCTTGAAAATTATTATCTTTGTACTATAATCAACAACATCCCCGATGGATGCAAGGTGGTGATTGAGGTTGTGATTTGCTTGAAAATTATTATCTTTGTACTATAATCAACAACTTAAAGAAATTTTTATCACAATTACAAAGAGTTGTGATTTGCTTGAAAATTATTATCTTTGTACTATAATCAACAACTGAATACTTGTATTCATCTCATACTCAGCGAATTGAAAAGAATAGTAGAAATCAAAAAGAATAGTACAAAACAAAGGATCTCACTCTGTTGAGTGGGATTCTTTATTTCTAAAACAATTCGAGTTGTTGCCCCGGAGCATTCGGCTTCTGAGGCTTTTCGCCAAAGAATAGTTGGATATTAGCAAATTGTTTATCAGTGATGCAAAGAATACCTACTTTCCCAAATTTGGGCAAAAGGTTACGAATTCGTTTTATATGAACTTCGGCATTCTCTATACTTGCACAATGACGAACATAAATAGAGAACTGAAACATCGTGAAACCATCACGTTGCAAAGACTTACGAAAGTCGATATAAGCCTTCTTATCCTTCTTCGTCTCTGTGGGTAAATCAAAGAAGACCAAAATCCACATAACTCGATATTCACTTAATCGATCGAAATCAGACATTAATGATCTACATTTCGGGATAACTAATATGACGCAACTCACCGGAAAAGCATTTATATAAGGATGCTGTTGTTTGCTGGGCTGCAATCATCAACGGACTGCGTTTGCCTGAAATAACAACATCAAGCATAGGAATTCCCAATAGTTGTGCTTTTATTTCTTTTGTCAAATGACTATAATCTTCACTCTGGTGCATAATTTTGATTACCTGTTGATCTATATACGGCCGATAAGGTTCCATCATATCGTCTGCCAGGCAATAGGCATTGTAGCGATTATGATGATGAATTCCTAAGGTAGGAAGCAATCCACTGCCCACCAGTGCACGGGCAATCACCGCCCGTAGAATCGCATAACCATAGTTGAGAAGATTATTTGGAGGCTCTCCCTCTCTGCCGCGCACGAACATTGGAATATCAGGGAAGAGGTGACGCCAATAATATGCAGCTGCACGAGCTTCGATATTATCAGGATCTCCGCTGCGTACACCCTCTGCCCACACCTTCATTCCTTTCTCTTCTTTTCCCGTCACCTGCCGCAATACATAAGCTTGGTCGCATATTTTCTGCTTAACAGTCTGTTGCCACAGTTGTTTTTTCAACGGGAGAGATGCGTCAAGTTGGTCGCGGAACCGCTCATTTTACGTAGTATTCCCCGTAAGAGGCAGCAATAAACCCACCGGCATGCTACGCTGGTCGCATGTAATGACGGCTGCATTATTTTCCAGCAGGGCTTCAAGTACACCGGATGTAATCGTAATACGACGGTTGTCGAGAACCACCACCCCGATATCTTCTATCGGGATGGTGCGTTCCGACTCTTTCTTGAAGCTCTCTGTCAGCGTCTCATTCGTCTCAATCTCGGGAAAACGGATGAGTAATTGCGCATCCCGCAGACTTAAATAAGCGGGATTACTGAAACAAACGTCTTCTTAATCATCTTCCAAAAATTTAATCATTAACAATTTCACCTAGTAGATCTATCTTTATTTTATGTGGGTTTTTATCAAAGAAAGCCTGAAAACTTTGAATATTAAAGAATCTCTTGTCTGGTTTATTCATTCTTTTTGAGTCGAATATAGTCGTTGTAGCGAGGCAAAAACGATAAACCATACTTGAAATATTTTGTACGACATAGAGATTTTTCCCCAATGCAATATAGTCTTTTTCAGCCATCGCACGTTGATAATCGTCTTCCTCCATTCCTAAAATAAAAGATTCATTCTTTTGCATGCTTACAACAAATGTCCATTCAGGTTCAGGAAATGTTTCTAAAACAGATGGTGGGATTTGTTGTTGCGAACCGTTAGAAATTGCTTCCCATAATGTTGAAGGTTGCTCTATAATAACAGGAATACCATACCTCTTCCTATTTACTGCTTGCCAGAAAGTAACGATGATTTCATGATAATTCCCCTGCCTGTCTCTATAAATTGCAACATGATGGTTATTTCCTGTTTTTACAAAACCAATAGCTTGCCCTTTTTCATTATAACGTAGAGGCACTACTGCAGACAGTCCGGTACGACATCGTACAGATTTGATAGGAATCTTACAAGCATCATCAGCATATAATGGATGATCGTCTAAATTTCTCAGATTGTTCAATGCCTTTTTGGGATCATTTCTATAGTCTTTACCCTCAGGAAATCCAATATTAAGACGTTGCTTGATTCGGTTTCTTATATTTCCATCAACAATACTCATAAGTGTATTCGCAATATCGTCTTTTACCTTAACCTCATCTAATCCCGTTTTTCTATTGGGTTTGATTGTTTCTTCATAAGTCTCCTTCCCGGTAAAGACAAATCCTACAGCGCCCACTCCTAATTTATATTTTAGAACATAGCTCGGGTTCAAATCTCCTTGGATTTTAATCTTTCCATACACAGAATCTTCATGCAACACACCTCTTGGAATAAGAATTCCTCTTTGAACCACTTCCCTTTTCCTTTTAGAGTACACTGCTCGAGTTCCCGGAGAAGTAATTTTTCTATTGACTTTATAAGATACCAACGTCTTTGCAATCGCCCTTTGAACTTCTTCTACACTAAAATGTTTCAATTCACGCAGCCATTGTTCTAACAAAGAATAATCATCCCGCCATTCCTTTTTTTCACTTTCCACTTCTTGATACATCTCATCACGACATGTATTCAACGTATTAAGGCGCTGAATCACAGATTGTTTTGTCATAGCAATAACCAAGGCATCTATGGCATGATGGCGATGATCCAAACGTTTACTCCAACCAGAGATTACCTCTCTCTCATGCTTGCTACCTCGATGTTCAAACTGAACGATTTCAGTAAGTCCGCCTTGTTTATATCGATTAAAGTTCAACTGATGTAAGATAGTATCATACCCCCAAGTATGTCTGATAAAACTGGTGACATGACCTGATGTTGCCGTTACATCATAACAAATCTTTTTCAGCAACTCCATTGCTTTTCGGGAAATATACTGTGTCTGTCTGAGATCTCTATTTATAAAATCCTGTGGTATATCTTCTGATTTCATTAAGAGTCGATCCATTTTTGTCTTGCTTATTTTTCCCTCGTCATAAAGCATTTTAACTACATTTAAGTAGACTTCAAACCGCTCTTCACCCAGTGAACTTACATACTCATAAGCAGTTCTCCGCCCTTTCTTTCTATTGCACTCTCTGCAAGAGCATGTTTTATTTGAATAGCTATTATCAAAGAGCAAGGCCTTAGGAATAATGTGTTCTGTTTCTACTTCTCCTCCACGTAAAAATTCATTCAGATTAATTCCGTTACCACAATACATACATCTCTCTCCTGTCTCTTTCCAAAGACGATACCTTTCCAATCGATTTTTAGTAGGGGGTATTTCCTTCTCTTCTAAAATCTTACTATCTCTTTTCTTCTCTTTCTCCCGAGCGGCAATACCATCACTCATCAATTTTCGCTCCTCTTTACTTTGTTTTAATTCACGCGCAAGCTCCACTCTAATCGTGTCAGGCCTACCGTATTTAAGAATAATAGCATTGACTACATTAATCATCTGATTAAGAATTTTCTCTACAATGGGTTGTCGAAGTTCATTCTTACGGATAGGAGGCAGTTTGTCTAATAGCGTTCTTTGCATATTTTCTTCCTTCGTCAAGCTGTTCGAATGATTGATTCCGATATATTCACATGCCTCATTATACTTCAATCCTGCCTGCAAGTAAGGCAAAAGACGCCTGATCACTTTTACAGATTTATTGCCGTAACCATCTTTCGTAAAATCTATATTATACAACATATTTATAGTTGTATCATCCTCTATCCTAAAGTTTTTCCGCAGAGTGTCTCTCAACTGTTTTTTATCCTTAATAGAGTATATCGCATGCCATAAACGGTACAAAGGCTGTTCGATACAATCCGGATTCACAACTTGCAACAACTCTCCCGTCACCTCATCGCATACAACGGTTGACAGGTTATTCAACTCGAATCTCAACAATTTCTCACTATCCTCAATTCCTTCAAGAGCCTTTTGTAGTTGAACAAATGTTTTATTGCCCTTAAGCCCTCTTTTTATCGCATCATTGGCAGACCATCCATCTCGTTTACTAATCCCGAGAATCTTGTAAAGCACAGTCAGTCTGAGTATTTCATGCGTATTTAAATAATTAAAGAGTTCTCTTTTCTGGGCAAGAGTAATTTCTAACTCCTCACCTTTCTTATTACGTAAAGAAATATTATTCACTTCCTCCCATATCTTCTCTATCTGATAGAGAGGATTAGACTTAGCTGCCACCTTAGGTCCATTATAGAAAACCTTTCCTTTTTCATCCTTATAGGGCTTTCTTTCAAAGTCACACACAGAGACAAGGTGTTTACACGACTTGCCATGCCTTTGATAAAAGATAATATAATTGCGCAATTTGTCAATCACTTTATCTGTAAGTAGCTCTGGGTAAAAATTTCTCTGACATTCTATCACTCGGTCAAACTCCTCTTCATAAGCCTCACGAGGAAACACCTGATCTTTGATTCGGAAAGTATAGAAAACTCCTTTCTCCGAAGTAACAGCAGTTTCTTTCAATTTCAAAGCAAAATATTGACCAATCGTTTGCTGCTGTTCTTGTATCATAAGATACCGTGCATTGACCGCTTTTACATATTCTTTTTGCTTACTATCTGAAGAAACATCCGACTTTGCGTGTTTATAGCCCCGTCTCTGGTTGATATGATATAACACTCTACCTATCTCACCCAAAGACAGTTTCACACCTTCTGTAGCTGCATTTGCCCGCAACTGCCACAAATCAAGTACAGGTAGTTTGATTAATGCTTCATTAGGCATCATCCCCAAGTGTCTTAACTCAGCTGTCAGAGCCTCTCGTCGTTGCACATATCTAAAATAACCTTTACGAATTGTCTTTGCCTTGGTCTTTTTCTGATTTAAAGTACAAGTTGCACCTGTGGCAAATTCTTTTGAATTGTCTGGATCTATAGATACAATTCTCTCCCCTAACGCCAGAATTTTTATGGGTTCACCATCATCTGTCGTAAAGATAAGTGCCCATCCTATAGAGGCAACACCTAAATCTAAGCCTAGAATTATTTTCATCTTTCTTCTATTTTATTTGGTTGATTATTTCCAAAGCATTATATTTGCATCAGTTTTCAAGCAAATCACAATAAGGATTATTCCGTTGTGAGAACATTTAGGGTGGGGCAAGACAACTTGTCTCGCCTTGTTTTGTATCTGTACACAAGAGGTTTTATCTCCCATTCTATTATAGATTCGGCCAATTGATGCAGACTTCTGCAAATATAGTCTTTATATCTTGCATCGCAAAGAGGTTGTCAAGATGTTGTCATCTCTCAGAAGTCCCTTCTCCAGCTCTCATCGTCGGGTTTGCAAAAGCTTAGCTTTTGTGCTGCGTTTTCTTAGCTTTTGCCGTGCATTTTCTTAGCTTTTGCACCTCAAAAGCTAAGAGATGGCAGAGTGTTCGATCCATCGTGAACATCAAGACCTTACCAACAGACATGAAAAAAGGTGGCAGAGCCACCTTCTTCACTGTTTAATCTATTCGCTAATCAAGCTGTATCACACAGCCTTTTATCTTTCGTCGTCGGCCCATCGGCAGACTGTTAGAGTCTGCTGCGTACCGACCGACAAGGCATTTTTACTGATGTGCGCAGGAGCACTCTTCCAAAAAGGCAGAGATCATCCAAACGTTTTTCTCCTGTCCGGCCAGGAAGTCGTCCATCAAACCTACCGTTACCTCATCCTCTGCCTCAGAAGCGAGCTCCACGATGTGGCGTTCTTGCTTGATGAGTACAGCCAAACTGTCGAGCACCCTACGCATTCCGTCGCCGCCAGCAGGTGTAAAGCCATCTTCTTTCAGCGTAGCCACCTTGAGATATTCGCTGAAACGGTTCTCGGGAGTTCCTCCCAACTGCAAGATACGCTCGGCAATCTCGTCCACTTTCTCGGCGGCGTCGTTGTAATAGCCCTCATATTTAGCATGCAACTGGAAGAAACCTTTTCCTTTTACGTTCCAGTGCAGTCCGCGAAGGTTGGCATAAAAAACTTGGTAGTCGGCCAACAGCTGGTTCAAAGCTACTACTACATGGCTCACTTTCTTCTCGTCGAGAGATAAATAATTCGTTGTTCTCATTTCTAATTCCTTTCTTTATTAAAGAATGATCCTTTTATTTCTGATTACTGCTGCAAAGATAGTGCAAGGATGGAATAGGTACCAAACGATAGTTCCTATTTTTAGATAGAAATTTTCTATCCCTTTTCCAATGCACTTTGAGAGGAATGAAAAGCAGGAAGACCTTAACTCAGCTTGCCCGAAGGGGGTAACGACTTGACGATGATCTCGCGTTTGGCGGCCGTCTCGAGCACTTTCGCCGCCACAGCCTTGATGTCTGCAGGCGTGAGTGTCGAGAAGACGGGCTCAACGGCGGCACTCTCGGCGGGCGTTATCATCTCGCCCGACTCGGCATAAACGTTCAACAACCCCATCCATAGCTGCGGATTGGCGGCCGAATCATTGCCCGGTGGCGTCTGTTCGTCTACGGCCAGCGGAACAACCGCTGCTTTGAACTCGTCTTGAGAGAAACGTCCCTGCCGCACATCGTCAAGTATTTGATGCACCAATGCCAGCACTTCGTCTGCCTGTTGACGCGAGGTGGACAGGTGCAGACTGAGCGTTTCGCTCGGCGCGGGCTGCGAAGTGTAGTCGGCTTTCACACCAACGGTATAGGTGGCGTGGCGTTTTTCGCGTAGCTCTTCAAAATATCGATTCTCCAAAAGGGCACGCAACACTTCGAAAGCAGCCTGCTCTTTGTCGGTGAGTCGCAACGTATGGGTGTAAGAGAGTTCGATTTCGGCCATGTCGCCGTCCAGTTCTGCGGTGAAAGTTCGATTGATTTCACGTTCTTTCGAGGCAAAATTCATCGGCACGGCCTTGGGTTTCGGCACGCGGGCATCGCCTTTCAGCGAGGCGATATAACGTGTCACCCACTGTCGGGCCTGAGCCTCGGACACGTCGCCCACAAGACAATAGGTGAAATGAGCTGCGTTGCCATAGTGCCGATTGAACATTTCGGCAAGCCGTTCGTAGCGCATCGCGTCGAAGAAAGCCTCATCTTGTTCGGGATTGGCAGCACTGGCGGGAAACAACAGTCGACGAATCGAATCCTGCACGGCCTCCATTCCCGTGAGGTTTCGATTGCGATAGAGATACTTACTGCGTTGAACATACTTCTCAAAGACACTCTTCGAGAAGTTCTGACGCGCCAACACCAAGTGCAAATAGCCGAAGAATGCATCGGCATCGGCCACCGATGTGTTGCCGCCAATGCCGTTACTGTAGTCGCCAGGCGAAAGACTGAGTTCGAAATCCTTACCCTGCAACCACGAAGCCAGTTGGTTTCGGTTGTAATTGGCTACACCAGTTTGCATCAAAAGAGCGCGCATGGCGGTATAGTCGGCCACATCTTGCGGAGCAACAGCCGAGCGTCCGCCCTCCGAAGAGCCCGCAAAGAAGATGCGTCCTTTGGCTTCGGGCAAATATTTGTAAAGCACCCGCGCACCATTGCTAAGTAACCACTCTTTCGTTCCGAGCTTTTTGAGGTCTTTTTCGGCCGTAATCTTTCCCGGAACAAGGGTCGAGAGGTCGAGCCGAGCTAAGGTTTCCACCTGCGGTTCGCTTGCTTGTTTCATCTGCTTGGCAGCAGCCAGCGCAGTCAGGAAGGCGGATTGAGTGATGTTCATCTCGTCGGGTGTACGCGAATAGGTCACGAAAGCAAGGTTGTTATCGTCGAGCAGACTGTGCATCCAAGCATTGATATCCTCCACTTCGAGCTCTACCAGTACCTCGAGATTGTGCTGAATCTGCTCGCGAAAGTCGGTGATGGGCGTGCCATAGAGGAAGTTTTGCCGGCAGAGGTCCATCACATTGTCGGGCGTTCCGAGGCCTTTCGCCTCCAAAGCCTCCTTCATTCCCTTATACATCTCGGCCTTTTGGGCTTCGAACTCCTGCCTACCGAATCCCTCTTTGCCCAAAGCAGCCCGCACGGAAAGCATCTGTTGCAGAGCCTCCTCGGTCTGTTGGGCATAGGGAACCACGTCGAACGCCACCTGATTGTTATCCCTCACCAGCGGAGAATAGCTCACCGAGGCAGCGATGAAAGCCTCTTTGTCGGCATTTTTAAGTCTTGCGAAGCGGCGCGGAGCCAACTTGTTGAACATCTGTGCAAAGAGAAATCGGCGTGTCCGTTCATCAGTCGAAACCTCGTTGCGCACCTCTTTGCGTTGATAAAGGCCGAAAGAGGGAGCCGTATTCTCACGGTCGACGAAGCGCATATACAGCGGTTGGGCGTTAGGAGCAATGCGTCGCGCCTCTGCATCGTAAGGAGTGGGCTTGTCGGGCAGCGTCGATAGCACCTGCTTAAGTTTGTTTTCGGTGGCATCGAGGTCAACATCGCCGATGACAGCAACGAACTGAAGCCGAGGCCGATACCACTTATCGTAAAATCGCCGCACGTCTTTCGCCGTGAAAGCGTGCAGCCGCTGCTCGCTGCCGATGACATTTCGCTGTGCATAGAGCGAGCCATTGTACACCACGCGGGCGATACTGTCGGTCAGTCGGCGGTCGATTCCTTCGCGTCTGCGCCACTCTTCGAGGATGATGCCTCGTTCTTTCTCCACATCGGCAGGCTGAATCTTGATGCCATGACACCAATCTTTGAGCAGCAGAAACATCTGATCGAGCACCTCCGGACGATCCACCGGAACGTTGTGCACGGCATAACGCGTATCGTCGAGCCCGGTATAGGCCTCGAAGTCGCTGAGATTATTTTTCCGAAGCCAAGTCATCACGCCTTGGGGGAAGTGGTCTGTGGCGTTGAAGGCCAGGTGTTCCAACACGTGGGCCAGACCTATCTCGTCGTTCTTCTCGAGCACAGCCCCCACATTCTGATACAGATAAAACTGCGCTTCACCAGGTGTACTGCCGTCGTTATAGATATAATAAGTAAGCCCATTGGGCAGTTTGCCCTGCCGCAGGGCCCGGTTGGCAGCACCGGCAGCCACCGAAAGCACGGCCAACAGCAGTGTGCAGACCGCTCTGCCCCAGGCTTTGGCCCTATGATTGTGGATTGTTTTCATCGTTATTCCTTTCTCGTTCCTCAACAAGTGCACTTTTTCGCCATGGCCATGCTCAAGCAAACTGAGCATGACTCATTTGACTTGACGAAAACGTTCTTATTTTTCCAACAGTTCCAAGGTGGCCAGTTTCTGTTTGATAGCCCCCTGAACCATGGCCTGGGGCATCTCCATTCCCTCCATACGAAGCGACTCTGCGAAGCCTTGATTGTAGTATTCGCGCGCCTTGGTATAATCTTTCAGTTCGCGATAAGAGTCGCCTATCATCACAAGATAGTTGACACGCTCCATCACAGCATCGTCTCCTTGCAGGGCTTTCTCCACCCATTGGATGGCCTGGCGGTGGTTTTCGGGCGTGAGTTTCTTGCCGGCAGCCATGTAAAGATCCTGTGCTGCCTTGCCATAGTCGGTGGGACGGGCGTTGGCACCCAACTTCGAGAGCAACGTCTGCATGGCTTTGACATAGCCTTTCACGTCTTTATTCTTATACAAATTGTAGAGAGCGTCGTAGTAGAGTTGTGCCCGGTCGTAGGGAGAGATAGCCTCCAAGCCCACCACAGCATAGGCATCTTTGTAGGCACCCTTGATTTTCTCGACACAATCCTTATACTTCAGGTCGCCGTCCTTGGCCAAATCTTCGGCCCAAGCGTCGTTGGCCATCACCACATAGTAGGCCGCAGGGTCGCCCACGGCAGCCTTCCAAGCCGGCAGATGCTGGCAGATGAAATCCACCATCTCCTGTTTGTGTGCCTTGTCTTCATCCCCTTCGAGGGTATAGATGATGAGATAATCGTTTTTATTGATGAGTTTCTCGCCCTTTTTGGCGGCGATATACGTCTTGTAGAGTTTCTGAATGCGCGTGGCCCACTTGTCTGCATCCATGCCTTCTTGTGCTGCCAGGAAGTTGGGCGCTTTGAGCAGAAGTTGCTGTTGGAGGTCGAGATCGGCAGGATTTTTCTTATATCCGTCATAGAGTTGCTCGAAACTGATGCTCTCTCCGGCCACAATCTTGGCCGCTTCGAGCAGTTCTTCGCGGTTCATAGCCCCCACATTCACAGCCAGGGCCTTACCGTCTGGCGCAATGAAAGCCACCGTTGGGTAGGCCTCCACCTTGTATTGCTTGGCGATCTCAACGTTTCCGGGCTTCTCGGCATCCACCTGCAACGAGATGAAATGCGCGTTGAAGTAGGCCCCCACCTCTTCCTGTGTGAACACTTCTTTAGCCATGTGCTTGCAGGGAACGCACCACACGGCGTAGAAATCGACAAAGAGCGGTTTGTTTTGTTTGTTTGCTTCGACCAGAGCCTCGGCGAAACTGCCTTTGAAGAAGCGGATTCCCTTGTCGGAATCCTCTGCCTTTGCCACCAAGGCGACAAAGAGCAATAACAGTAATATGAGCTTTTTCATACGTTAAGTATTGAGTTGCAAAGGTGTGGATGTCCCGAGAAGAGCGGTTTCATCCGGGGCTTTTCAGACACGCCTCGCAAGTGTTTGATTTTCAGTTGCTTATAAAACACTTTCTCATCTCTTAGCTTTTGCATCGCGTTTCCTTAGCTTTTGAACTGCATTTTCTTAGCTTTTGCAGGTCGTTTTCTTAGCTTTTGCACATCCCAAGCGGAGAGATGGAAAGGAGAATCAGTCTTCTTGCTCTTTCACGACGATGGTGAACACGTTTTTAAGCAAGGCCGAATGATCGTCGTTAAACACCTTGATGGAGATGTTGTAACGCCCGTTGGGAATCTCGGCCACGCCTTTTTGGAAGAGCAACACCAGGCCGCCATCCACTTTGAGATAGCCTTTGCTCACCATTTGTTCGAACCGGGCCGAGTCGCCGCCCTCTGTTGCCGTCACGCCGGCATAGACATAGTTCACCGGATTGGTGCCGGCCACGCCCTGGATGCGGGTGGAAACCCAAGGCAACTGGTTGCGATAACGATCGCTCGAGGGGTCGAGCGTGCGGTAAACGGCCAGCGTGTCGGGAGCGAAAGAGGCACCCTTGGTGCGTAGATAGCCTACAGCCATTCTACTGCAAGCGGTCAGTGTGAGAAGGATGACAAGGACTGCCAGGAGCCTTGTGCCAGAAAGTTGTATCTTTTTCATCGCGTTAAAAGTCGTTGAGTCTAAAATTATAGTCGAGCGAATGCACCACTCCCGTGAGCGTCTGGATGTTGCTTGAGGCCACATGGCTCTCTTTGGTGGTGGCGGGAGAGACGAGATAGATCTGCAGCGGACCGGCTCCCACTACGCCGTTATAGGTGTCGCGGAAGGTGTAAATCCACAGTTTCTTGCCCGAGGCCATGTCGAACGTCTCGCCACCAGTGCCGATAGGCGTGCTGGGATCGGACGATTTGCGCCCGGTTTTAAAGTCGTCGAGCATGATTCGCTTGGGAAGCACGCTGTTGAGAATAAACGTCTGGCAGTCGGCCACACTCATCTCGGCAATGCTATCCATACCGTTGGCATAGAGATAGCCGCGGATGCTGTGGTTGGTGGGCCCGAAGAAGGTCATGTCTTTGCCATAGCTGGAGGTGCCTTGGAAAAGAGAAACTAGGTTGGCTCGACGGGCCATGACGCGCAACGAGTCCCAGTTGTAGGGGTCGGTGGCGAAATAGTCCCACATCGTTGTGGCGTGATTGCCGTTGGCCGAGCCCGAGTCTTCGATGTTATACTTGGTGCAACCGGCCGCAAAGCAAAGGGCAACGGTTGCGAAGAGGATATAAAATAGTCGTTTCATACTTGCGTTGGATGGGTGATAAACGATTGTTGCGACAGACGACTCTTACTGGTAGGCCTGCCAATAGGGTTTTTGACGAATCACGGTGTTGGTGATATGCCCGTCTCTATCTTGCCAGGCACTTGGCGGAATGGGCAGGACGAGCGCGCCGTCTTTGATTTCGCGCTTGGTGAGAACGGTGAACTTGCCTTGCAGTTCGTCCTTGACGTAGTTGTTGCGGAGGATGTCTGCATAGCGCGAATCGTTCTCTGCGATGAACTCTTTCTCTCTTTCCCGGAAAATAGCTTTCTGCAATCCCTCGGTATCATAGAGAGATGGATAGGTCAAGGCTCCGGCTCTGTTGCGAATCACGTTCAAGTCGGCCTCGGCAGAAGCCGTGTTTCCTAACTTGGCATAGCACTCGGCGCGCAACAGATAGAAGTCGGCCAGTCGCCAATAAACGTAGTCGGCATTGATGGTTCGATAGACCTTGCCCGACTGCGACGACTGATCGGGGTCCATCACGGCCGTTCTGAACTTGTACATCACAGCATAGTCGATGCCGTTCGCTTTGTGTTGCTGGTCGATTTCGTAGAAGAAGGCTTTCCGACGCAGGTCGGTAGCGTCGGGGAAGAGGGCGTCTATCGTCGATTTATAAAGCCTGTAAGAGGGATTCACGGCGATGTCGGCCGGCGTTTGGTTCTCGTCCACGGGCCAACTAACGAAACCTCGCGCCACCTCATTGGGCGAAGAGGTGTCTGCCGAACGAATTTTATCGAAGAGAAGACTGAAGACTACCTCCGGATTGGTTTTGCTCGGGTCGGAGAGAAACTGGCAAAGCGTCTCGGGATTGGCACACAACGAGTAGTTGCCTGCTTTGCCTTCGATGAGCCGAGTGGCATATTCCACCGACTTCGTATAGGCTTCTTGTGCATTGCCGGGCAAGCCGTAGAGATCGATGATGCTGCCTTTCCAAGCGTAAAGATGGGCCAAGAGGGCCGCACAAGTGCCTTTCGAGGCCACTTGTCGGTTGGTGATGGGCGTCCCATCGATGTCTCTGAGTTTGTCGTAAGTGGGCAAAAGATCGTACGCTTTCAGGGCATGCGCAATAGCAGTGTTCACTACTTCGAGCTGCGGAGAGGCCGGATAGGCTTTGATGACCCACGAATTCTCGGTGATAATGGCATCGCCGTAACGCTGGGCAACAAGAAAATAACCCAAGCCTAAGCCAAATTCGGCTTGCCCCTTGTGGTAGTTAGCGCGGTCTTGGCTCAGATTCTCGGTGCGATGGATGTTGTCTAACAGCAGATTCGACTCGAAAATCAAGTCGTAAAGACCCTTCCATGTGTTGTCAGTGCTCATCACCGAGCGTGGATTCCACTGTCTTACCTGTTCCGATCCCTGCACTTCGTCTACTTTTAATCCGGCCAATGTGAAGGTGGGATTATTGCCAACGGTGGTGTTGATATAAAAATGTATCGACGTAGTGGTGGTGTTCAGCTCTCTCTCTGTTCTGAAAGAGTTGGTGTAAGTGAGGGCGTTCTCAGGTTCCAAGTCGAGCTTGCACGAGCCGAACAAGGTAAGAACGGTCAGCGGAAGAAGGAATATCTTTTTCATTTTTCAGAATTTCAAGTTGATACCAAATGTCATTTTGCGATTCAAGGGGTATTGCGTTCCGTCGTCTTTACCCGTATAAGGATTGATAACTTCAGGGTCTACACCCGAGTAATTGGTCAGAAGGAAGAGGTTTTCTCCCGACAAATACACATTGATGTCTTTGATGAAGAAGCCTTTGAGCCACTTCTTGGGGAAGGTATATCCCAGCACCAACTGCTTGAGACGCAAGAAATTGACACGCTCGATGTTCGAGTCTACATCGCCATCAAACTGCCCTGTATAACCCATATCGGCAAATTCGAGCGACGGTTGCTTGGCATTGGGATTCTGTGGCGACCAATAATCGTTCTTATTAAAGCGGTTCATCAACACGCCAAAGTCTTTAGTGAAGGAGAAAGCACCACCTTTCACCATGTTCATCACCTTTCTTCTGAGCAGATAACTAAAGAGAACGTCTAAGCTAAAGCCGTTCCAATCGAGATGAGTGCTCAAACCTCCGAAGGCAAGCGGCAAGGTGCTGCCGGCATAATAAAGGTCTTTGCTGTCGATAACACCATCCATATTCTGGTCTTTTATCTTGCGTCCGCCCACTCGTAAGGGGTAGTTCTCGTTGGTAAAGTAAAGCGGCATGCGCTTACCTGCCTGGTTATAATAATAAGGTATCTCGCTTTCGCTCTTCACGATGCCCTCATCTTTATAGGTGTAAATGCCGTAAACAGGACGTCCTAACACCTTATCGTTGAGATCTTCGTCGCCTACGGACTTGCGGAAAAGGTTGCGATTGTGCGAGATATTGAACCCAACCGACCAGTTCCATTCCTTATTTCGGATGATGTCGGCCTGCACTTCGAATTCGATTCCTTCGTTAGAGATCGCCGAAGCGTTGTTCCACATCTTGTCTGCCATGAAGACATCGCCCGGCAAATAGGTTTGCATGAGCAAGTTACTCGAGTATTTATAATAGTAGTCGAGCTTGAATTTGAGTCTGTAGTCGAGCACTTGGAAGTCGAGTCCCAGGTCATATTGATCGCTTTCTTCCCATGTCAAGCGTCTGTTGGCCATGAGTTGCGGAATCAATCCCAGGCGTCCGTTGAAAGTATTGCTCTCTTGCATGGTGCCGAGAGCCAAGTAAGGCTCCTGGAATTTCTGACCCGAACGCCCCCAAGAGGCCCGCAGTTTGGCAAAGCTGAGCCACCAAATCTTCTTCATCATCGGTTCTTCGCTGAACGCCCAGCCCAGTCCTATGGAAGGGAAAGTGCCCCAACGAACATCTCTTCCGAAGACAGACGAACCGTCGGAACGAAGCGAGAACTCGCCCAGGTACTTCTTTTTGTAGTTGTACGCCATACGACCTAAGAAACTAACGAGTGCCTGTTCTTCTTTATTGCTGGAGAAAGTCTGCGCCGCTTTCACCGTTCCCGATCCGTCGGTGATCAGCTGTGGCCAGCCATCGCTTACGTATTTCACCCGATTGGTAGGACCTCCTTTGCCCGTTCCGCCCAGCGTTTGCATCAAGTCATAGTTGTAAGTGAGACCCGCCAAGAACTCGAATGCATGCTCGTGAGGCAGCTTGAGGTTGTAGGTCAGCAAGTTTTCGGTTTGCAAACCGGTCATTCCGACGTTTGTTCCGCGTGCTTCCGACAACAAGTCGGACATGAGATAATTGGGCCGGAAGACGTAAACCCGCGTAAAATAATGGTCTAACGAGAAGGTGCTCGTCCATCTCAGGCCTTTCAACGGGCGATAGTTCAGGCCCACATTCAGCCTGATGTTATAGTTAGAATTGTTCTGATCCACATCGCGCAGTTGCTTCACAGCCTCTCGTTCGGCCGTACTGCCCTTACCGGGGAGCATCGATGGCGTTTGCTTCGGGTCGAAAGTGAGTCCCTGAATACGACCTCCATTGCCGCCGGCGTTCTGTGTTGTGTAGGCCAGGTTGATGCGTGTGAAGACGTCAAGCTTAGTAGACGGACTGAAATCGAGATTCGTCAGCAAACTATATCGGCGGAAATTAGAACTGATCATGATGCCCGTTTCGTCGTAAAGGCCTGCGTTGACGAAGTAGCGCATATTTTCTGTGCCGCCCGTGAGCTGCACATCAGCCTTTGTTACACGGCCCACGCGGAAAGCATATTTCCACCAATTGGTGCGGTTGTTATAAAAACTGTTGAGCGAATCTTGTGCTATCGGCGGCAGTTTTTTATCATCTCCGAGCACTTTTCCATTACGCCAGAGATAGTCAAACGAGCCATCTCGGTCCATATCCCAGCCCCATGTTTGGCGATAAGACCTGGGAACGACGAGTTGATCGGTCATCCAGTCGTAGTGTGCCGTTCGGTTTTGCTTAGCCATCATCAAGGCAATGTCGCGTTCGGCCTTACCGATCGTTTGCAAAGGAGTGGCCGGCAGCCACGAGAGCGACTGCGAAACGTTGATGCCCACCTCGGATTTGCCTCGTTTTCCCTTTTTGGTCGTGATGAGGATGACGCCGTTTCCGGCACGCGACCCATAGAGAGAGGCCGACGCTGCATCCTTCAACACCTGCACACTCTCGATGCTCGAGGGGTCGAGACCTGCCAACGTGTTGATGCCGCCGGTAGATTCCACCGAGCCGTTCGACACCGGCACGCCGTCTACCACAAAGAGAGGACTACCGTCATTAGCACCCTGCTGGTTCAAAGAGCTGAACCCGCGAATCACGATCTTAGAGCCTCCACCGCCCGGCGAACCCGAAAGGTTGGTCACATCGACACCTGCCATGCGTCCTTGCAGCAGGTTTTCAAGACTCGGCGTGGGAGCCTTTTGCAGGTCTTCCACCTTTACCGAGGAGATGGCTCCCACCTGTTCGCGCGTGTTTCGCTTACCGTATGCAATGACAGACACCTCTCCCAGCATGCGGGCAGAGGCCGAAAGCACCACCGTCATGGGTCGATGCACATCGTATTTCAGCGTCTTCGTGTCGAAACCCACGCTCGATATGGTAACGTTTCCTTCTTCTCCGGCCACTTGCATCGTAAAGTTACCGTCCATATCGGTGGTTGTTCCCTGTTTGGTTCCTTTCACTTGCAGCGTAGCAAAGGGCACACCGGCTCCCTCTTTGTCTTTTACGATGCCCCGAACGGTGAACTTTCCCTCCGTCTTCGTCTGCATCTTAAACACCTTCACCTGCTTTCCTTCCACGCTATAGGTGAAAGGCGTGTGGGCGATGAGGCTTTGCACGGCTCCGAGCGCATCGACATGATCGAACGAGATGGTAAGGGCCAACGTGTCGTTTTTCACCTCGTCGGTGTAGTCCACCTTGTATTCGCCCTGTCGAGAAATGAAATCGAGGATGTAGGCCACGCTCTTTTCCTTAAACGAAACAGAAATGCGCTTGCCCGTTGTCTGTGCAACGGCAGTGGCAGGAAGGGTCGTTGACAGCGCAAAAGCACTGGCCAGAACGACAAAAAGAAACTTTTTCAACCTGAAAACCATATTGTTTGATGGATATGATATTGTTTAATAACAATGATGTGCATGGCAAAACGATTTGAGGTTTCCCCACATCGATTGTCGTTGCAAATATAATAAAAAAAGCGTTCGGGTGTTATATATATGCCAATTTTATGCAAAAATTTCACCACTTTCTTCTTTTTTATGTAAAACTGGGGCGTTTTTCATTTCTCGTCTTTCTATTGTCAAGGGGACTTTTCGGAGGAAAGATGCTCCCTATCAGATGAAAAAAACCTATATATAATAAGGTGTAAAAAGCGGTCCACTTCACTCCTCTATCTCAACGGCGGTGAAAAGCCCCTATATATAATAAGGTGTAAGATGAGCCCGTCGCCTCTATTGTCTTCTCCATAGCAGGCAACCGCTTTTCCCATGGACAACGATTGTTTTCTCCACGCCGAACGGCGGATGGCTCCGCGTTGAGTGTTCGTCCTGCAAAAGCTAAGAAAACAGCTTGCAAAAGCTAAGAGATGACAGGACAAAAGCTAAGATAACAAGATGCAAAAGCTTAGCTTTTGCATCTCGAACGTTCAAGCATCTGACTATCAACGCTTTGCAAGGAGACGAGGGCCGACCGAAAAACATCCTTCCATTCTGCCCTACCCTGCATCCCGAAAAAGGGAAAACAAAAGGCTGAAAACCCGAAAAACAGACAAGTTTTGCCCGCGAAGCGTTAAAATAAGAAAAAAAACAAATAATTAAAAATAAAGCCATAAATTTGCAACAGTTCCCGTTCGTGAGGGCGAGAACGAATACCAGACAAATAAAAATTAACAAACTAAACAATCCATCAACCATCTAAAGCGTGAAACCAATGAGAAAAACAAATGCGCAAAGGATGCTTATCTTGGCGTTGCCGCTCTTGTGTTGCTCTTTTTCTGCACAACAGCTTGCCGCCAAACCCTTGACTGTGTTACAGCAAGAGGCATCGAAGTTGAAAGGCAAAGTGGTCGATTCGCAAACCGGGGAACCGCTCCCCGGAGCCTACATCACCGTTGCCGGAACAAAGAAAGTAGCGGTAACCAATGCCGATGGCGAGTTTACGCTGGCGGCAAAACCGGGAGACGAACTCGTCGTTACGTCACTGGGATATGAAAAAATGCAGGTTCGGGCCGCACAACATCTCTCCATCAGCCTCGTCTCTACAGCCACGATGATTGGCGAAACGGTGGTCGTGGGCTACAATACGCAAAAGCGCAACTCGCTGACAGGGGCTCTCCAAACCGTGAGCAACAAAGATCTGACCAACATCACCACGGCTAACGTCACGAATATGCTCTCGGGCAAGGTGACAGGACTCAACGTGGCACCGGGCTCCGGACAACCTGGTGCCTTCGGTGCCATCGTCGTTCGCGGTAAGTCTACTATCAACGGAAGCACCGCTCCGCTATGGGTCATCGACGGTGTGATCGTAGGAAAAGACCCGGGAGACATCAATCCCAACGACATCGAGACGCTCACTGTACTCAAAGATGCCGCCTCTACGGCGATATACGGTTCGCAAGGAGCCAACGGTGTCATCGTGATCACCACCAAAGGGGCACAGGCTGGCAGGACGAGCATCAACTTTTCGGCCAAGGCGGGCTTGTCTACGCTGAACAACGGAAAGGTGAAAATGATGAACGGTGCCGAACTTTACGATTATTATAAGTCGTTTACCAACGTCTCGGAGATTGCCTTCCCGCGATGGAACGACAAACTTCGCGACAGCAATTTCGACTGGTGGAAACTGGCTTCGCACACTGGTTTCGTGCAAAACTACGACCTCGCGGTGAACAGTGGCGGCGAAAAGCTGAGTGCGATCTTTACCGGCGGCGTATATAAAGAGAACGGTGCCGTGCGCGGATACGACTATACACGCTACAACACCATGGTGAAGCTCAACTTCCGGCCCTACTCCTGGGTGTCTATCCGCCCGGCCCTGAACGGCAGCAAGAGCTTGATCGACGACCGTCAGCGGTCTACCGATGCCATGTATTCGATGTTGCCGTGGGACAGTCCTTACGATGCCAACGGCAAAATCGTGGGCAACAAGTCGTCTTCGTGGGTCAACAGCAATTCTACCAACTATCTTTACGAACTGCAATACAACTGGAGCAAGTATGATTCTTACGCCTTTAACGGTAGCTTCGACTTCGATCTGTATCTCACCAACTGGCTCACTTTCTCGTCGGTGAACAGCTATCGCTGGAAGACCAACCTGGATAAGACCTATACCGACGCACGAACATCGGGCGCAGAGGGGAAAGGCCGCGTGAGCGAAAGCACCAGTACAAGCACCCGCCGCTATACCAACCAGTTGCTGAAAGCCACTCGCAACTTTGGCAACTATCACGGATTCGCTCTGCTGGGCTATGAGTTCAACGACGGAGAATACCGCCATCATGGCGGCGAAGGTACGGGTGTGGTGCCTGGTTTCTCACAGTTGGACATCACGTCGACACCCGAATCGGTGAGCGGAAACAAGTATGAATGGGCCGTTCAGTCGTTCTTCGCCAACATCAACGCCGACTACGACAACAAATATCTGCTGCAACTCTCCCTCAGAACCGACGGAGCCAGCAACTTCGGCTCTGATGCTGCCTACGGAACGTTCTTCTCTTTGAGCGGCGGATGGGTGGCAACGGCCGAGAAATGGTTCAAAGTGCCCTGCATCGACTATCTAAAGGTGCGTGCTTCTTATGGCTCTGTGGGTAGCCGACCTAACAGTTTGTATCCTCAATACAGCCTTTACAATCTGGAACAAAGCTATAACGGGGTGCCGGGAGGTGTCATCTCGCAGCTGGAAAACAAAAAACTCACCTGGGAAAAAACCTATACTGCGGGGCTGGGACTGGACTTAAACATGTTCCATCGCCTGCGGATGACGTTCGATTTCTATCGCAAACGCACCAATAACCTGCTCTTTGCCGTGCCCATCTCGGGCGTAATGGGCGTGACAAGCATCTGGCAGAACATCGGAGAACTTACCAATACGGGCTTCGAAACGACGTTCTCGGCCGACATCATCAAGCAGAAAGACTTCACTTGGACCTTCGATGCCAACCTCTCGACCAACTCTAACAAGATCAAAAGACTCTACAACGGCCGCGATCAGATTATCGGAGACGACGGAATTGCCGGTTCTACCCATACCTTATTAAAGCCGGGACTCAGCGCAGACACCTATTATCTGCGCGAATGGGCGGGCGTTGACCCTTCCAACGGTGCTCCCTTGTGGTATACAACCGATGCCAGCGGCAACCGCGTTACCACCAATTCCTATGCCAAGGCAGACCAAGTGGCGCTCAAGCAGCATGCTTCGCCCAGCGTCTTCGGTAGCTTCTCGACGACGCTCACTTACAAAGGGTTCGACCTGAACGCTGTTTTCGGCTACTCATTGGGGGCCAGCATCTACAACTATTCTCGTCAGGAGTACGACTCAGACGGAGCTTACACCGACCGAAACCAGTTCCGTTTGCAGAAAGGATGGAGCCGTTGGAAGGCCGCTGGCGACCATGCCACGCATCCAGTAGCCTCGTATAACAATTCATCCAACTCGAATAAAGCTTCTACACGCTACTTAGAGAGTGCCGACTTCCTGAAACTTCGCTCCGTAACCTTGGGCTATAACTTCCACCTAAAGAGCTCTATCGTCAAGGCCTTGCGCCTCTATCTGAGCGCAGAAAATCTCTTCTGCATCACCGGTTACTCGGGTGTTGACCCCGAATTGCCCGCTGCCGACAGTGGCCGCGACACTTCAGGAGAACGTTCTACGGCTCTTTCCATCTCCACCGGATCGGGTGTTTATCCCTCGGTACGTAAGTTCATGCTCGGTGTGAACGTAACCTTCTAAAAAGATTTTGCCTTATGAAAAAGATCTATATGCTGCTTGTTGCAGCAGCCACACTGGTTTCTTGCAGTGTGGAACGCCATCCTGAATACATGATGGACGGCGATAAAGTGAGCCATGACGTTGAAGGCACCTTCCCGACACTGCTCAACGGCTGCTACGGATACCTCAAAACATGGTCGGACCCGATGTATCGCTGCGGCGAATATGCGGGCGACAACATGATGATTCGCGGTACTTCTACCGACGCTTTCTACGAGTTCATCTCTTATTCGCGAACGCCCAACAACTACCGCCTGCAAAATTTCTGGGATTATAGCTATAAAGTGATTGCCCAGACGTCGAACATTATCAAGTCGACTGCCGAAGGACAGAGTACCACCACCGACACTCAGCTGGGCGAATGCTACTATCTGCGGGGCATGCTTTACTTCTATCTCTGCCGTGCCTACGGTCGGCCGTATACCCAAAATCCGGAAACACACCTGGGAGTGCCCATCGTCAACGGTACGCCCGACGACCCTGCCAACGCCCAACTGCCCGATCGTGCCACCGTCAAAGAGACCTATGCTCAGGCCATCAGCGACCTGGAGAAGGCTGCTTCCTTGATGACGGAAGAGATTCATCCCGGCGAGAAGTGCATCTTTGCCTCTAAAGAGGCCGCTTGGGCCATGCTCAGCCGCATCTATCTCTACATGAGTGGAACCTACGACAGCCCCAATGCCACGTTTGCCAAGAAGAGTGCAGAGTATGCCACAAAGGTAATCAACTCGGGAAAGTTCAGCTTGCTGAGTCGAGAAGACTACGGAAAGAGCAACATGCTCGACCCGGAGAACAACTCGGAGAACATCTTTGTAGTCAAGCGCGTTGAGAGTGAGTACTCCGGTTGGGACTATTACTACACCATCGGGGGTATGTATTCCAACATCGGAGGTATGGGATGGGGCGAGATGTATGCCTCTGCCAAATACTTAGACCTGCTCAACGAGACGGGACAAAACAACTGGTTCAAAAAAGAATACACCGACATCAGAGCCAAATTCATCGAACCGCAATACCGACAGGAGGGCAATGCCTACACGCCCGTTTTCCGTTTCATCAAGAAAGTCTTCGACAGCAATGGCACACAGGTGAACTTCAACTACGTGCAATTCCGCTATACGAAACACAGCGACGGAACCATCACTTGCGACACCACCGAAAATAAGGTAAAGAAGTCTTATCTGCTCACCCCCATCAACGCTGCGCAAAGACTCTATTCCATCACCTACGACGGCAACACCTACCAGGGTGTGCTCGACTATGAAATGAAACTCAACCGCGTATATCCCATGTTCTACGTCGTGAAATGCTCCCGACAGGGTGGCGGAGAGAACCAACTCTACTCTCCTATCATCTCTCGCCTCGACGAGATGTACCTCAATCGGGCCGAGGCCAACGTGAAACTGGGCCAGATATCGGCCGCCATGACCGACGTGAACACCATCCGCAGCAGAGCCATCATCGGCGGAGCATACACCGCAACGCAGTTTACTGCCGCTACGGCAAAGGCTCTTGTCGACAAGGAACGGCAACTGGAACTGGCCTTCCAGGCAGAACGCAGCTACGATGTGTTCCGCAATGGCGACGTGCTGACTCGTCGTTTCCCCGGCCCGCACAAGCCGATGGTAGACGTTCCGGCCACAGACTATCGCGTGGTTTACTTCATTCCGCAGTCGGCCATCAATGCTTATAACGGCACGCTGACCCAAAATCCCACGTCCAACTAAGTCTGCTCTCAGACGCATCCGTCTGTCTGTATACCACCAAAGCCACCCCGGAGAGTGTCCTTACCGGTTCTTTCCAGGGTGGCTTTCTCTTATTCTGCATCGACAAATCGCCGTTTTTCCCTCTCAAAACAAGATCATTCAAAACGCACCTCTCATCTTCTGATGATCCGTCGCTCCAGATAACGCTTTGCAAAAGCTTAGCTTTTCAGTTGCGAAAGCTAAGAAAACGCAAGGTAAAAGCTAAGAAAACGCAAGGCGAAAGCTTAGCTTTCGCAAAACAATGATACGGCTGTTGATGCCCATCAAAACAAAATGGATGTTGGATTCCCATCTGAAATAAAAATAAGGAGGAACATTTTCCTCCTTATTTTCTGCCGAAGTCGGCCGGTATTTCGCCCCATTTCGCTGTTTCCCACTTGACAATCGGGGTGCTGACATCGTGGGTTTGCAACCATCGTTCGGCCCGTTCTATCACTTGGAAGAGAGCTTCGGTTTGGGGAGTGCGTGCCAGTTTGGTTTTGCATTTCTTCTTTCGCACCCACAAAATGGCGTTATAGCTGTCCGAATAGACCACCTTTCCGCGAATACCTTGTTGCTGCATCAGGGCCAAGGCATGAACGATGGCGAGAAATTCGCCGATGTTATTGGTGCCGTGTACAGGACCGAAGTGGAACACGGGATAGCCCGTTTGCAGGTCGATGGCACGATATTCCATCGGCCCTGGGTTGCCCGAACAAGCCGCATCCACTGCCCACGCCTCAGCCTTTACCTCGAGAGGCAGCGGAAGAACTGTGTCTTGGCGGTGAGAAGGGGGATTGACAGGGGAATACATCTTGTGAAATAAGACTTTTGTTGGCTATCGATTCGCGGGCATTGGGCATCCCGCCAACTCGTTTTCTCGGCTTACATCCGCTCGGGAACCTCGATGCCCAACAGCGACATGCCGTTCTTAATGGTCTTGGCCACGTTCTTAGCCAGAGCCAAACGCAGTGTTTTGGCTTCGATGCTCTCGGCGTTGAGGATGCTGTAATCGTGGTAGAACTGATTGAAGTCTTTGGTCAGTTCGTAGCAATAGTTGGCGATACCGCTGGGACTGTAGTCTTTTCCGGCCTGCTCTATCACCGCCTCAAAGCTGTTGAGCTTCTGAATGATTTGCACTTCCTTCTCGTTGAGAGGCAGTGTATCGGGCAAAACGGTGGGCAGAACAATGCCTTCGGCCTCGGCTTTACGCATAATGCTGCGTATGCGGGCGTAGGTGTATTGTATGAATGGCCCGGTATTGCCATTAAAGTCGATACTTTCTTCGGGATTGAAGAGCATGTTTTTGCGAGCATCGACCTTGAGAATGAAGTATTTTAATGCGCCAAGTCCCACGATACGGGCAATCTCGTTGCGCTCGCTTTCAGTCATATCGGCAAACTTACCCAACTCTTCGCTGGTACGACGAGCGGCAGAAACCATCTCTTCCATCAGGTCATCAGCATCTACCACGGTACCTTCGCGACTCTTCATCTTGCCATTGGGCAGTTCAACCATACCGTAAGAGAAGTGCACCAGTTCTTTTCCCCATTTGAATCCAAGCCGGTCTAACAAGATGGAAAGCACCTGAAAATGATAGTTTTGCTCGTTGCCCACCACGTAAATCATCTGGTCGATGGGGTAATCTTTAAAGCGGAGGGCGGCTGTTCCGATGTCTTGGGTCATGTAGACGCTTGTTCCGTCGGCCCGGAGCAACAGCTTTTGGTCGAGCCCTTCGTTGCTAAGATCGGCCCAAACACTGCCATCGGGCTTGCGGAAGAACAGCCCTTTGGCCAATCCTTCTTCCACTTTGGCCTTGCCTTCGAGGTAGGTTTCCGACTCATAATATATCTTGTCGAAGCCCACACCCATGGCTTTATAAGTCTCGTCGAAGCCTTGATACACCCAATCGTTCATCTTCCGCCACAGCGCACGCACCTCTTCGTCGCCCTGTTCCCAACGCACAAGCATGTCGTGTGCCTCTTTCATGAGTGGCGATTCTTCCTTAGCGCGCTTTTCTGCCTCTTCGTCGGTCATACCTTCAGCCTTCAATTTGGCCGTCAGTTCAGCCAACTCGGCACGATAATGCTGGTCGAAGGCCACGTAATAGTCGCCAATAAGGTGGTCGCCTTTCTTTCCTGTGCTCTCGGGAGTAGCCCCATTGCCCCACTTTTGCCATGCCAGCATCGATTTACAGATATGTATTCCGCGGTCGTTGACGATGTTTGTCTTTACCACACGGTTGCCGTTGGCTTCCATAATCTTGGAGAGCGACCATCCCAGGAGGTTGTTTCGCACGTGTCCGAGGTGCAAAGGCTTGTTGGTATTGGGCGAAGAATACTCCACCATCACCAATGGC